>JBAPXA010000069.1:0-7828 GCA_049283975.1 Pyrinomonadaceae bacterium | reverse complement strand
CCTCGAAACTGCTTACCGGAGACGTGTCACCTACCGATAACTTTTCCATCAGCAGACTGGAAGACGCCGGATTAGTTGAGCGCGAAGTGCAAGTAAGCTGCCGCAAGACAGGGCACGCGCTATTTCGACTGCCCACTGCTAATGCTTTGGCGGTAGTGACGGTGAGCGATGCGACTTGCAGCGAGTGCGGTTCGCCGGTTGCCGATGAGAAAGTTGAAGAAGTGATTGCTCCCACGGTGTTGGCGGAGTCGTTGCTCGAAGACGGGTCGTGGTTGATTAGCCGCCTGCATCACATTCTGCGTGAAATGGGTATCGCTGAAAGCGAGATCGCAGTAGGCCCGGCAGAGGGCGAAGGCTACGGCCAAATGATGTCCAATATCTGCGGCGAGTCTTTTCTGATTGTGGCGCGGGATGGGGAATTAACTCCGGCCTTTGCGCGCTGGGCCATCGATTTGGAGGTTGATACCGAAGCCTCGCATCTCGTCGTGGTTGCCACTGATCGAATTCATAATCAAGCCGCCGTACTGCTTCACAATCATGCACGACATCGCGTTCGCGCGGGACAGAACTTCGAACTGATCCTGGCCGATGAAGCCGCAGTCGCGGGGCATGAGCTCAGCCAGGCTTTCGAGAGAGTTTCGCAACGTGTAATCGCTGAGCAGCTCTGCGAGCTCGACAGTGCACTCGGTCTAGATGTTACTCAATTAGTTGTCACCAAGTTCAGATTGTTTTCCGCAAGTGACGAGGAGGGCGAGGCAAGTCTTCTCAATGTGTCCGAGCCGGATGTTACTTCAAGCCGGCCTCCTTTGAGTCTGGCGGCCCACGCCGCTGCAAACAGTGGAGACGTCTTCGATGTGGAGGGGTTCACGGTAGTCGACTCGAGCGACGGCATTACGGGTCACGAGGGACCGACGAACGGGTCGCTAAATTCGAGCAATCAAGCCAGCGAAACAACTGCCTAACGGTTTTCATTAGGCAGCGAGTGACAGCTCAAAAAACGTTGAGCGTCACCAAAACTCTTAATCGCTTGCTGAAAACAGTGGCTCAGCATCTCATCCAGCCATTCATCTCAGGCGGCCTTACCTCAAGCTACTGTGCTGAGGATATCTAATGCACAAGAAGGCCCTCACCAGAGATCCATCATTACAAACGGCAAACATACCCAACGTGGCGTCTCCGGCAGCCACGAACAATAGTCCCCGGCGCGAGTCGGAAGGCTCCCGGCGCACTGATGACGAGCGCTGGCGCCAAGAACAAGAAACTCTGCGCCGCGCTGCGGTCGAACTTGCGAAACGACGGGCGCAAAAGGAAGTCGCGGCCATGTCGCAACTGACTACAGTCGCCGAGGCAAATTCATTAGAGACAATTACAGAATTCCTGGAAGACCCTTCGCGCGAAGTCCGCAACCAAGCCGCGCGTGAGCTATATCGAGTTAACCCCGAGTTCGCCGCCACTTTCTTCAACAGCGCCTTACGTGAAGGCACGCCGGCTCGACGACGTACGATCGGCGAAGCGTTAGCTGGCTCAGGCCTGGTGAGTGATGCGATTCAGGCTCTGAACAGTGGGCGCCAGAAAAACGCATACAGCACAATTTCATTGCTGTTCCTGGTCGCAAAAGCGGGAGAGGTTCAGCCGCTCTTGAAGTTGCTCGAGGATCATCCAAGTATCGAGTTGCGCCTCGCCTTAATTGAACTGCTTGCTTTAAGCGGTGAAGTTGCGATTCTGCCTGCTCTGAAGCGCCTCGCAGTAAAACGGATCCTGCCTGCTGAGGTGCGGTCCGCGGTGATGGAAGCCATCTACCAGCTCAGCACACAGCCGCGTGAGACGCCAACAGATGGATCGAGTTGAGTGTGATGCTGTTATTCAAATTCTGTAGAGGCGTTCCTTCGTGAGGCCCCATTTCAAAACGTTGCGACCACGGAGTACCGCCCGTACAGCAAGCTAAGGTAACCGGCGTTGACTGCCCATTTCACGATTTTGCGACTCACGATTTACTATTCATGAATCAATGCGTTTCAAAATCAGCTCGGAGTATCAGCCTAAAGGCGATCAGCCTCAGGCTATTGAAGCCATCGTCCGTGGTCTGCAAGATGGCGCGAAAGATCAGGTTCTGCTTGGCATCACTGGTAGTGGCAAGACTTTTACTGTTGCCAGTGTGATTGAGCGTACTCAACGACCCACCCTCGTCCTGGCTCACAACAAGACTCTCGCCGCCCAGCTCTACCAGGAATTCAAATCGCTCTTTCCGGAAAACGCTGTTGAGTATTTCGTTTCTTATTACGATTACTATCAGCCTGAAGCATACGTTCCCGCCTCCGACGTCTACATTGAAAAGGAAGCGACGATTAATGACGAGATTGATCGTCTGCGCATGTCTGCCACGCGCGCACTTTTCGAACGCCGCGACGTGATCGTAGTGGCGAGTGTCTCCTGTATCTATGGACTGGGTGATCCGGATGCTTACTATGGCATGCTGCTTTTTCTTGAGCCGGGGACGCGAATCGCGCGCGAGTCGCTGTTACAGAAACTGGTAGAGCTGCAATATGAGCGGTCGGACATTAACTTCCAACGTGGCACGTTTCGCGTGCGGGGCGACGTCGTCGAAGTGTTTCCGAGTTATCAGGACCAGGCCCTGCGTATTGAACTTTGGGGCGAAGAGATTGATTCAATTTCGACGATCGATCCGTTGCTGGGCGAAGTTTTGCAAAAGCACACTTCCCGGATCCCCATCTATCCCAAAACGCATTACGTGATGCCGGGAAGCACGATCAAACGTGCGCTCAAGTCTATTCGGGAAGAACTCGATTGGTGGGAGCCGAAGTTGATTGCTGAAGGCAAGCTAGTTGAAGCACAACGCCTCCATCAGCGCACAATGTTTGACCTCGAGCTGATCAAGGAAATGGGTTTTTGTCGCGGTATCGAGAACTACTCCAGACATCTGACTGGCAAGAAGCCGGGCCAGCCGCCCCCAACCCTGCTGGATTACGTTCCCCGCGACACGATCATGGTGATCGATGAATCGCATCAATCGGTACCGCAGGTACGCGGCATGTTTGAGGGCGACCAGTCTCGCAAGCGCACGCTCGTCGAGTATGGCTTTCGCTTGCCCTCCGCAATGGATAATCGGCCTTTGAACTTTGCCGAATTTGAAGCCCGTATCGGTCAGACTATTTACGTCTCCGCGACGCCCGGGCCTTATGAATTGACGAAGTCCGGTGGTGAAGTTATCGAACAGATCATCCGACCCACTGGCTTGCTGGATCCGGAAGTAGAAATCCATCCGGTGAAAGGCCAGATCGATCACCTGCTGGAAGAATGCCGGCTACGTGCAGAACGAAACGAACGGGTGCTCGTAACCACATTGACAAAGAGAATGGCCGAGGACCTCACCGAGTATTTCACCGAGGTGGATTTGCGCGTGCGTTATCTTCATTCCGATATTGAAACTCTCGAGCGAATCAAGATTCTGCGCGATCTGAGGCGCGGTGAGTTTGATGTCCTGGTGGGGATCAATCTCCTGCGGGAGGGTCTGGATCTGCCTGAGGTTTCCCTGGTAGCGATTCTTGATGCCGACAAAGAAGGGTTTCTGCGTTCCGAGCAATCGTTGATTCAGACTATCGGGCGCGCAGCGCGCAACGTAGCTGGCAAAGCGCTCCTTTACGCCGATCGCGTAACTGATTCGATGAAACGTGCGATCGATGAGACGCGCCGCCGCCGTGAGATTCAGGCAGCCTACAACAAAGAACAGGGAATTACGCCGCGCACAATTGTGAAGGCCATCGAAACGAGTCTCATTACCGCGTCCGAAGCCGATTACTTCAAAGTGCCGCTGGATCTGGATGAGATGGAGGAATACACGGCGGCGAATATCGACGCCACCATCGCGCGCCTCGAGGGTGAAATGCGCGCCGCGGCCAAGCGATTTGAATTTGAGAAGGCGGCAGAGTATCGCGATCGAATTAAGTATCTTCGCGAACGCGAGCTACAGCTGACATAGATGGTCTTTGGTTTTTGATCTTTGGACTTAGAATTCTGAACCTAGCAAGACCTATTAGTTCAACACGCGCCAGCGAGCAAAGACCAAAGACCTAAAACCAAAGACCTAAGACCGAATCATGCTGACCAAGTCCAATACTGACGAGATCCAGTCCTATCTTTCCGACGCCAGCTACATGCAGGCCGGAAACGCTGAGCGCGTGGTCTTTCCGCAGAGTGCGGAAGAAGTGGTGGAAGTTCTGGCGCAAGCTACGCAACAGAACACGCCGGTGACGGTGTCGGGCGCCGGGACCGGTACGGTTGCCGGCCGCGTCCCATTCGGTGGCATCGTCCTCGCCACTGACAACCTAAATCAAATCAAGAGCCTCGGCCATGATAAGAGTGGTGGTGGCCGCGCAGTCGTCGAAGCAGGCGTAGTGCTCGCTGACTTGCAACGATTTGTTGAGGCGCAGGGTCTTTTTTATCCGCCCGATCCGACGGAGCGCGGTTGTTTCATTGGCGGCAATGTGGCGACGAATGCGTCCGGGGCTCGCTCCTTTAAATATGGACCCACGCGAAACTACATCGAACGACTGAAAGTTTGTCTGGCGACTGGGGAGATACTCGATCTGCGCCGGGGTGAGTTTCACGCCGATTGTGCTAACCAAATCAAGATTCCTTTGTCTGCGCGTCACACCCTCGAGGCAACCCTGCCCTCCTATCACATGCCTCCCGTGCGCAAGAATGCTGCCGGATATTTCGTCGCGCCCGGCATGGATGCCGTCGATCTGTTCATCGGCAGTGAAGGAACCCTCGGAGTGATTAGCGAAATCGAGGTCGACCTGATTCCGAAGCCGCAGGCCATCTTAAGTGGAGTCATTTTTTTTAGTGCCAACGTCAAGCTTTTAGAATTTGTGAGCGAGGCCAGGACTCGGTCGCTGGCTAATCGCGAGCGCCAGGAGCCAGGTAGGCTGGGGCCACTAATGGACAAGGCACTTGAGGTGACCGACCGGCGCAAGCTTTCGCATCCCGATGCGGAGAGTGCCCACAGAAGAAGACTGATCGATGCGCGCGCCCTGGAGTACTTTGATCGAGAATCGTTGGCATTTCTGCGACAGAAGTACGACTCGATTCCGGCAGCAGCCACAGGCGCCGTATTTTTCGAACAGGAGATTACTGCAAGTTCAGAGGACGAGGTGATGAGCGAATGGCTGGCGTTGCTGGAAAAGCACGAGGCCTTGATCGACGAATCCTGGTTCGCAGCTAACGAACCAGATCAGGCGAAGCTGCGCGAGTTCCGGCATGCCTTACCGGTGCTGATGAACGAATGGTTTGCGCGCTATAACCAAAGAAAAATCTCGACTGATATGTCGGTGCCTGATGAAGAGTTCGCGGGTATGCTCGCCTTCTACGAGAACTCACTGAGCACAAGCAAGCTGCGCTACACGATCTTCGGTCACATTGGCGACAATCACGTGCATGTGAATATCCTGCCGCGCGATGACGGCGAAGCAGCGCAGGGACGAGAGCTCTATTGGAAGTTTGTGCGCCACGCAGTGAAGGTGGGTGGCACAATTTCCGCGGAACACGGTATCGGCAAGCTCAAGCGCGAATATTTGCGCGAACTGTACGGCGAGAAGCATCTGCAGGAGATGGCGGCGTTAAAGAAGGCTTTCGACCCGGCTGGGATTTTGGGACGAGGCAATATTTTTGATGAGGCGTATCTTTGATTCAGTAGTGAGTAGTGGGTGGTCAGTAGTCCGTGGTTAGTAGGCCGCGTTTGTCATTAAACAAACTACGAACCACTATCTACTATGTATGACTACTGACTATTGACGACTTTTTCATGTTGCATTTCACCACCGCAGGCGAATCACACGGTCGCGCGCTTGTCGCGATCATTGAAGGTCTGCCTGCCGGTTTGCCCATATCAGTTGAGCAAATCAACCATGAATTGAAACGCCGCCAGTGGGGTTATGGACGCGGCGGCCGGATGAAGATCGAACAAGACGCGGTGGAGATTTTGAGTGGTGTCCGTCATGGCCTGACCCTCGGTTCACCATTGGCCATGATCATTAATAATAATGACTGGCAAAACTGGTCGGATGTTATGGCGTCCGAACCGCGTGAATTGCCAGCGGAGAAAGCGCGGAGTGTGACCCGGCCGCGCCCTGGGCATGCTGATCTGTCAGGCGGTCAAAAGTTTGGTACGCGCGATTTGCGGAATGTGCTGGAGCGAGCATCAGCGCGTGAAACTGCTTCACGAGTCGCCTGCGGCGCCGTCGCCAAACAATTGTTAGCCACGTTCGGTGCTGCAGTGCGCAGTCATGTGATTCAGCTGGGGGGCATCCCGGAACAGCCGCTTGAGTTGACCTTCAATCAAATAGCCGCAATTCCGGACGACGCGCCGCTTCGTTGTGCTGACACCGCCGTGCAGCAGCAGATGATTGCGGCGATCGATCAGAAGCGCGAGGCTGGCGATACGCTGGGCGGCATTTTCGAAGTCGTCGCGCGTGGAATTATTCCCGGTTTGGGTTCTCATACCGCCTGGGATCTGAAACTTGATGGTCAATTAGCGCAAGCAGTTATGTCCATTCCGGCGGTGAAGGCTGTGGCGATCGGCGCAGGCAGCGAAGCGAGTAGCTTGCCTGGTTCCGAAGTTCACGACGAGATTGCTTATAACAACGAAACGAAAGACTTCATCCGCGAAACTAATCGCGCCGGTGGCCTGGAAGGCGGCGTGACTAACGGCGAAGAGATTCGGATTCGGGGTCACATGAAACCGCTTTCCACGTTACGCAAGCCGTTACGATCGGTTGATATCGCAACTAAAGAGGAGCAGTCCGCAGCTTTTGAGCGGTCAGATATTACGGCGGTGCCGGCGGCCGGGGTCATTGGCGAAGCCATGGTTGCCTTAGTGCTGGCGGCTGCCATGCGCGAAAAATTTGGCGGCGATAGTCTGGGCGAGATGCAGCGCAACTTTGAAGGTTACCGTGAACAATTACGAGGCTATTGAGACCAAAGTCCCGAGGCTTTGATTCTGTTGGGGTGCCCCTCCGAGGGCGCCCCAAGGTGAGAAGTTTCGGGGCGTCCACGGAGGGACGCCCCTACAACTTCTTCAGATCCGGTCGTTAGGCCCGCAAGCATCGTTCGTCGTAAAATCGACATCGTAGGCAGTCCCAATGAGTGGTTGATTGTTGAGAAGCGGAAAGAAATATGGCTTTAATGCAAATCGTAACCTGGCCAAACCCGATTCTCGATGAACCGGGAGAGCCGGTAATGAAGTTTGATGACGATCTGAAAAAGCTAGTGAGCAATATGTTTGAAACTATGTATGCGGCACCGGGCGTTGGCCTGGCAGCCGTGCAGGTTGGCGTGCCCAAGCGATTGTTTGTGATGGACTGTTCCGGCGGCAAAGATCCCGACCAGCGAATCGTGATGATCAATCCCGAAGTGATTCATATAGAGGGTAATCAAAACGGTGAAGAGGGATGTCTTTCGTTTCCGGGAATCTTCACGCCTGTCGAACGCAGTCTGCGAGCAATCGTGCGCGCGCACGACATCAACGGTAATGAATTTGAACTTGATGATACTGAGCTGACCGCGCGCTGTATGCTTCATGAGACCGACCACTGCGACGGCATCGTTTTTCTCGACAAGATGACTCCGCTGAAGCGCGAGCTGGCGAAACGAAAAATTAAGAAACTGCAGAAGGCAGGGAAATGGTGAGGAAGTAGTCAGTAGGCCGTAGTCAGTAGTTCACTCCTTTGCTGATCATTGACTACTGAATAGTTCTATCGACTCTCGACTACCGACTACTGACCACTAACCACTAACCACTAACCACTAACCA
>JBAPXA010000068.1:0-11655 GCA_049283975.1 Pyrinomonadaceae bacterium | reverse complement strand
CTTGAGACTTGAGGCTCGTTATGCCAAATTCATTCCGCAATCAAATCAATTTCTTCGGAGTCTAAATCATGCCCAAGATTGAAGCTGAGACCGCTACTGGTCTACAGGCGTTTGACGCACCACAAGGTAAGAAACTCGTTCTCGCTATTGAAGACGCCGGTATCGACATCCTGCATCGGTGCGGCGGCAATGCTCGCTGCACCACCTGCCGCGTGGCCGTACTGGCTGGCGATCCCGGCGAAATGCAGGAACTCGAGCGTGATCGCCTGGCGATCGAGCCCGAGCTTGCCGCAAACATTCGACTCTCTTGTCAGATAAGAGTTAACGACGATCTAAAGGTGCAGGTGGTGAATCAGGCGAGCGTCCGCGGCATGGATCCCGGTCCACGACCTTTTGATGAGTAGGGCAGGAAACTGTCACGACATCTCCATATATGATTTTTCATATTTCGTTTTTCATTTGAACCCTCGTGTCTAATGGCCGCTTGCACAAGTTGGGCTGCTTCGTGCGGATTCGGGTTATTTCGTGGTCGCGTTTATGCCTAACGCTCAAAACAAACCACGAATTCTCACCAATCAACACGAACTTAAGACCAAATGAAAAATGAAATATGAGAAATGATATATGGAAAATGTTTTCTATCCGCGCAACGTGGCCTGCAGACAATTGCTTCGCGCGCTGCTTAGGTGTAATCTGCGCCCGTCACACCGCATTCAGTTGAACGATCAGGATTGTCAGCATCGATCATGACAAACCTAAGTCCTGTCCTATGCAAACTCCGGAGGTCGTATGCTAATTGAGTCAACTGCCCATCTCCCCATCAGTCTGGCTATGTTTCAAGATGTATTTCACGGTCCGACCGGCGAGGCATTGCCGCGAATTATTCTGCGCTGGTCCCACTTTGTCGCTGGTATCACCTGGATCGGTCTGCTCTATTTTTTCAACCTGATAAACGTCCCGTTCCAGAAAGCTCTTGATCCCGACACCAAGAAAAAGGTCAATCCTGACCTCCTTTCGCGCGCGCTTTGGTATTTCCGCTGGGGCGCGGTCTTTACGGTGCTTGCGGGGCTGGGCTACTTCGCGATGTATACGCTTAAGGCTGACGTGAACAACGCCAACGCAATTGGCGGCGGCAACATTAACCTCTGGTGGGTCTTGTTGGCGTGGCTGTCATATCCGATCGTGCTTTTCATCGTAGAATTTCTAATTATCAAGAAAGTACCGGCACTGACAAAGGATGGTCGAGTCTTCGCGATCGTGATGTTTATTATGGTGGCAATCGTCACCTACGGTCTGGTGAAATTCTTCGGCAGTATTCTCACTGTGAACGGCGAGAGTTGGGCCAGCAACAAGACCTTTTCGATCGGCATTGGCGGTGCGTACGGCATCGTCATGATGCTGAATGTTTGGGGGATTATCTGGCCGAATAACAAACGCATCATTGCGGCGACCGCGGGCACTGGTCCCGCAGCGCCGCCAGAGTTGGCTCGACAAGCCTTCATCGCTTCGCGCACGAATACCTGGTTATCGCTGCCACTCCTTTTGTTCATGGCCACTGCCCACGGCGATTGGGTGATCTTCGGGAAGAACTGACAAGCGAAGTCTCAAGTCTCAGGTCTCAGGTCTCAAGTACCAAAGTCTCAGGTCTCGAAATCTAGCACTTGAGACTTGAGACCTTGGACTTTGGACTCCCCCTTCCCCGCCACACTAAATCACCACACTCTCCACGCATTCGCCATACATGAGCGGGATAGTTCTCGGGAAATCATAAGGAGGATTTTCCATGGAGAACTACAAAGCCAGACAGTTTGATCTCAGCGGCCTGCAAGGCATCTCGGATAAGACCCTCGAGATGCACTTCAAGCTCTACGAAGGTTATGTAAAGGAGACCAACAACCTCACCACCCGCATCGCCGAGTTCATTAAGGACGCGAAAGTCGATCAGGAGGAAATGCCTGCTTACTCCGAATTGACGCGCCGCCTGGGGTTTGAATACAACGGCATGGTGCTGCACGAATACTACTTCGAGAATCTTAAGAAGGGCGGCGGAACCGGAGATCCCCAACCGACGTCCCAATTCGTGAAAGCGGCGGAGGCATCCTTCGGCAGTTATGATATTTGGAAAGCTGACTTTGTCGGGATTGGCAAGATGCGAGGCGTGGGCTGGGCGATCTGCTACGAGAACCCAGCGAACGGGCGGCTTTCAAATCACTGGATCACTTTGCATGAGACCGGAAATGTTGCCGGCTTTAATCCGATCCTGGTGATGGACGTTTGGGAGCACGCGTTCCTACTGGATTACAAACCGGCAGAGCGACCGAAATACATCGAGGCGTTCTTTTCAAACATTGATTGGAATGCGGTAGCAAAGCGTCTTCAGGCCGAGACCGGATTGAGTAATAAGGCGTCGGTGTAGACCCAGCGATAGTGTGTTGCTGCTCACGAAGTTGACGGAATAACGCACTCTAAAACGGCTTTGCCTCAAAAACACCGGCATGCTCGGTTCGGCTTTGCCGCCCGCTGTGAGGCGGTGGCTGTGCCCCGCCGCATAGTGTTTTATCTTTTTGGGCTATGCCCTTAATGCGGCTTCAAGGTCATAAGAGCTAGGGCAAGCCCGACCAGGGCATAGCCCAGAACTAATCTGGGCGCTACGGCGGGGCATAGCCACCGCCTCACATCGGGCGGCAAAGCCGATACTTCATTCGGGAAGACCCTGAGGCAAGGCACTCTAAAAGTCCGCTAACCCAAAAAGTGCTTTAACAAACCTCCCGCGGAAGCAATGCCTGCGCGGCGCTCGTCATCCGACTCAGCAATCCCGAGAATCGACGGCGAACGTTCTCTCAGGCTTAGAGTTTCCAACTGGCGGCGTTCTTCTTCGAGCGCCGCTTTTTCTCTTGATCGCGCTGCCTCAAGACCGCCACCGCGAATAAACTCCACGATACGGCTTAATTCCTCGCGATCAAACCAGGTTCCGTGCCCTTTGCAAACATCAACCACCACACCTGAGCAACGAGCGAAATTGATCCGATTCATCAACTGCTGGCATTCGGGACAAGGAACATAACGAACCTTGTCATCGGTCTGAACTGACTTTGGGGGCTCAGGCGATGCGGCGCCTAACACAGCGGCCTGTTGTTCACGATCCGCGCAAATCTGTTCAAAGGCTGGCACATCAACCCAGAGTCCGAGACAACGTTCGCACTCTCTGATTGCTGTTGCGCCAAGCATCAGGGAATGCATCTCGAGCGCACAACGAGGACACTTGCGCGGCGGCAAATCGGCCACCGCGCGTTGACCGGCAGGAGCACCGCAGCGGGGACAATGTTTGCTGCCGCGAAACATCATCCCGAAACAAGAGGCGCAAGCCACGGTTGCTAAACGAGCGCCGCAATAATTGCAAGTGGGGTCGTCGCTGGCGGCGGCTGCGCCGCACATCGGGCAATTGAGTGTCTCAGCCTGCATCGAATTCATTCTAGCAAGATAAGTCCCAAGTCCAAGGTTCAATTCCAATGTCCGCTACTGCGGTTGAACGGGACAGTGCCTTGCCGCCAACGGACTTTGGACCTTAGACTTTGGACCTTGGACTCTATATTTTCCTTAGCTAACTTGGCGGGGCTTGGTGTCTTGGCGGTAAAAACGACTTGGTCTTGGTCATTACTGGACTATCGCTTGATCCCTGTGCGATTCTGCTCACGAACCCGTAAGTCAATTTCCGCCAACTTTCTAAAAACATTTCGAGCGCGCGTGAACGATCACGCGCACAGGACTGCCGATGAGCAGCGCGCTGGATGAGGTCCTCGAAGGGTTTGAGCCATCGCCTCAAATCGTCTCCGTAATGGCCGGATCGCGTCCCGCTGTGGTCTTGGGTTTAGACATCGGCACATCCGGAATTCGTGCGACACTCTTCGATGAACGCGGCGAAGAAATCGAAGGCGCAAGCGTCCGCCTGCCCTGGCCCGCGGTGGACGACGAAACCGCATTCAACGCCGAATTGCGACTGAGTTGGATCGAGAAGGCAATCGATGACCTGCTGAGTCGATCCACTTCAATCGATTCCCAGATTCAATTAATTTCGATCTCGTGTTTCTGGCACAGCCTTGTCGGTGTTGCTGCGGACGGGAGCTCGACCACTCCAGTCTTCACCTGGGCCAGCACCGAAGCCACCGACGCTGCGCGCGAATTAAGAGAGCTATTTGACGAACCTCCGATCCATGCGCGCACCGGTTGCCGGCTTCATCCCAGCTACTGGCCGGCGAAACTTCACTGGCTGCGGCAGAAACATCACGAGGCAGTAGCAGCCACGCGTTACTGGATGTCGTTCGGAGAGTTTCTCGTCTTACAACTCTGTGGCGAAACTGCCGCGAGTATCTCGATGGCTTCAGGAACCGGATTGTGCAACCAGCAACTCTGCGAATGGGACGCTGAACTAGCCGCTGCGCTAAACATTCGCATTGAAACTTTGCCTGAACTCGCCAGCTCTCACACAACCTTCCAGGGATTGACTTCAAGGTACGCTACCCGCTGGCCGGAGTTGAGCGAGGCGAAATTTTTCCCGGCGATTGGCGACGGCGCCGCAAATGCAATTGGCAGCGCTTGTACGACTCGCGCCAATCTAGCCTTGATGGTGGGCAGCTCAGGGGCCATGCGTCTAATGCACCGGGGTGAGCCGCCGGCGCAGTTACCACCGGAGCTTTGGTGCTATCGCGCCGATGAGAACCGCATAATTCTCGGCGGCGCTCTCTCCGATGGCGGTAATCTCTATGAATGGTTGCGCGTCTCCCTGCTGCCCGGTGAAGAAGACGAATCGATCGAGCAATCCCTCGCTTTGCTGGAACCTGACGCACACGGTCTGACAATTCTTCCCTTCTGGTTCGGTGAGCGCAGCACCGGCTGGTCGCTGAAAGCCAAGGGAACAATCCTCGGGCTTACAAACAAGACCGAGCCAATTGAAATTTTGCACGCGGCAATGGAAGCTGTTGCCTATCGCTTCGCTCTTATTCATCGTGCTCTCGCGCCGTTCGCACCTGGCGCCGCAATCATTGCCTCGGGAACGGCATTGCGCTGTTCTCCTAGCTGGATAAAAATTCTTGCAGACGTGCTTGGCACTCCGATTACGCTCTCAACATATCGCGAAAGCTCCACACTCGGCGCCGCCTTGCTTGCATTAGAAGCGGCGGGCAAAATAGAAAACATCGAAACACGGAACGTCGTGTCCGGAGTCACTTTCGAGCCTGATCTGTCACAACATGCCCGCTATCAGGCCGGGCTAGAGCGGCAACAACGGTGTTACCAGCAACTAATCGGCGAGATCTAACTTTTCCAACAACAACCTAAGGACACAATCACAAATGAGCGCGCCAATGCCCCAGCATTCCGACACCACTCCTGAGCTTGACCAACTTTGCATTAACACGATTCGCACACTCTCTCTCGATGCCGTGCAAAAAGCGGAATCAGGTCACCCGGGATTGCCTTTGGGCGCTGCGCCGATGGCCTATGTCTTATGGACGCGCTTTCTCCGGCACAATCCGCAGAACCCCAAATGGGAAAATCGTGATCGCTTTCTACTTTCGGCCGGCCATGGTTCGATGTTGATTTATTCGCTACTTCACCTCACCGGCTATGACCTCTCGCTCGCTGAAATCAAAAACTTCCGCCAGTGGGGCTCGAAGACACCGGGACATCCCGAAAATATTCTGACTCCCGGTGTGGAGATAACAACCGGACCTCTAGGACAGGGCTTTGCTAACGGCGTGGGCATGGCTATGGCGTCCGCGCATCTGGCGGCGAAATTCAATCAGCAAGACTTTCCTGTCATAGACCACTATATCTACGCGATCGTTTCGGATGGCGACTTGATGGAGGGCGTGGCTTCCGAAGCGGCGTCGCTCGCAGGCCATCTCAAACTCGGCAAACTGATCTACTTCTACGATGACAACCGCGTTACGATCGAAGGATTTACTGACTTGGCATTTAGCGAGGATGTACCCAAACGGTTCGAAGCTTATGGCTGGCACACGGTGACAGTGGAAGACGGCAATGACTTGGACGCAATCGATGCAGCTATTCGCGAAGCGCAATCGGTGGGTACGAAACCGTCATTGATATCGGTAAAGACCACGATTGGATTTGGCATGCCTAGCGCGGGCACGCGCAAAGCGCACAGCGATGCGCCGGGTGAGGATGCGGTGCGCGAAACTAAACGACATCTGGGCTGGCCGGAAGATCAGCAGTTCTTTATCCCCGATGAAGCGCTCGCACATTTCCGCGACAGCGTTGCGCGTGGGGAGAAACAGGAGAGCGAGTGGAACGAACTAGTTTCGCAGTACCAGGCGAAACATCCCGAGCTTAGTAAACTTTGGAGCACCACCATGTCGGGCGAGCTTCCGGCAGACTGGGAACAACACCTGCCGACTTTCACAGACTCGAAAGCGATGGCCACACGGGCTGCGAGTGGCGAAGTCATTAATGCACTCGCTCCCCATATGCCCATGCTGATTGGCGGCTCTGCTGATCTCGGTCCTTCCAACAATACCGACATCAAAGGCGGTGGGGATTTTGAGGCAGGCACTCTTGCCGGACGGACGATTCACTTCGGTATTCGCGAGCATGCGATGGGTTCGACGCTGACCGGAATGTCTCTCAACGGCGGTTTGATTCCTTTTGGTGGTACGTTCATGACGTTCTCGGATTACATGCGACCGGCGATCAGGCTCGCGGCGCTTTCCGAAGTCCAGGTGATCTACGTCTTCACTCATGATTCAGTTGGGCTGGGAGAAGACGGTCCCACCCATCAACCGATCGAGCATCTTGCTGCACTCCGCGCCATTCCGCATTTATTCGTAATTCGGCCGGCTGATGCGCACGAAGTGCGCGAAGCCTGGCGCACCGCGATCCTGCGACGCAATGCTCCCACAGCTCTGGCTTTAACGCGCCAGAAGGTTGCGTTAATTGATCGGACACGGTTAGGGTCGGCGGAAGGGGCGCGCAAGGGGGCTTACATTCTCGCGGAAGCGGAACCCACTAATGCGAGTTTGATTCTTATCGCCACAGGTTCAGAGGTTTCTCTTGGCCTGGAGGCCCGCGAGATCTTACAGCGCGACGGCGTTCCCACGCGCGTAGTCTCGATGCCCTGTTGGGAGTTATTTGAAGAGCAAAGCGAAACCTATCGCAATGAAGTCTTGTCCCCATCCATTACTGCACGGCTAGCGATTGAGGCGGGAGTACGCCAGGGTTGGGATCGGTACGTAGGTCCCAGCGGCGATGTGATTTGTCTCGATCGTTTTGGCGCTTCCGCTCCCGGCGATGTGGCCCTGAAAAACCTCGGTTTCAACGTCGATAACGTAGTGCAGCGAGCTCGAGCACTGTTATCGAACTAAGCTAGCGTGCGGTAAGTTCGGCGTGTACGCAAAAACAGCGACTGGTCGCCGCACTCCAAGTCGGGCATTAGTTTCTGATGGGAACACGAATCGCCATTGCAGCTGATCACGCCGGCTTCCCGCTTAACGAACGCGTGATTGCCGAGCTGCGGGCAGCCGGCCACGAGCTTATTGATTTTGGAACTCACGATGGTTCGCAGCCGGATGATTATCCCGATTACGCCAGGCAAGTAGGTCAGGCGATCCAACAGGGTGCCGCCGAGATTGGAATCCTCATCTGTGGCAGCGGTGTCGGCGCTGCGGTTGCGGCTAACAAACTTCGCGGTATTCGGGCAGCTCTGTGTTGCGACACTTATTCCGCGCACCAATCGAGGGAACACGACGACTGCAATGTGCTCTGTCTCGGAGCGCGTGTTGTTGGCGAAGAGTTAGCGTGGGAACTCGTGCGGACGTTTGTGGCGGCGCGTTTTAGCGGCGAGGAGCGACACCTGCGCCGCTTGCGCAAGATTGCGGAAATGGAGAGTTAAGCAAAACTGAAACCGCCAAGGCGCCAACGAGAATAAAACGAGCTTAGTACTTTGCCCTTAGTACTTTGTTCTAGTAGCTCAGCCTTAATCTGCCTCTCAGTTTCATCAGCGAACAAAGCTCAAAGAACCAAGTTCAAAGCTCGGTTTTACCCCGCTAACCACCTTCAACGCCTTAGGAATGATGCGAAATTCGACCGGAGTCCTTCCCCGCACATTTCCGTCAGCTTCGATCAGCATGGCATCGTCCGGCGCGAACGTTTCAATCCGCACGTGCCGTCCCTGAAAAATCCGCACGTTTGGATTTGCCACGTGTCCCCCACGATGAATCCGCGGTAGCTCGCGCATCACCGCAACACGATTCAGGCCGCCGGCCGTTACCACATCGAGGATCCCGTCATCGTTCTCTGCTTGCGGGGAAAGCATCATTCCCCCGCCGGCGTAAAGACCGTTTGCTACCGCGACCAGATTCATCGGACCTTCAACCACCTCCGACCCGTCGACGGCGACTCGTACGCGTCGTTCGCGCCAGGCACCTAATGCTCCAAGAGCAGCCACGAGGAAACGCACTTCGCCCGAGAACCGCCGCATGAACTGGCCCTGCGCCGCAACGCGCGCGCCGGTCTCACCGCCGATCCCCATGGTCGAAGCGTTCAAACAGATAAACTGTTCCTGATCGGCATCGCAGATCCCTGCCATGACATCGACCGCAGACGTCATTGATTCGTCATTGCTCTGACAATGAGAAACAAGCAGTCCGAGCCAATCTGCGAGCGGCGCACGCCGCTTCATTAGTCCACGCGCGAAATCGTCCCCGGTACCTGCCGGAATTATTGCGAGTGAAGCTCTCGGATTAATGGCAGTCGGAAGCGACGTTGAGAGGTTGCTGTGCGGGAGTTCAAAAAAACCCTCGGCGGTCTCGCTGAGAGTGCCATCGCCCCCAATCACAGCGATCGTTCGATAGCCTGCGCGCAGGGCAGCACGAGTGCGCGGTGTCGCATCACCAGCGCAGGTTGTTTCAGCAACTTCGAATTCAATACCCGCCGCTTGCAAGCGCGCACGCACTATGGGCCAGGCCGCCCGCGCTTTCGCAGCCACGTTGTTGATGATGATGAACACCTTCTGCCGGTTACGCACTGGCGCGATGCTAGAGGGGCGACCTCTGAAGTCTCAAGTTTTATGATGACACCTTAGGCTCCTGAGACTGATGCTAACGAAACATCAGGGGCAGTCATGATCCCATTTCTCTTTCTCAGCGCAGTGGGTCGCACATAGCCTTAAAGTTCAAACGCATCTCGAAGATATAGCGCCGGGCTCGAAAGACCAGCATTTCGGAGTTGATGCGGTCGCACACGTGACGATAGTGAACTCGACGACGGGCTATTTGCTCGTAGCGTTGATTGCCAAATTCCCACCTGAAAAAAAGTTCGACGGTGAGACTTACATCGTATGAGTCTCCAGCACAGCCGTCGATGACCTTTGTCAGTTGAAGAAGGTAGGGCGGCGGCGGTTCTGGTACGACGATCCTACCTTCCCAGATACCAAGTCTAATGCCACCCTCAACGTTTGATGTGCTTCCTGAGGGGCCAACATATTCGGCCTTCAGGGCAACAAGCAAGTAGCCCTTCAGCGCGTTAGGGACCTCGCCTGCAAATGTCGCGAAGCATTCCACGTGGCAGTCGTCCGAACCGTTTTGCAGCACACCGGTGACACCTTGCGGATTTTGAGCTGGCGTCCGACGCGCCGGGATTTGACATTGATCAAGCTGCTCCACATCGGGCGGCACTCTCCTAATCGATCGTGGATCGATAAGAAAACGGGTGGCGACCTCCACCGTTTCTTCTCCGCGTAGATCGATATCGATCACGTCTCTCATTGTTCCGCCAAAATCCTGCGTTCGAGAACTGTAGGTGGGACCATATATTTTAGCGAGGTCGCCTACGTGTTCGCGGTTTCCGGTTGGCACAGTGATCTGAATGGAACCCTCGCGCTCCAGAACGGTGCGTAATACCGTTAGGAAGCAGTCGTCTTTACAGCTTCCTTTCTCTCCACACCGAGGACCGAAGTACGTAGGAGTGAGCACCTCGAAGGTGAGCCTGAAGCGGATGTCCAATGAAAGAGTGACGGGTCCCAAAGAGATTGAAATCTTACCACGCTTGCCGATGGGACTCGGAGTGGTCAAGTTCTCCACGTGAATGCAGCTTCCACTTGAAGCGGCTGGCGTGAAGGCCCACTCGGTTGCCATGGTGGGTGGAATGTGGCGCTCGTGTTCGAGCTCTGCAATCTCCGGTAGCCAGTCGGAGACGTCAAAGTCCTTAGATCGATCTCCGGCTGCCGGAGTGCTTCCAGCTTCGTCGTCATCTTCGGGTTCCGGTGGCGCTGGGGCTTTCTCGAGGCACGGTTGCGGTCTGTGCGGCGCGTAAAGGTTGATCACGAACATCTTACTGAGATGGTTGGCGGCCAGACCGGTCAACGGCCAGCCAAGCGCCTCGTCCAACCGAAGTGCCTTAACCAGCTCATGTCCTAACCCATATTCAATTGGACCAGGCATTGCAGTCTCCTCCTCGCGATAATCAAGTTAGGGTTGAAATACGTTTGCCTGTCGACCTGGATTGGCTTCGTCAATTTAGCCCGACAAACGGGACAAATCTTCGAGTGCGTTTTTCGGCAGGTCGAAGGCCCTTGGATCTCAGGCTGTGCGAGGGTGGATTTTGGTGAGGAGACCTATTATCACGAGTTTACGTGACCTGCAAATAGATCTCAGAAATCGACATAGGTAGGCTGTCGCCAGCTTTGCCTGTCCCACCACCTTGCATACGGGTCCGTACACGGCGTTCCGTGACTAGGTGCCCGCCACACAACAAAAAAGACCTGGTTACCCAGGTCTTCTTGTCTCCCTAACCATGACGCAATCCAATCAGGAGCGCGCGCGTGCGCGCCGGGCCGATTGCGCCAATTCCCGAGCACGCGGCATTGCTTCAATCGCGCGGGCAATCTGCTTGTCATCGTTATTGAATACCTGAACCGCGACCATTGTTCCGTAAGCGGCTGAGGTCAGGTTGTAGCGAAGCTGGCGCTCGGCATGCCCGCGGAACTTTTCCAACTGCTCCGGCGTGGTTTTGAATTCGGGCTTGGCCGCCGCGAAACGCTTAAGCTCGGCAAACAGCGCATCCGTAATCGGATAGTCGGTTGCCTGCAACTCGTGACCAAACTCAATCGGGCGTTGCACTTTGTAATTCTCAAATCCCTTCACGCGACCGCTCGTCAGTTCCAAAGCAAAGCCGAAGAGCAAGTCGGAGAGTTTTGCCTCACCAGCCGTGATCGTGCCGGGTTTAGCAATCTCGTCTGGTGCAATGCCACCGCCGCCATAAACGGTCCGACCAGTGTCAGTGCGGCTTTCCGGTCCCGAAGGCGCGACCGGACTAGCATTCTTGTCCGGCCCGAGCCCACCGCGAGTGCTGTAGTCGTAAAAATCGCCGTTCGAATAATCGCGCTGAATTAGGCGACCCGAGGGCGTGAAGTATTTGGCAATTGTCAGGAGCAAGGCGGAATCGTATTCAAGTTGAATTGGCAACTGCACAAGGCCTTTGCCAAACGTGTTCTCGCCAACGATCAATGCGCGATCGTGATCCTGCAACGCGCCGGCAACGATCTCTGCAGCCGAGGCCGACTCGCCGTTCACCAGTACTACCAAAGGCACGAGATCCGGCGCTTCGTTGTCGGCAACAAACTCCTCCGAGCTGCCACGAATG
>JBAPXA010000067.1:0-11402 GCA_049283975.1 Pyrinomonadaceae bacterium | reverse complement strand
TAGTTGAGCTTGTCCCGAAGCCGACGTCGTGCTCGTAGCTGAAACCGGAAATAACCTGACATCCCTGTGCGCGTAAGGGTCGGAGTGAATAGATCACGAACAACATCGCCAGCCAAAGCTGCAACTGAAGCGTCGGCACTCAATGCAGCTTCCACTTGTTTCGGCAGCGGCGCTGCAAGTAGATCGGCGGCCAAACGCAAACCCAGAAAAAGCATGCGCTCGTTGCCGGTAGCACGGGCGCGGCGCATCAACTCTTCCCAGTTTAGTTCCGTCCGCGTTGCAACCAGACCGGCGATGTCGCAGATCCAGGCCAGTCGCTCCCAGAGATGTTTCGAACCATGAATGCAGAGCGCCAAAAGCAGATCTTCATTAGCCGGCACTTTGACACTCATCGTTTCCAAACGCCCATCAAGCAAGCGTGACCAAAAATCATGGACTTCGAATGGTCGGGCAAAAGTTGGAGCACTCACGGTCCAGTGAAGCTCAACGATCATCCGGTTACGCTCGCGCGTAAAAGGCAGGTTGCACTGAGTTCGCAACAGCACCGCCTGTTGGCCTTCAGTAAGCGGTGGCAGTTGCGCATAGCCTTCGGCAATAAGTAAATCGCGAGCTCGTAACACATCACGCGGATGTACGAGGATGTCGAGATCGCTGAACTGGCGGAGCGCGACATTGCCGTAAAGCTGCAATGCGAGCACTGGGCCTTTATAAGGCACTGCCTGGATATCATGCTCGGCAAACAGAGCAAGCAATTTTTGCAGCTCATGAGTGAGGAGAATGTTCAGCGCGGAAACGCGTTGAAAAGCAACTCGCAGATGTTGCCTTATAGCCGCCGGCACAAAGTCAGGACAGACGTCGTTCAGATGCCAGTGCAGTAATGGCTGCAAACCGTGACGATCTGCCAACTGCACCACGAGCTCCCAGTCGAGTGGTTGCAACACGAGATCCTGAACTTGTTTTCTTTGTCTCGCATCAAGAGCCGCCCGCGCGCAGGTAAGCAGCAACGTTTGCTCCGGCCGCGCCGCAACAAACCCGCTTGCCATTACAGATGTAGCTGCCTCTCGGTGCGGTATGGGAGCGGTAGCGACCGCATTCACCCCATAGAAACTGTGTTGCGAAGAGGCGAGCTCATTCTTTCTCAACCTTGCCATATATCAACCTTGAAGCGGTCGCTACCGCTCCCGAGTGGATTACAGAAATACGGTCATGTTTCCGGCGAGTTACTCGTTCACCTTCAAAACTGCGAGAAAGGCTTCCTGCGGAATCTCCACTCGTCCGACTTTCTTCATCCGCTTCTTGCCTTCCTTCTGCTTCTCCAACAGTTTGCGCTTGCGCGTGATGTCGCCGCCGTAGCATTTCGCAATCACGTTCTTACCCATCGCCTTCACCGTTTCCCGCGCTATTACTTTGTTTCCGATCGCCGCTTGGATCGGAACTTCAAACATCTGGCGCGGAATCAACTGCTTCATTTTTTCTGCGAGCGCGCGTCCTTTCGCTTGTGAGGTACTGCGATGGAGCACTAACGAAAGCGCATCCACTGGTTCATCGGCAACCAAAATATCAAGCTTCACCAGATCGCTCTCCCAGTAGCCGGCAAGATTGTAGTCAAGCGAAGCGTAGCCGCGTGAAACCGATTTCAAACGATCGTAAAAGTCCAAAACGATCTCGTTCAAAGGCAATTCGTAGGTCAACATCACCCGATTCGACGCAATGTATTCGAAACCCTTTTTCACTCCACGCTTTTCTTCCAGCAGCGGCAGAATGCCGCCGAGGTATTCATCAGAAGTAAGAATCGTGGCACGAATTATTGGCTCTTCAATTTTCACGATTCGTCCCGGATCGGGCATCTTCGCCGGCGAATCGATCTCGACGACTTTACCGTCAGTGGTGTGCACTACGTAACGAACGCCTGGCGCGGTCGTAATCAGATCGAGATTGAATTCGCGCTCCAAACGCTCCTGCACCACTTCCATGTGCAACAAGCCGAGGAAGCCGCAGCGAAATCCAAAACCCAGCGCCGTCGATGATTCGGGCTCATAAAAGAAGGACGCATCGTTCAGTCGCAGCTTGTCTAACGCATCGCGAAGCTCTTCATACTGATTAGTGTCAACCGGATAGAGACCGGCAAAGACCATCGGCTTAATCTCTTCGAAGCCTGGAAACGGTTCCAAAGTGGGACGCGCACTCTCGGTAATGGTGTCGCCGATTTGCACATCTGCCACTTCCTTGATCGATGCGGTTAAGAAGCCGACTTCGCCCACGCCTAGTTTGTCGATCGGCGTCGGCCGGGGACGATTAACACCCAGCGTTTCCACCTGGTAATCGCGTCCGGTATTAAAGAAACGGATCTTCATTCCCGGTCGAATCGTGCCGTCAATCACACGAAACAAGACAATCACGCCGCGATACGAGTCGTACCAGGAATCAAAGATCAGTGCTTTGAGCGGAGCTTTCGGATCACCTTTCGGCGCCGGCACATCACGCACGATGGCTTCCAGAACTTCATGGACACCTGCGCCGGTTTTGGCACTGGTAAAGACGGCGTTATGAGTTTCCAAGCCGATGAGATGTTCGATTTGTTCGATCGCCCGATCCGGTTCGGCGCCCGGCAAATCGATCTTATTTATGACCGGGATCAGCTCCAGATTGTTTTCGAGCGCCAGATAAGTATTAGCCAGGGTTTGCGCTTCGACTCCCTGCGACGCGTCCACAATTAACAACGCGCCTTCGCATGCTGAAAGCGAGCGCGATACTTCATAAGAGAAATCGACGTGACCGGGAGTGTCGATCAAATTCAGAATGTACGACTTGCCATCCTCCGCTTTGTAATCAAGGCGCACGGCGTGCGACTTAATGGTTATGCCACGCTCTCTTTCAAGATCCATGTTGTCGAGCACCTGCTCAGACATGTCTCGCCCGGTCACGGCGCCCGTCAACTCGAGCAGACGATCAGCGAGGGTAGACTTGCCGTGATCGATGTGCGCGATGATGGAAAAATTGCGAATCTGTTCGACGTTCATCGATTCTTACTTCGTGGCTTTTGGTCTTAGGTCTTTGGATATTGAGCGTCGTTTAGCAGAACAAGAATTCTTGGAGCAAACTTAAAGACCAAAGATCAAAGTCCAAAGACCATCTTGTTGTAACAAAACGGGCGCGAAACCGCACGCGCCCGAATCGCCTGCAACTGAAAAGTGCAACTAGTCGTCCAGATGTACCTCGACGTAGGCTCGTCCCTTTTCTGGCGTGTTTACCGATTGCATGAATTCCAGATTCTTCATCGCCCAGGAGAAGTGCTCTTTCGAAAACTTCTCGTATTCCTCTCCGGTACCCGAAGGGAAACCGATCTTGTTGAGCACCTTCATGATCAATTGGGAGTCGTGTGTGATGCCGGCTGCTTGAAAGAGTCTGTGCTTGTCGTCCTCTGACATTGAAGACGACGAACTTTCGTCAGCCGCCGCATCGCTGTTTACGGCGCTGTTATCGTTGCTGTTGGTGTTCAGATTTGTGTTGAAGTTGATGTTGCTATTGCGGTTGGCAAGCGAAAACGAGCCATTCGTGTAGAAGTAAACACCAACGCCGACAACCGCCAGGACGATCAAGCCGAGGCAGCCAGCGCCGCCGCAGCCAATGGCAATTTTTTGATTTCTGTTCATCTGCTCCTCGTTTAGGTTGGGTTCAAAGCTGGAGAAATAGAGTAGCACGCGGCGCCCAGTGCCAGCGCTACAATTCAAACTCACTAATCAAACGATGCAGGTACGAACGACTTATGCCGAGCAGTTTGGCCGCCGCCACCTTATTCCCACCGGACGTCTCCAGCGCTTTCAAAATCATGCGACGTTTCAATGCAGCCACACCGCCTTCCAGCGTCGCCTCATCGGCAAGATTTGTCCCGGGAAGAACTCGCAGCATCTTCTCTGGCAGAAACTCTAGATCAATCGTCGGCCCATTTGTCAGCACCACCAGTCGCTCCATGACGTTTTCCAGTTCGCGCACATTCCCCGGCCATTCATATTCCTGCAACGCATCCACCAGCAGAGGGTCCAGTACTGGCGCGGGTCGCAAATACTTTTCGGCGGCTTTCTGAGCAAAGTGAATTGCCAGTACGGGAATATCTTCTTTGCGCGCGCGCAACGGCGGCAAGACTAAGGGCACCACGTTCAAGCGGTAGAACAAATCACGCCGAAACCTGCCGGCCGCAACTTCCTGCTCCAGATCGCAATTGCTCGCCGCCACTAGTCGGATGTCGACATGCAAAGTCTTCGTACCGCCGACGCGTTCAAAGGATCGCTCCTGCAAGACTCGCAATAGTTTCACCTGAACCGTAGGCGACAGATCAGCAATTTCATCGAGAAATAATGTGCCGCCGTCCGCCAGCTCAAAACGTCCTTTGCGGGTTTGCGTCGCAGTTGTGAAGGATCCTTTTTCATGACCAAACAGTTCCGACTCGATCAGCGTTTCGGGTAAAGCCGCACAACTAACGCCGACGAAAGGACCAGCAGCTCGGGGACTTTCCTCATGAATCGCACGCGCCAACAATTCCTTACCGGTTCCGTTTTCACCGATGACCAGCACGGTGGCAGTTGTCGCCGCCACGGTGCGCGCATGTTTGACGATTCGCTCTAGCGACTGGCTGCCACCAATCAGGTGACTGAACCCACGTGAGCCCAACAACTCTTCACGCAGTCTCACGTTCTCAACTTCGAGGCGTCGCATTCGTGCCGCCTGATTCACGATGTGCAACACTTCGTCGGCGTCGAGCGGCTTCTCAAAAAAACCATAGGCGCCATGCTTAACTGCTTCCAGCGCCGCCCGCTTTGAGTTGCTTCCGGTAATCACCACGGCCTGAACTGCCGGCCGCATGCTACGCGCCGCTTGCACGACGGTGAGTCCTTCGGAGATGTCATCAAGATGCGGTGGCAGGTGAAGGTCGCTGATGACTACGTCGACCTTCTCGTTTTGCAACACTTCTACTGCTTCGCCGCGCGAGCAGGCTTCGATGACGCGATAGTCGGAGTTCAAGGCCCAATAAAGGCCGCGCCGGACTGCCTCGTCGTCGTCAACCAGCAGCACTGTTCCCTTCAAATTTGATTGCGATCCGGGCATCAGAGGTCCGAGCCAGGGTCTCGCCTGACTAAACTAAAACTGTGGATTTGACGCGAGTAAACGGTAAGCGAACTGCCAGCGTTACACTTTTTCGATGGCGGCCGATGGTAACACCACGCGAAAGGTTGTGCCAGCACCTTCACGCGAATCGACTTCAATCGTGCCCCCATTCGCGCGCACAACTTCGCGACAGGTGTAGAGTCCGAGACCGACTCCTCGTTTCTTTGTCGTGGCGAATGGTCGAAAGAGTTGGCGCTCAATAAAAGTAGCAGACATGCCGGCGCCGGTGTCGCTCACGCTAAAAAAGACCTTTCCATCAGCAGCAGTTCCGGCGGCAACCGAAAGCTTGCCTTTGCTTCCGCCCATGGCTTCAACGGCATTGAGGATCAGATTCTCAATCACCTTTTCCATGCGCTCGGCATCAACCAGCGCCAGTAGAGAAGCCGGTAACTGCTTTTCGATTTGCTGCGCACCTAGTGCCGGTTCGGCGGTGAGCTTAATGACGCGAGCTAATAAAGGAACGAGGTCCACAGGCTGAGGGCGTTTGTATTCACCGCTCAGGGTTGTCACTGGATTCGTCAGTCGGTCAACCAAAGAACGCAAGTTTTGCGTCGCAAGGTTGAGCGACTTCATTGCGTCCGCGCGAAAGGCTTCATTATCGAAATGGCGTTCCATGTTACTGACAATCAGGGACAACGCCTCAATCGCGTTCTTTAGATCGTGGGTCAGCATCGCCGAGAGCCTGACGAACGATTGAAACTGGCGGGCTTCCGTTTCACGAGCGATTTGTTCCCGCAATTGGGCGGTCATTAAATTGAGATTGTCGGAGATCGGACGAATTGCATCACTCGAGAGCGCTTCGATCCGATGATTGAGGTCGCCGCCGGCAATCGCCGCCACACCCGCACTAACGCGCTCCATTCCTCTCGTCCGCTTTTCCCAAAACCGCGTCAACAGAAAGGCAGCGAGAGTCGCAAGCACAAAGGAAAGAAGCAGACCTCCTACCCCTAACTGCTTAGCTGAAAAACCCGCAGGAGAGCGATCGAGGGTGTGAACCCAAAGATTCAGCCCGGAAATCTTTGTTGGACCTGTCAAGCGCCCCTGGCTGCTGAAAATTGTTACCTGTCGGCGCAGCATCGCCGGATTGGAGTAGTAAAGAATTTCTCCGCTCTCGTCGCTAACAACGATTTCACGCGCCGTGTTGCTCCAATCCCCACCTGCCGCCTCGCGTAAGAGTGAATCGAGCTCTACCTCACTAACTACGACTCCGAGCGGTTTCGCCGCCGAGGTCATTACCGCCGCGGTCAACTGCACATTTGCTCGCAGCGGATCGCTGGATACCGCCGAGCGAAATGGGCCGCTTGCCGTCCAGATCCGTTCGTCCGGTTGCAATTGACCGGGAAGGAAATCTTTTTCCCGGATGATCAAGTCATCCTTACTACGTTCAGCAAAAAATATTTTGCGTTTGTTCTGATCATAGCCGGCAATAGCGACGGAATGGCTTTGGGGATTCAGGAGTGAAGCAAGCGTGCTGCGCAGGTTCGTCTGCGAGGTGTCGACATTTGAATTCCCTGGCGTGCGAGACTCAATGAATTCTGAGAGGGCCTCGGAGCGGGCGACGCGAACCAATTCATGCTCCTGCTGGTCAAGCAACGCAGTAACTCTTTGGCTGAACTGACCGATAGCGCCATCTCCAGCAAACCTGAGCTCCTCTAATCGTCGTCCAGCCCAATAGCTGAAACCGGAAACGAGAATTAGTGGTAACAGGAATAGAGCCAGGAAGGTGAGAAAGATTTTTGGTCGCAGGTGCAAGCGGGGAGCTCCAGTGAGTAGTCAGCAGTCAGAAGTCAGTTGTCAGTTGTCAGTAGTCTAGTCAGTTGTCAGTGGTAAGGCAGATGGAAAATGGCCAATCGGCAATCAGCTAAACCCGCGCTCGGCCAAACTCATCCAGTAGTGGCGCCAGCGTGCTGACGATCTCGTCATGCACAACTCCGTTGCTGGCAACAAGTCCATTTCGGTTTTGCACTTCGGCCACGTTATAGCGTAAAGGCTCGCCAAACAAATCGGTGATCCGCCCTCCAGCCTCGTGCAGGATGATCTCGGGGGCACACGTGTCCCACTGCTTCGTACGCGGCGAAAGATGCACATACAGATCGCACTGCTGTTCGCAAATCAACCCGACCTTGATTCCCACCGAACCGCGTCGCACCTCTTCCTTAACCGCGAAGGCGTTCACAACTCGATCCATCCGCGGACTGCGATGCGAGCGACTGGCAGCCAATCGCATTCTATGCAATTCCTTTTGACCTGAAACCTTGGCGCGTTCCGGCATGAAATTCGGCCGCTCAATCCAACAACCTTCACCGCGAACTGCGCGATAGAGAACGCCGGTCAACGGTTGGTAAACGACGCCCAAAACCGCTGCACCACTTTCCGCGAGCCCGATCTGCACCGCGAAATCGCCATTGCCGTCGATGAAACCAGTGGTGCCATCGAGGGGATCGATCATCCAGACACGCGACTTATCGAGCCGCCGCGATGTATCAAGCGACTCTTCCGCAAGGATGCCGTCTTCGGGAAACTCCTGTTGCAACGACCTGACAATGAGATCATTCGCCACGCGATCTGCCTCCGTAACCGGCTCACGGTCATTGAAACTGTCCTTCTGTTCAATCTCGATGGGCTTCCGATAGAACTCCAGGATCGCGGCGCCAGCCTCGCGCGCCAACCTTAATGAAACTTCTAACTCCCGTTCGCACGATTGTGGCGTCTGCGTCATCTGCTCCTTTTATCCGGCGTTGTTGTCGCATCTAAAGCGCTGACGAGTCAGCGCACTCCAAAAGCTTGCTTGATCCCGAATGGTGCCTGACTTTGGAGTGCAGCAACTTGTTGCCGCTTTTTGAACCTGGCTTAGTCGGCATCAATTAACTGGCTCAATAAAGCGTCGCCGCGCTCCGAATGATCTCCAGAGTCTTGTCGATATCGGCGTGTGTGGTGCGAAAGTTTGTGATGCAGGCGCGCAGGGCAAACTTCCCGTGGATCGTGGCATTCGAAACGTATGCTTGACCGCCCCGTTGCACAGTCAGCATGGTCCGCTGATTCAAAGCATCCAGCTCGCGTTCAAGCTGCGCTTGTTCTTTTGCCTCGGCCGCCGCCAACTTTTCTCGCATTTGTTTTGGCGCATAACGAAAGCAGCAGATACTCAACTCGACGGGAGCGAGTAGTTCAAAATCATCCGCCTGCTCGATTGCTTCAGCTAAATACTGCGCCAGCGAGTTGTCATCGCTAATCGCTGCCGCCAGTCGCTCGACGCCGTAGTAGCGCAACGTCAGCCAGATTTTCAGCGCGCGAAAACGCCGCGACAACTCCATCCCATAATCCCAGAACGCGAACGACTCATCGGGATTTTCCTCGAGTACTTTGATGTAGTCTGCATCGCCCGCGGTGAATGCCCGGCGCGCCGCAGCCTCATTGCGAAACAGGAGGCAGCCGGCATCGAGAGGAACGTAAAGCCATTTATGCGGATCAAGCGAGACCGAATCCGCGCGTTCCAGTCCCGCAAAGAGCGGTCGCTTGCGCGCGTCCAGACTGCCAGGCGCACCGTAAGCCCCGTCGACATGGAACCAGATGCCAAATTCACGGGCAATCTCTGCAATGTCCGCTAATGGATCAACTGCCCCGCTGTTCACGGTTCCGGCACTCGCAACCACACAGAATGGTTGCAGGCCATTGCGAGAATCTTGTTCCAGACGTTCTCGCAGCGAGCGCACATCGAGTCGCAGCTTTTGATCACAGGCGACGGTGCGAACTTGTTCACGGCCAAAACCCAAAATATCCGCAGCCTTCGGGATCGACATATGCACTTGCTCGGAAGCGTAGATGGTCATGGGCGTACCCTGTTTCCACAAACCGTTCGCAGCGACTTCCCTGCCGGCTTTGTTTCGTTGTGCAATAAGTAACGCAGTCGTATTGGCGAGGGAGCCACCACTCGTTAATAAGCCGGGGGCATCGTCGCTATAGCCGATGAGCGACCCGAGCCAGCGCACCACCGTTCTTTCGATCTCTGTGGCCGCCGGACCCGAACGCCATGAGGTGACATTTGAGTTGAGCGCGGATGCGATCAGATCGCCGTAAGCGCCGATAGGTGTAGAGGGCGAAGCCACGTAACCAAAGAACCGCGGATGTCCGTTGTGGCGGCTACCATCCAAAATCGCTCGACAGTCCGCGAGCAGTTTTTCCAGCGGCTCGCCCGTCGCCGAAAGGTTTGATCCAACTTTTGCGATTGTGTCGCCCGCGGAGATTTGTGGGAAGAGCGGTAAATCCGCGACGCCGGCGAAATAATCAGTTACCAGCTTGTTGATCTCAGAAGAGAGCTGGGTGAGATCGAAGGCGTCGAGATCGAGATTTGATGCTCGCGCCACTGCGGGATTCTTGCTATCGCTCGCCTGACTCATTTGCGCTCGACTATACAGCGTTTGCGCCGATGAGGTCAGCCCCGCTCGGAGCAAGGCACAGATAGTGAGCTGCCCGACTTTGACGAATGACGTTGAGGGAAGCATGAGTGGTGACGGAGCGGCCCTCCCGCTACCGCGTGGAGGTACTGACCTGTGATTGAAGTAAATCGACAACTGGCAACGGGCAATTGCAATCCGGCCCATTAGTGGGATCTCAATCCCTCTTGCTAAACTGCGCGCTCAAATAATGCAACCAGAACCACTCACTTTTGCCACGCGTGAAGGAACAGGTCGTTACCGCCAGCGGTTTCAAAACAGTGCCGCGGAAAATCATTTTCGCTTGGAACAGGATCTTTACCTGTCGTCCATTGGTATCGGCACTTACCTGGGGAACCCGGACACCCTGACAGATGAAAAGTATGAAGCCACCGTCACCCGGACCGTCCAACTCGGCGCAAACGTCATCGATACCGCTGCTAACTATCGGTTTCAACGAAGCGAACGCTCAATTGGCAGGGCTCTGGAGCAACTAGTTACGCGACACGGGTTCGCGCGCGATGAACTGGTCGTCTGCACTAAAGGCGGTTACCTGCCTTTTGACGGTGCAGCGCCCCGAGATGTGCGCGCTTATATTCAGGACACTTTTGTCACGCCTGGCATCGCGAGCTTTGACGATATTGTTGGCGGCAGTCACTGCATGACGCCGACATATCTGCAAAATCAACTCGAGCAGTCGCTAAAAAACCTGGGACTCGAATGTATTGATGTTTACTACATTCACAATCCGGAATCGCAATTGGGCGCAGTGTCTGAGGATGAGTTTTACGAACGCCTCAAAAATGCCTTCGCAATGCTGGAGAGCAATATTAGCGCGAGCAAGATCAGGATGTATGGCGTGGCCACCTGGAATGGATTTCGCCAACCACTGGAATCTGCGGGAGGACACTCGCTTGCCAGAATGGTGGCGCTAGCGGAAGAGGTAGGCGGCGAGGACCACGGGTTTCGCTTTATTCAACTCCCTTTCAATCTCGCGATGCCGGAAGCGATGACGTTGCCCAATCAGAGACTGGGCGACTCAGAACCCGTACCCTTGTTGGCGGCCGCAGCAGCCCTCGGAGTGACAGTTGTTTCAAGTGCCTCGATTTTGCAAGGTCGTGTTGCTCATGGTCTTCCGGAATCAATCCGCGAACCGTTAGGCGGTCTGGCCACCGATGCTTTGACGGCAATCCAGTTCGTGCGCTCAACTCCGGGCATCACCACGGCGCTGATTGGCATGAGCAGCCTGAAACACGTGGAAGAAAATATGCAGCTCGTTCAGATCGAGCCGGCGCATCGCGAAGACTACGCGCGCCTCTTCTCCGAAGTGTGATGCACACTGTTAGTGTGCTTGCGAAGGGGGTAGCCAAACTTGAGCTTTGAGGACGGAGAGTTGAAACCTGAAACATTCCACTCGTTCGCAGATTTTTGGCCTCACTATGTGAACGAACATAGCAAGCCAGCGACGCGTCTGCTGCACTTGTTGGGCACTACGGTCGGGCTCGCGTGTGTGGTCTATCTGATCGCATCCGGACGCTGGTGGTTATTTTTTCTGGGCTTGATCCCTGGATATGGAGCCGCGTGGATCGGGCACTTCTTTATTGAGAAGAACCGGCCGGCTACTTTTCAACATCCACTCTGGTCGTTCATGGGCGACTACAAAATGATTTGGTTGATGCTGACGGGCAGGATAGGGGCGAGGTTAAGCGAGTAGAAAACCGGAACTAGATTTTCCATATATCATTTTCCGTTTCTCATTTGTCATTCGCAGATTCACAGAAACCGCCAAGTCGCCAGGGACCGCAGAGT
>JBAPXA010000066.1:0-13374 GCA_049283975.1 Pyrinomonadaceae bacterium | reverse complement strand
CGCTTTCAATCGTCGCTACGCGACGACCCCCCGAGGTTGTCGCCAACCCGGCACTGAAATGCCGGGCTAAAATCATCACTCCGCTAACGCGTCGTTTCGCCGTGCGCACTTGAGAGGATCCGACCACGTAGTTGATTCAATCCTTTACAACTTTCAAGCGCAGTTCTTCAAGCTGCTTCGGATCAACTTCTCCCGGCGCGTCGATCATTAAGTCGGCAGCAGAAGCAGTTTTCGGAAAGGCAATCACATCTCGCATGTTGTCCGTGCCGGCGACGACCATCATCAAACGATCGATGCCGGGAGCTATCCCACCATGGGGCGGCGTGCCGTACTCGAGCGCGTCCAGAAAGAAACCAAAGCGGCTGCGCGCTTCTTCCTGACTCATGCCCAGGGCCTTGAAGACAAGCCGCTGCACGTCCTGCCGGTGAATACGAATCGAGCCACTGGCCATCTCGACGCCATTAATCACTGGGTCGTAAGCCTTCGTTCGTATCTGGGCCAGCAGGTCGGTTTCCCCGCCATCGACAGCGCGTTCGAGGAGAGTTAGATCTTCATCGACGGGCGAAGTAAATGGGTGATGCATCGAGTAATAACGACCGTCTTCTTCGTGATACTCGAACATGGGAAACTCAGTTACCCAAAGCGGCGCATAAGCGCCTTTGGGAATCAGCTTCTCCCTGCGAGCCACTTCGTTCCGCAAAGCGCCAAGACTGGCAGCCACAGTTTTACGCTTTCCCGCCACAATCAAGACTGCGTCGCCATTTTTCGCGCCTGCCAGCGCTGCGAGTTCAGCGATCACTTCAGCGCCAAGAACTTTGAGTAGCGATGACGAGACTTCCTCGCCTAGTTTGATCCAAGCCAATGCCGCAGCGCCGTAGCGTTTGGCAAACTCCTGCAACTCATCGAGGACTTTGCGCGACAATCCGCCACCGCCGCTCACCACAATTCCCTTCACCTCTCCGCCGCCAGATAACGCCGCGGCGTACGGTGCGAAAGTTGTTTGCTGCAAAGCTCCCGAGAGGTCCTGCAACTCCATTCCGCGAATTCGCAGGTCAGGTTTGTCCGATCCGAAGCGTTTAATGACTTCCGCGTAGGTCAGACGAGGAAACGGGAGCGGTAATTCGACGCCGATTAACTTAAAGACGCGTGCAAACAAACCTTCGATCAAACTGTAGATCTGTTCCGGCGTCGCGAAACTCATCTCCACGTCGAGCTGCGTAAACTCAGGTTGCCGGTCGGCGCGGAGATCTTCATCGCGAAAGCAGCGGGCAATCTGAAAGTACTTATCGAGCCCGGCAATCATGCATAACTGTTTGAAGAGCTGCGGCGATTGCGGTAGGGCGAAGAACCGGCCCGGCTGGATTCGTGACGGCACGATGTAATCACGCGCACCCTCAGGCGTCGATTTGATCAGGACGGGTGTTTCGATTTCAGTGAACCCTTGCTCATCCATGTAGCGGCGAATCTCAGCCAGGACGCGATGACGTAGGCGCAAGTTCTCCTGTAACTGGGGCCGGCGTAAATCCAGATAACGGAATTTCAGTCGCAGATCTTCACTGGCAAGCGCGTCAGAAGTAACGGTCTCCAGTTGAAACGGAAGGGTGCGGGCATCGTTCAGAACGAGGAGCCGGCGCGCGCGTACTTCGACTTCGCCGGTGCTCAGCCTGGGATTGCGTTGGCTTTCATCGCGCAGCAACACTTCACCCTGCACGGCGATTACATACTCGCCGCGGAGCGCTTTTGCTTTTGCGTGGGTGGCGGCATCGTCATCGGCATTGAAGACGACCTGGGTGATTCCAGCGCGATCGCGTAAATCGATGAACGTGAGTACACCGAAGTCGCGACGCCGGGCCACCCAGCCCATCAGCGTGACGGTCTGGCCAACATCATTCGTTCCTAAAGCGCCGCATGAATGCGTACGCTGCAAATCTCCCAAGTTATCGAGCATGTAAATTAGGTTTTAGGTTCCAGGTCTTTGGACTTTGGACTTAGGTTCCGCTTCAGCTACCTCGATCAAATTCCCGCCGGGATCACGAATGTAGAAACGCGGCATCCCAGCTATCGGTTCGTTGTCCGGCAGAATCTCAATTCCACTCTTCGCCAAGTGGTCTTTTGCTTGCTCGAGATCGGCAACGTGAAAACAGATGTGACGCTTGTTGCCTTCATTGGCCACGCTCCGATCTCTTGAAAGATGTAATTGTACGGCACCGATTTGGTACCACGCTCCGCCGCGAACCATGGCACCCTCAGGTTTCGGAACTTCATGCAAACCGAGCACCGTTCCGTAAAACGTTTTGGCCGCAGCTTCGACTGCGGGCGACACTCTAATATTCACGTGCTGCAGCGAGATGATCGAAATTGCCATGCGCGTTGTTAAGGACGATGAAAGGTTGATGGTAGCCCCTGTGTTTAGTTTGGCTTCGCGGATCGTTCTTTTGCCCGTTCAAATGTTGACGATCCACTACTGCACGAACCGACACGAATTGATGCTTACCATTTTGCCTCGTCAGTTTTCCGATGGCTCTTTTGCTGATTCAGCAAATCCTGCCGCGGTCTCAAGATGATGCTCACTGCCGCCACTCTCCGGCTGAGTCTTCAAGTACTCATTAAAACCGGCCGAGCGATTACGAGGAACGCTCAAGGACTGCCACTCAGTTGAGCGAAAGTGCTTCGCCAGGAAGACCACCTGCCCGATGTGATAGGCGTAGTGTGTCATCTGGCGATCAATCGCTTGCACGACTGAATGCACTTTGCCCCGAATGAAGATTTTCTTATCGAGGTCAGCAGGCTGCAACGAGTCGAGCGTATTCAAAAAGCAGCCCCAGCCTTTCTCCCAATACGAAAACACCTCTTCCTTCGTGGCCCCAGCTTCAATCACAAACTCCTGATCCCGATTGCGATCGGGTTTCTCCCCATCGCTGGTAAGGAAGTCGGTCCAACGAGAAATCATGTTGCCCGCCAGGTGCTTCATGATCACCGCGATGCTGTTCGACTCTTCATCGAGAGTCACGAAGTACTCTTCGTCCTTAATTTGTGCGAGAGCTTTTTCAGCCAGCTTCTTGTACGCGCGAAAGCTGGCACGAGTGTCGTCGAGGTAATGTTGGGTAATCGATTGCTCGTTCATAACAAACCTTCGGTCCGCAAGGCCGGCTTGCGCGGCTCCTAGTGGACCTTGCTTCTTGCTGACAGAATAAGTTCAGCAACTTCACTCCTCGGCAGACTCTGCTGCTCTCCTGTCAGCATATTCTTGATCGCCACCTCATCTTTTTCCTTTTCAGCTTCACCAATGATAACCACAAAGGGAACCTCGATCGCGGCCGCATATTTGAACTGCTTTGCCAGTTTGTCAGGTTCCGGATACGATTCGACGCGAACCCCTCGAGCACGAAGCTCAGCGGCAATCGCCAACGAATCTGCGACTGTGGCTTCATTCCAAATCCCCACCATCACTTCGGAAGTCTGCCCTACATGCGAAGGGAACATGGAGCGCTCGGTCATCACAACAATGATCCTTTCCAGACCGAGCGAAAAACCGCACGCCGGAACGTCCTGGCCGGCAAACATCTCTACTAGATTATCGTAACGGCCCCCGCCACCCAGACTGCCCGGAAGATCTTTGACGCTAATTTCCATGATCGCTCCGGTGTAGTAAGAAAGTCCGCGCGCGAGCGTCGGATCAATTTCAATCTTTGACGCAACCCCCGCGGCCGCCGCATACCGCAAGATGGAACGCAACTCTTCAATGCCCCGGGCGCCGAGTTCATTAGCGCCCACAAACTCAACGAGGCGGCCTAACAAGGCTGCATTCAGAGCTTCGCGCCTTTTTTCGAGGTCCTCGCTGGCGGCGAGTGCGGCGGCACGTTCGAGCGACCTCAATCCGTCAAAAAAGTTTATGAGCCGGTCAGCCGCGGACTTTTCAATCTCGCGTGCGGTTAGTTCGCGCGTCACGCCGTCGGCTTCGATCTTGTCGAGCTTGTCGATCGCCACCAAAGCTGAGTCGTGTTGGCTGAGAGGGACTCCAGCTCTTTCGAGGATGCCTGTCAAAACCTGCCGGTGATTAATTCGCAGCTTGAAATCGCTAAAACCAAGTTTAGTTAACGCCTCAATCGCTGCGGCGCAAATCTGCGTTTCGACCACCATTGAACGCGAGCCGAGGAAATCAACGTCACACTGATAGAACTCACGAAAACGTCCGCGCGCCGGGCGATCCGCACGCCAGACAGGTTGAATTTGATAGCGCTTGAAAAATTTGGGTAACTGGTCACGGTATTCGGCTACAACTCGCGCAAGCGGGACAGTGAGATCGTAGCGCAGCGCCAGATCGGCTTCACCAGTGCTTTCATGGACGCCACGTTTCAGAATCTTATAGATGAGTTGATTGCCTTCTTCGCCGTACTTCCCCGTCAGGGTTTCGATATTCTCCACCGCGGGGGTTTCGAGCGGTTCGAAACCATAACGCTCGTACACTTCCTTGATGATGCCGATGACGTATTCACGTCGTCGCACCTCTGCAGGAAGAAAATCGCGCATGCCGCGCGCTGGTTTTGTTGAAGGCATTCGCTTTGGGTCTTTGGTCTTTGGTCTTTGAGCTTTGAACTTTGTGCTTGAACTTTGTTGTTTTGTTCTCGAAACTTGAACCTGTTTTTCTACTGACTCCTGACTCCCGACTCCTGATTCCTGTATCTCTTCACGTACTCCACATAGTTCTGCCAAAACAGATTTAGTCCGGCAACCTCTTCATCATCTAATGGCCGTTTCACTTTCGCCGGCGCACCCATCACTAGCGAACGCGGGGGTATGATCGTACCGGGCGTCAGAAGACTACCGGCCGCCACCAGCGACCGCGCCCCCACTCGCACGTCGTCTAAGACAATCGAACCAATCCCGATCAGGGCGCCTTGCTCGATATAGCAGCCGTGTAGAGTCACGCTGTGGCCGACCGTCACTTCATCCTCCAGAATCGTCGGGTGCGATCCGGTGCGCGTATGAATTACGCTGTTGTCTTGCACGTTTGAGCGGTTGCCAATACGAATGTAATACATGTCGCCGCGCACTGTGGCGTTGCACCAGATTGATGCCTCCGCGCCTAAGTGAACATCTCCGATCACCTGGGCACTCTCATCAACGTAGGCAGAGCTGTGAATCTGCGGATGGACAGAACCGAATGGTCTAATCATCTTTTTCAAAATAGTAACACAACGCTTTGGGGTGCGGTGGCAAGCGCAGCGCGACACCACTTTGGATTCTTTTGTCGCTCAGCGTTGGTCCGACAGCCAAGGCGCAATCGCCGCTGCGCTCTGCCGGCGCACTTTAACATCCAGTCCTAACTTGCCACAGATGAACGCGGATATACACGGATCAGAAAAGAGAGCCGCTATGTAATTCGCGGTTCATTTATCTGTGAATCGGCGGGAATCTGTGGCCCAAATCTGGGTTACGTCTTAAGCCTATGCTAAATTGAGGTCCATGATTCGCTGGAAACTCGCTTTATTTTTCGCAGCAGGACTTTTGTTCGTTAGTGCCTGTGGTGGCTCGCTATATAAGGTCAAGCCGGTAGTTGAGCTGCCGCCAATGACTGGAGAAGTGAAAGGCGGCACCGCGGGCGGGCTGGTAGTGGCCGTTGCTCCGCTGTTGACCGATGAAGAGAGCCAGGAGCTTTTTGAAGCAAATCTGCCGTTGGCAGGAGTACTGCCGTTGCGAGTTGAGATAGGTTATGAGAGTGGCGTGCCTGTTAAGCTTAAGAAAACTCGTTTCCACTTGCGCGATACCGCGGGCAAGGAATGGAAGCTCCTCAGTTCTAAACAAGCGATTTCACGCGTGCTGAAAGCGAATGAGGTCTATGCTTACAATCCGAACTCGCGGAAACAATTCGAAAAAGATTTTGGCGCTTACAGTCTGGATCTGAAAACGCCACTCACACCGAGCGAGCGCCAACGGCAAGGCTTTCTGTTTTTTCAAACGCCCGACAAAGAAGCTGTAATGAGCCCGCGTGGCCTCGTGCTCGTTGTTGAAGGCTTAACCGAACCTCTTTCCATTGCTCTCAACTGAGGTTCCAAGTTGAAATGCATTTTCCAGTCTCGGGTTGACGAGCTCGGTTTTGTAAAGCAAGTCTTGGTGATTCGTATAAGTTCGTGGCGTTTAGTGATTCGCCCCTCGTTCACTCCGAACCACGAACTCGCACTAATCACCACGAATAATGAAGTTTTAATGATCAGCTTCCGGTCGAACCAAACCCACCTGCGCCGCGTGCGGTAGCTTCGAGCTCAGTCGCCCAGATCGCGGTGGGAGTGATCACGTGCTCAATGATGAGCTGACAGATCTTACTACCGGCCGGAAGCACCACAAGCTCGTCGCTCGTGTTGTAGAGGAGACAGATGACCTCACCGCGATAGTCGGCATCAATCACTCCGGCAAGCACATCAATTCCCTGCTTCGCCGCCAACCCCGATCGCGGTGCAACTCTGCCGTAAAAACCTTCTGGAATTTCAACGCTTAAACCAGTCCGGGCGCCAATCCTGGTCTTGGGTTCAAGACTTGTCTCTTCGATGCAAACCAAGTCAAGGCCTGCAGAAAGTGGAGTCCCGCGGGTGGGAAGGACTGCACGCGAATCGAGTTGTTGGAAACGTAGGGTCTTTGTTGAATCTGACATCGTTATTTCTTTCGCGGCTTAACAACAAACGAACCACGAAGCCACCCGAAATGACACGAACATGATTAGTGTTGTTTCGCGTGAAAGTGGATCGCCATTTTTCCTTTTGCCAAATGGATTGGGCCGGTTTTCAAAGGCTTATAGTTTCGGAGGAGTGACGCCGTGCTGGCCCTGATATTTGCCGCCGCGATCCTTGTAAGAGGTTTCGCAAACCTCGTCAGCTTCGAAAAACAATACCTGGGCAACACCCTCATTGGCGTAAATCTTTGCCGGCATCGGCGTTGTGTTGGAAAACTCGAGCGTCACGTATCCTTCCCACTCCGGCTCGAACGGCGTGACATTCACGATGATGCCGCAGCGCGCGTAGGTGCTTTTTCCCAAACAGATGGTCATCACGTTTCGCGGAATTCGGAAATACTCCACCGTGCGCGCGAGCGCAAAACTATTTGGCGGAATGATGACATGATCGCCTTTCATGTCGACAAAACTCTTAGAGTCAAACTCCTTGGGATCGACGATCGCGCTGTACACGTTGGTGAAAAGTTTGAACTCGTCCGCGCAGCGGACGTCATAGCCGTAACTTGACGTGCCATAAGAAACTACGCGCCGGCCGTCGATTTGTTTTACTTGCTGTGGCTCAAATGGTTCGATCATGGCGTGCTGCTTAGCCATGCGACGAATCCACGAATCAGACTTGATGCTCATTGGCTCGGAGAATACAAGCTCACGCAAGGGGTGACAAGTTCTGCGTGCTATTGGTATTTGGTCTTAGGTCTTTGTCTTGGTCTTTGATTTTTTGCCAACGATGAATTTATTTCCGAGAGCTTCAGATAACTTAGCGCCCGAAAAAACAAAGGCCAAAGCTCAAAGATCAAAGACCGGTTTTCTTGATTTTGATTGTTCCGTTTGCGACGGTGAACCTAAAGATCGGTCCACCCGCGCCGGCGCGTGCGCGCATTAGCTGCTGCGTAATACTGTTGCGCTGCCGCGGCTGCAACTCACCATAGCTGTCTTCAATTGCTCCCGTGCGCAGAATACTTGCATCGACATCGCCGCTAAAACCGGGCGGTAGTTCCACGGTCAGCTCGCCGACGGCCAGCCTAAGATCCGCGCCCGTGCCTCGCCAACTGCGCTGCACAATCCTCACATCGACTTTTCCGGAACCCACCGTAGCGTTAACGACGCCAGAGCTTAAGGTTAGCTGAGCAACACTTTCTGCAGCCGTCAACGCTAACGAGCCCTCGACGCCCTTGAGCGAAATCGGACCACGTCCGGCGTTGATCTCCAGGTCGCTGAACTGTGGCACGCGGATGCGGTAATCGATCTTCCAGGGATTTACGAGCAAGCTCTTGGGAAAGGCTTTGGCAACGCGACTCATGTACTTCTTGTCGTGCGTGCCCACACTCAAAATCCGAATGTGATTTACCCCTTCTTCGAAGATGAATCCGTTCACGAGCGCCAGGCGATTGAGGTCTTCTTCAGTCTCGCCTCGCAGCTCAATCTCCGCCGTTAACTCAAATTCAGAACGATCCCAACCTTCGATCGTTATCGAGCCGCTGGGCGCTCCGACAATAGTTAGCGTCCCACCGTAGCCGAAGCGTGTTGCCTCCCGTCGAATAACGGTGCGCGTTCGCAGGTGAGTCGGATCAAGAAGAGTTTGCGGCCGTTTCTGCTGGGCCCCCACTGGGAAGACAGCCAGAAGTAACAACAGGCAAAAGTGAAAAAAGGTTATGAATGGTGCGGGGCGGCAGGTTTTAAAGCGCATCACGTTGCAGATCAAATGAAGACCTTCAGTGTTCCAGCAAACAAGATTTCGGGGGATAGTAACATCCGCACATATCCTGCTCTACACAAAAAAACGGGCGCTTCCGGTTGAGAGAAGCGCCCGCGCGAGTTCAGGAGGAGCTCAAGCCTAGCGTCGAATAAAAGTAATGCCGCCGTGAAAGTTCATGATGATGACTTTCGCGCGGCCGTCGTTAACGTTTCCGATCGTCTTACTGTACTTTCTTCCTTCGCCTAGGGTTCTGAAATTACTGTTCCAAAACTGTCCCAGAGTAAGTTTTCTGTCATGGGCAGATGCCTCCAGGTCGAAGGTTGAACTTGACGGAATTCTGATGGAGATGTCGCCCTGCCCTGCTTGAAATTGATACTTGCCGCCGCGGAGAACTTCCCCATCAAAGAAAATGTTACCACTCATGTTTTGGGCGTAAACCTCTTTGGCGCTGATACTGGTGAGCTCGATATCGCCCTCGGAGCTAACATAAGCGCGCACCATATCGCTGTGAATATTGGCGATCGAAATGTCGCCCATGATGGTTGTGATATCAACCGTCGAGTTGAGTGGCACTTGAATCTTGAAATTGACGTTGCCCACATCGCTGCGTCCGCGATTGTCACTAATTACGTCTATGATCACGCCTTCGCCATACTGCTTCGGCGAAACTGTCGTTGACGAAGATTCCAACGTTGCAGAAATCTTGATTTCGTCGCGGTTCCACGATTCGACCGTCACCTTGCCGGAAATATTCTTTAGTTCAAGGCGGACTTTCTTTCCCGTCGCGAAGCGCTTGTAGACTTGCCGCTGCGCATAAACGCCAGCGGAACCGATCGTCAACCCGGCTAACACGACTAGAGTCGTAAGAAAGTAAGCGGGAGAGAAACCGGCTCGCGCGAGCAACAATCGATTACGCATTTGTACGGGGCTCTTCACTATCGAATCTTGCGTGAGACGCTGGTCTTATAATTCTGAAAACTCTTTTAGCAGCGCCAGCTTCTCATTGAGAGCGGCGTTCAGCCTCTCCTCAGATACTTCGTCATGGGGATTTCGGTTCAACTCGTTGAGTGAATCATTGACCGCCTGATCGATAACCTGGATATTGCGATCGAACGTGTCACGCAGCCGCTGGTTCCAGCGGGCCTTGTTTAAATCCACGCGCTGATTCCAATAACTGATTGCCTGTTCCTGTTGTGAGATACGATCGCGAACTCTGGTGCCAGTGACAGCAAAGCCTGCTGCGGTCGTGTTGGAAGAATTGTCTATCGCGTTTGTTGCCTCAAAGCGCCGCATGCCCACCACGGTGGCGAGGGAAACTACAACAACCAGAGCGGCGACTGCAGCTGTAAGCTGCGGAACCGAAAGTTCCCAACTGCGACCGAGGAATGCTGGCCAAAAACTCCCTTTCACCGGCGCTGCCGGAGCGGTCACGGTAGTCGCGGCCTGCTCAGCCTCGATTACATTCCGTATCCGCAACCAAAGCGCCCGCTCATTAGGCGGCGCAACGTACTGGCCCCGGTTCTGCTGACAAAAACTCACGATCGATTGCAGATCGTCGCGCACGTCGGCGCACGTCAAACAAGATTCCAAATGAGCATTCAAAGTCGCCGAATCCTCGCGACTGAGCGCTCCATCAACCAAATCGTGAATCAATTCCTGACACTTCTCGCAGTTCATTGTCTTACCTCAGCTCGACCACGCTCTGGATTTTCCGTGTGGCACTTGGTCCGAGCAATCAAGGGGAGACTGCATTGAGTTTGTGCTCCGAGGGCTGCCGGCCTCCGGGCTGGGGTGACTTCCATTAAAAGCAGTCGACTATCTTGGAAGCTACTCCTTCGTCTTCTGTTGCCTCAAGAGGCCACGTAACTTCATGCGGGCCTTATGAAGTTGCGATTTTGAGGTGCCGACGGAGCACCCCAGCATGCGCGCAATTTCTTCGTGTTCGTGCCCTTCGATATCGTGAAGAGTAAAGACCGTTCGATACCCAGGAGGCAGTTGCGAAATGGCTTTATCGAGGGCTATGCGGTCGACAACCGGCATCGCATTGGGGTTTTCCGTGCCTTTGACTATCTGCACCGGGGTTTCGCCGTCCTCGGTGGTCTGTTCCATCTTCACTCCACGCTTGCGGAAGTGCATCAGCACCTGGTTAACCGTAAGCCGGTGCAACCAGGTCGTAAAGGCCGACTCGCCACGAAAGCTTCCAATTTTTCGAAAGAGCTGAATGAAGACCTCCTGAGCGAGATCTTCAGCCTCCGAAACATTCCCCGTCATTCGCAGGCAGAGCGAATAGACGCGTCGATTATGGCGCTGGTAGAGCTGCTCAAAGGCTCCCATGTCGCCCTGCGCGGCTTTCTGTGTCAGGCCGTAATCGGTTGTCCCGGTATCGGTTTCGGCTGCGGTCACGTGTTCGTCTAGCTGGAATGACAAGAAGTTTTGTCTACTACTTGCCCTTCTTTACCTTTACGCCAAGTTATCACGCGTCCGCCGAATTTCAAGGAGCGGTACAGTAAACCTCATCAAAATCCCCCGTTTGGGAGTTGCGAGGTTCGGTACCCTCTGGCGGGGGTGTGATGCGCTGTTTTAAGCCCGTCGTTGCCTTTCGCGGCTAAAAGTTAGCGCTTTTCTCACGTACCGGCAACACTTCGGATATTCTTGTCTCAGGTCCAGCGGGAAAGTGGGCTTCACGTCCAATAGGTTCGATCCAGCGAGCGATAACCCACCGCCTCGGAGACATGTGGAGCTTCAATTTTTTCGCAGTTCTCCAAATCCGCAATGGTTCGACTCACTTTCAGGATTCGATCGTAGGCGCGTGCTGACAGCCCTTGCTTGATCATGGCTCGCTCCAGCATCTGTTCACTCTCGGCATCGATGCGACAGAAGCGGCGAATCATGCGCGGCGTCATAGCGGCGTTGGCGAAAATTTTCTCTTTGGCGAGACGATGCCGCTGCCGATCCCGTGCGCGCAGCACGCGCTCGCGAATCATCGCCGAACTCTCAGCGTCGCTGGCCGGTTCACCGGCGAGCTCACGAAATTTCACGGCAGGCACGTCGACATGAATATCGATGCGGTCCAGCAACGGGCCGGAGATGCGCCCAACGTAACGTTGAATCTGCAAAGGCGTGCAGCGACACTCGCGCGTCGGATCATTCCAAAACCCACAAGGACACGGATTCATTGCCGTGGCCAACATAAACGACGCCGGAAATGTCAGCGACATCGCAGCGCGACTGATCGTTACTTTCTGATCTTCCAAAGGCTGGCGTAAGACTTCCAACACGCTGCGATCGAATTCTGGCAACTCATCCAGGAACAGAACGCCCTGGTGCGCGAGTGAAACTTCTCCCGGACGCGGGACGGCGCCGCCGCCAATCAATCCGGCATCGCTGATCGTGTGATGGGGCGAACGAAAAGGCCGTTCGGCTACTAGCCCGGAGCGTCCGGTCATTCCCGCCACTGAATGAATCTTCGTCAACTCGAGTGCAGCTTCGAATTCCAGAGGCGGCAGGATTGTCGGCAGTCGCTTCGCCAGCATCGTTTTGCCTGAACCCGGCGGCCCGATCAGGAGAATGTTATGGGAACCTGCGCTCGCAACTTCAAGGGCCCGCTTTGCGGAGACCTGGCCCCGAACTTCGCGAAAGTCCACGCTGTAATTGTCAGCTTGCATCAGCACTTCTTTCGGATCCACGCGCAGCGGTTCCGGCGGGTCACCAGCCTTAAGCGCGGCAACCAACTCAACTGCGCTTCTGAGGTCAGCCACCGGATAAACATTGACGCCGGAAACTACTGCTGCTTCCTTCGCGTTTTCATCCGGCAGAATCACATTTTTAATCAAAGCTTCGCGCGCGAGGATCGTAATTGGCAATGCACCTTTGATCGGCCGCACACGCCCATCCAGCGATAGTTCACCGACGCATAAAACATTGATCAGATTGTTTTCTTCGGCCAGATCGCCGTTTGCTCCGAGGATTCCCAGCGCAATCGGGAGATCAAAGCTGGCGCCTTCTTTGCGGACGTCTGCCGGGGCAAGATTGATCGTGATCTTTTGAAAGGGAAAAAAGAAAGCGCAGTTTGTTATAGCGGCGCGAATTCGTTCGCGCGATTCGCGCACCGCGGCATCAGGCAAACCAACGATAGTTACAGTAAGGGTATCGTTTTCGCCGCGAGTAGGCGTTAGGTCCACTTCAATATCAACGAGGTCTGCGTCGATGCCGTAGACGGCAGCGGAGAGGGTGCGGAAGAGCATGTGAGGAAGCTCCTGATGAGTTTCGAGTTTCGGGTTTCGGGTTTCGAGTTCCCGGGTGCCAAGTTTCAGGTTTCAGGTTTCAGGTCGCGATTCACGATTCACGATTTACGATTTGCGAAAAAAGCGCGCTTACGAATCAATCGAAAGCGCGCTCCTGATTTTCCACACGTTGAATAAACGCGTGTAGTTACACTGTCGAAAACTAACGACGGCGTGAGGGAGCCGCGCCAGCCGTTGCCGGCAATCTGATTTCCTGACCTGCCTTTAATTCAGCTTCGGGCGAAACACCGTTCAGCCGCGCCAGTTCGTTTGCATCGAGATTGCGCGCTGAAGCAATGCGAGCAATCGTGTCACCTTTGCGAGCACGAACTTTAGTCAAACCCGCCGCCGGCGCTTCATTCGCGCTTGGCTGGGCCCGACGCCAGCTGGTTAACTTGACCGTGCTGTTGGGAACTACAAGCTTGGTGGTCGACTTCAAATCAACGCCACTGTTCATCGCCTGCAACTGCGAGACGCTGACACCAGTGCGGTTGGCAACGTTCTGAAGATCTTCACCCGGAGCGATCGAAACCACGCGGGCTGACTCGCGTCTGTCACCGGGGATTCGCTTGAGCACCGAAACCAACTGGCTTGAGCGACCACCGGGCACGCGCACCGCATAGGCCTCGCCGCGAGGTGTAATGTCACGCTTCAGCTCGGGATTGAGA
>JBAPXA010000065.1:0-5553 GCA_049283975.1 Pyrinomonadaceae bacterium | reverse complement strand
GACCGTAGCGAATGACTAAGTAAGAAGAAATAACGGCTATAGATTTGATGACTCGCATTCTCTGTGTCCCGATGCTTCTGTGGCTGTTCAGTTTGCCTTCACCTTAGAGCGCTGCGTTTTTTCAACGCAGCAGAATGTTCACCGTGAACGTGGCCAGGAGAACGGTTCCAAGCAAAACAGCTGCGAAGGCCATTTGAAAATGAGGGTTACTAACTACATTCAATTTCGTGCCTATTCTCCGCAGTGTTCGGTAATACTGAATCATCATGACAAACAGCGGCGCGGTTCCAGCTAGTAACATGAACATGCCAAAATTCCTCGGTGTCTGAGGTCGCATAAAGGGCTCCGAAGAATTCTCCTGTAGGTACCGCAGCAGCTGGTAAATCGCGAATCCAAAGCCGATAAAGTTTAAAGAGGTTCGCACTCCGGCCAGCAAACTGCGGTCTGCTGCCAGCACTGTTCGTTCAAGCGCGAGCCTATCGGCCAGTTTCAGTTCTAGCTTGTCTTCGATCTCTGCTACTCCCGCACTGTTTTCTCTTGAGACATTTGCTACCCGCAGGGCCCATGTGGACCAAGGTGTGCCACCAATGTTGATCGGACTCTTACCAGACACGCATCACCTCGCTGTGGCCGGCTGGCGTCGCGCATGCGCGACCAGGGCAGCAACTGCGCAACTGGCTATGCGTGATCTGACGCTATCCGCGCGGCTCGTCAGAATTACCGGCACGCGCGCTCCGAGGACCATGCCCGCGCTGTCAGCGTTGGCTAGAAAACTGAGTTGTTTGGCGAGAATATTTCCGGCTTCGAGGTCGGGCGCTAGCAGAATGTCCGGATCTCCCGCCACTTCTGAATTGATACCCTTAGTTTTCGCCGCTTCCTTACTAATTGCGTTGTCGAAAGCCAGTGGTCCATCGAGCAAACCGCCTTTGATCTGACCACGCTCGGCCATCTTGCAGAGTGCCGCTGCGTCGAGCGTCGCTGGCATCTTTGAGGTAACGGTCTCAACCGCCGCGAGAATTGCGACTTTAGGCTTTTCCAGTCCCAGTGAGATCGCGAGGTCGATGGCGTTTTGACAAATGTCTACCTTATCTTCCAGCGTCGGAGCGATGTTGATTGCTGCATCAGTGATGATCAGCACTTTGTGATAGGTGGGCACATCCATTATGAAGGCATGACTGATGCGACGTCCCGTGCGCAAGCCCCCTTCGCGAGAGACAATCGCCGACAGCAACTCGTCGGTATGCAGGCTGCCTTTCATCAAGACTTCAGCCTTGCCCTGGCGAATAAGTTCAACTGCCTTTTTGGCAGACGCATGGGCGTCTGGAGCATCAACAATCTCCAAAGTGCCGAGATCTACTCCGGCGAACTTTGCGGTAACAGCTATTTGATCCGCAGGGCCCACCAGGATCGGCGTGATCAGTTTCTTTGCTGCTGCTTCAACTGCCCCCGATAGCGCGGAGGCTTCACACGGATATGCGACCGCTGCCGGCACCGGCTCCAAACTAAGACAACGCTCCAGCAATCGTTCGTATTTTCCGGTTCCTTTAGCTGTTGCTTGCTTCAATCGTTAACCTCCTACCTTGTGGGTTGGCGTACTGCTGGACCCGTTTCTTTCAAAAATAGTGTGAGCACGATTGCGATCCCGACTCCATAAAGAAGCGGCGCGAAGGTCAGCTGGTAGTGGTGAAGTGCTAGACGCTCCGCGCCGCCCGAGACGCGCAACAGTATCCAGCCGAACACAGGACCCAGCAGCGCGCTAAACGTGAAATTTAAGAAGTTGACGACTCCAGTTGCTGTGCCGCCAAACTGCGGTGGATTGACTTCCTTGATGATTGTGTAAGGCAGCATCGCCGCACCCGATGCGATACCGGCTACCAGACCCACGGCGTACGGCGGGAACACGCTCGTGTCGCCGTACAGAATCCATGCTATACACGCGAGCAGTACAAGTGCTGCGCCAAACAGAACCGGCTTGCGCCGGCCCAATCGATCAGAGAGAAAGCCAAGTAGTGGGCAGCCAATGATCCATCCGAAGGGAACTGTCGATGAACGTATTACCGCAGTTGCATAGTCGAACCCGTGAGCTTCCTGCAGGTAACGCACTCCCCAAATCATGTCGAAGATCGTTGTCGGAATGAACATCAGCCCCGCAATCAAGCCGCATAGGATCGATTGCGGATTCATGAACACGGTCTTGAAGCCAGCGATAGTGGTCTTCAACCCTCCGCTGGACGCTTCCTTTGGTTCATCGTTGGGTATTATGAAGAAGAGCAGGACGCCGATTAGCATTCCGCCGATGCCCATCGCGATCCAGAAACTGTTCCAACTAACACCGCGGCCGATCAGCGGTCCCACCATGAACTGTCCCGCGGAACCGCCGGCCATTCCAAACATCTGCGTTGCCCCGATTAGCGTCGCCGCTTGCGAGGCGGGAAAGTTTTTAGTAGCGATATAAACAGCGCCGACCAAAGCGAAGACACCGCCGGCGCCCTGAAGAAATCTGCCGGCGCTGGCTGTCTCGCGCTGGCCGGTTGCAAAGAGCAGGGCGCCTATCCCGACTACGACCGCGGCAAAGGGCAACAGCCGGCGCGAGCCCAGGCGATCCATTGCGGCGCCAGCCACCAGGCTGAACGGTGAATAGCCGTAATAGAAAAGTCCGACAATTGACGCTACGCCCAATGTGCTGATTCCAAACGCTTCCGACAACTGTGGCATCATTACCGCTGGCGCGGAGCGCAAGGCGTACTGATAGAAGTAGAAGACCGCCGTTAGCAGCCAGGCGACAGCAACAATCCGGACGCTGGTTAGAGCGTCGCGTTTGGCCTCGATTTTTGCCGCCGCCTGGGCCATCATTCAACCCCCTCGGATCGCAAGGCCAATTAGCAAAGCAGGACCCTCCGAGCGAGACAGGCCGACCTCGCTCGTTTGCCTTTGAGCCTTCTATTCAACTTCTAATTTCTGTGAACCTTACGCCGTTTCGACGAACCTCTTCTATCTTGATTGCCTTCGCGGTAACACGACACTGGCAAAACTGACAGGTGGCCTTATTTCCCTATCAGGTTTTTTTTCTACGCTTAATGATGGAGGGTGATCAGTGATCCTGGCCGAGTGAAGCAGAGAGGTGGGTGCGTTGATAAAAGGATTGCGCGCACCCTTAGTGCTGGAAAACAAGTAAGTCCTGTAGCGGAAAAATCAATCGTCTTGTCTTAGCCGCCGGACACCTTTTGCGCGTGGGACACGATACCAACTAAAAGGATCAGGCTTAGTACCACTGTAGTCTTCGTTCCTTTTCACCCTCCCATAAAGGAGCGATCAGCGCCAAGTGTTATTCGAATTATTCTGTACCTTTGTTGGTAGTCGCCTCGAACAACAGAAGGTCGATTCGCGTCCAAAGATAGAATGATTTCCCGTTGCCGCGGCGCCCTGAGGTGCCTGACTGATTTCGAACCGTCACCGCAGCCTTAGCTTCGGCCGCGATGTGGCTGGTTGCTTCAGGTACGGAGCTAATAACCGTTGCCAGGCATGACTAATCCTTTCGTAGTCCTCAACGCATAATTCCGCGCGCTCATTTGGAAGCGCCTCGCCCCTTACGAGGTAGTCGTATTTCTTCGGATCGTGCCCGTAGATTAAGCAAATGCTGTCGAAGAAGCGCTGCTCATCGAGCGAATGCTCGTCCCAATACGGCTGCTCGCCCGGTTCGAGATCCGCGTAAAGCCCGAACGAAATCGCACCCGCAAGCGCTATTCGCTCACCGTCTTCGGTATTCTCTATCAACACCAGGGTAGATAACTGATCAACCGCGTCTTCCTCTCTTCCCGTTATGGGAATCTTCCAGGCATCAATCAAACCGTGTCCCAACTCGTGAAAAAATGTCGAAGCCACAGCATCTTTCACGGCCTCATCAAGTCTTGCTTTGTCCTTCATCTTTCGCGCGAACAGGCTGTGGTACTCATCGATGAGTTGATGGCAAAGGGTTATTTGATGAACTATCCGATCATAATGCGCATCCGGCTCTCCGCAATCCTCGAATGAAAGCTGAATGTCAAAAGGAAGAATCAGACGCTGATTCAGGTCTGTCATTAAGTGCTCGATCGAGGAAGGATTCGAACCGAGCGCCTTAGCAGCGGCGCCAGTGCTTCGCGCGTGGTAGCTAAGTTTCAGATCTCCCTTGTCCTCTGGAGGTTGAGCGGGGCGTTCAAAGACCTTGCTGTTCGCGCTTGGGTTTGCGGAATGGGTCGGGCTGTCGCCGCTGCCTTGACGCCAATCCGGCAAAGCCAAAACGACAAGCGCAATAAAAAATATGGCGCACCAGAACCTGACAACGTTGGCCATGGGATGAAGGCTCTTTTTTCACTCGTCAGGATCGACCCCCTTGGCAAGAGCGATGCCCGCGAGTCACCCACGTGACAGATCGTGAAATCTGACTCGGCTGTTTCTATTTTGAGTGTTGAACAGAACCTGCCACACCTGCTGCTCAACAACGCGTTGCTTTATTCACGGCTACTGCGAGCTGAGCTGGTAGAGCCGCGCAAGCCGCTCCAAGTCGGTCCGTACCGCTGCCCAGGAGCTCTGCACTTCCTCCGTGAGTTTGGCTTTGTGCTTTTGCAGGAAGCTATCGATGCGTTTCCCCTGAGTAAGAACTTCTTTTGCGGCGTCCGCAGCGCCATCGCCCTTGCGACTATCCTCGAGATGGCGCGTCGCAGCACGAAACTCGCTGTTGATGCGGTTAATCTCGTCCTCAGTATTGGTGTTATTCAAGACCGACTTATCGAGCGCTGCGTCGAGGGTCAGCTTGTACTTGTCCGCCATATCTTCAATGTGTTGCAACAGATTCTTGACATCGGCTTCTCCGACAGGAACACCGATGGCATGTCCTTGATCCCAGGTGATGTTGAAACCACGCGCCAGTTCGCCGAGGTCAGCTCGCAAAGCTACCCAATCCTCTTCGACACCGTCCAGTGGGTTTCGCTTCAAGAAGTTCTCGATAGACACTCCATAGTGGAGCACCTTTTCGAAGTTGTTTTTGGCATTTGGCGCCGTATGATCAGTTGCCAACGCTTCGGTTGCGCTCTTGAAGCGCTGGAGAATGTTATTCAGATCGTCCTCCCTCGCCGTGCCGTCAAAACCAGCTTTGTCCATCGCCTTGTCCGCAGACTCGGCGAAGCGGTCAGTGCTTGTGTTAACGCGCATCAGCAGGCCTTTCAGCTGCTCTTCTGAAATAAGCTGCTTCACTTGCGCGTTCGCTACCCCCACGGTGAGCACCATCGCCACTACGGTTAACATCATCGATTTGTGTAATTGCATGTCACTCTCCTTCGTTAAGATCAGCCTTAGTCCCTGGCAGCCCGGTTCTTTGTTCTCCAAAGCCTGGTGTGCCAACACTCAACAGATTGTTGCCGTCACTCGGTGCTCTTTAGGCAGCCAGCTTGAGCCTATTTTTGGCTCAGCCCTTCGCACCGACTCGAATTTACTGCTCCTCCTGATTCGCCAACTGACTTCGCGTGTGGCCGAACCATCCCCCCCCGATCCTAATTCAGGCGACCGTCAGAAAAC
>JBAPXA010000064.1:0-12815 GCA_049283975.1 Pyrinomonadaceae bacterium | reverse complement strand
GTGCAATACGTCTCGGCCTCCGACGCAGCGGCTTTAGAAGCTTTCCAGGTGCTTTCGAAACTGGAAGGAATCATTCCAGCACTCGAATCCGCCCACGCTGTCGCTTATGCGATGCAGGTGGCTCCCGAACTGGGGACGGAAAAGATCATGGTTATCAATTTATCGGGACGTGGCGATAAGGATGTGCAAACAGTTGTTGAGACTTTGAGAGGGAAAAGCACTTGAGTCGCCTCCGAGAAACCTTTGAACGTCTTCATCGAGTCGGAAAACACGCTCTGATCCCCTTTATCACGGCGGGCGATCCCGATCTGCAAACCACGACTGATCTCCTGGTTGAACTCGCGCATTCGGGCGCGAGCTTAATCGAGCTGGGCGTTCCCTTCAGCGATCCCATGGCTGACGGGCCGGTGATCCAGCGAGCCTCCATCCGCGCCCTGAGAAATAAGGTCGATGTGAAGAGGATCCTGGAGGTGGTTACACAGGTGCGGCGGGAGACGGATGTTCCCATCGTTCTCTTCAGTTACTTCAACCCTTTATTGCAATTCGGGACAAAGCGGCTAAGTGAAGAAGCGAGCCGCGCCGGCGTGGATGGGGTTTTAGTTACAGATTTGGCGCCGGAAGCAGCGCAAGATTTTGCCGCTGACCTCGCGGCGAACGATCTTGACTACATCAGTCTGGTCGCGCCGACTTCTACAGACGAACGCCTGGCGTTAATTGCTGAACGCGCAACCGGGTTCATGTATGCCGTTTCAAGAACGGGCGTAACTGGGACGCGCTCAGAAATAAGTAGTGAAGCCGAGAAGCTAGTCGCGCGCATGCGGAGCGTTACTGATTTGCCCATTGCGGTCGGTTTTGGCATTTCGACACGCGCTCACGTGCTGGAAGTGTGGCGTTACGCTGATGCGGCTGTGGTGGGCTCAGCCGTTGTGGCGGAAATCGAGAAGTTGGCAACTGCGCCGGATCTGGTGAAGCAGATCGGAGGTTTTGTCCACGCATTGTTACCGGAAGAACAACTCGTTGCCGGAAACGGAATTCTTTAGCACTGGAATCACCAGAGGATCGAGGGAACCATGTTGATTGTAATGAAATCTGATGCCACCAAGAGTGACATCAACAATGTCGCCAACGCCATCAAGGAAGCTGGTCTACGCCCTCACGTTCTGCCAGGCGCGTTGCGCACTGCCATCGGCATCACGGGCAATGATGACGCAATCAACTCCTCTCTGTTCGAGAATCTACCGGGAGTGGCGGAAGCGATTCGTGTTACCAAGCCCTATAAACTGATCACCCTTGATCTCCGACCTGAAAAGACTGTCGTCCGAGTCGGCGAGGCAACTATCGGCGGCGATGAATTGGCGATCATCGCCGGTCCTTGTGCGGTGGAGAGTCACGCTCAAGCATTCGCCGTTGCGGAAGTGGTACGCCGCAGCGGGGCTCGCTTCTTCCGTGGTGGAGCGTTCAAACCCCGAACTTCTCCCTATGCATTTCAGGGGCTGGGTGAGGAGGGTTTAAAGATCCTGGCTGAAGTCCGAGAAGTCTTTGACCTAAAGATAGTGACAGAGGCTCTTGATGAATCAGGAGTCGACCTAGTCGAGCGGTACGGCGACATGATTCAAGTTGGAGCTCGAAGTATGCAGAACTTCTCCCTGCTTCGGCGCGTTGGCCGGTCCCACCTCCCTGTGCTCTTGAAGCGTGGCCTCGCGGCGACGCTCGAGGAGTGGTTACTTGCAGCCGAATACGTCATGGCTGAAGGAAATTATCAGGTCGTGTTATGCGAGCGCGGCGTTCGAACTTTTGCACAACACACTCGCAATACTCTTGATTTCGCAGCGATACCCGCGGTACGACGAATCTCACACCTGCCAATCTTGATCGATCCTTCACATGGGACCGGCAAGAACTACATGGTGGCTTCCATGGCTCGTGCTGGAGTAGCTGCGGGCGCTGACGGTTTGCTCATAGAAGCACACGATCATCCCGAACGGGCGCTGTGCGATAGCGCGCAAGCGCTCACCCTAAAACAATATGAGCAACTGACGCATGAGCTCGAAGCGATTCACGAAACGATGTTGACGATGACCCCGGTGGCAGTTGAAACATGACACTAAGCGCGATTCCCGGCTCAAAATACACGGCTTCCAGGAGCAAGAATTAGCCACAGATTCGCGCAGCTGACGCGGATTAATGTTCTGTGTCATCCGCGGAAATCTGCGGCCCATTTACTGAAACGCATCACCACACAGAATAATGACAAAACAAGAGCGATCTAACGTATTACTCGACCACGGTGATATGCGACTGATAGCGGTCGACGGAAGCGAGGCGTTCAGTGAGCGCAATGCCCTCGTGCAACTCGATCCCGATCATCCCGGTTTTCGCGATCAGGAATACCGCACCCGACGTAACGCGATCGCGGGAATGGCTTTAGATTATCAGGCAGGAACGCCAATCCCCGATGCGCCATACACGCGCGAAGAGCATCTTCTCTGGAAGAGCATTAGGGCTGCACTTGAACCAGCCCAGCAGCAACACGCCTGCGCGGAATATCTCGACTGCGTTAGGAAATTAGAGTTGCCGCGCGATCGCATCCCACAACTCCGCGAAGTTTCTGGGAAGATTCAGGCAATCAGTGGATTCCGTCTGGAGCCTGTTGCTGGACTCGTAGAACCACGCGTCTTCCTCGAATCGTTGGCTGATGGAGTCTTCCTATGCACGCAGTACATTCGGCATCATTCGACGCCACAGTACACGCCTGAGCCCGATGTCGTTCACGAGATAACCGGCCATGCCGTCACTTTGGCTAGTGACCGGCTCGCTGAACTCAATCGCCTTGTGGGAGATGCGGTCAAGCGGACGCAGTCAGCGGAAGCGCTCGAACGGCTTTCCCGGGTTTACTGGTTTACGATTGAGTTCGGAGTCTTGCTTGAAGGTGGCGAGCTTAAAGCCTATGGAACGGGGTTACTATCTTCTGCCGGAGAGTTGCAAGAGATGCATCGCGCGGAGTTACGTCCTTTCGACCTGGATATGGCGTCACGTGAAAAATACGATCCCACCAGATATCAACCGATACTCTTCTGCGCCGACTCTTTTCAAGAAATGTACCGAGCCCTTCGTGCCTTTCTAGTTAGCTGGCATTGAGGAAAACAGAACCGGATATTAAGAGGCACTCCGAAATGACTTTGCCTGAGAAGAACCTCCGAGTGCATTGCGGGCGAAGACGAGTCTACCAGGCGATGCCGTAGTCTTCTCCGTGATTACTTGATCCGCCCCACATTGTGCCGTGAGTGCGGTCGAATTGAATCGCATTGATCGGTCCGGAGGTGCGCTCCTCGAACGTAAGGTCATACCCCAAGCGCCGCAATTCAGCACGCACCCAGGGCGGCATGGACTCCGCAAGCAGAATTCGCCCCGGCCTGGATTCGTGATCACCAAATGAGCTACGCATTTGAAAACTGTTGATGTTTGCCGCCTCAGCAGCCTGCTGGACATTCATACCAAACTCGATCACGTTCAAGAAAAACTGTAAGAGGTTTTGATCCTGACTGTCACCGCCCTGGACTGCAAAAGCAAGAAACGGCTTGCCGTCTTTCATCGCGAGCGTAGGCGTGAGCGTGACGCGTGGGCGCTTGCCGGGTTCTATAACATTAAAGGGGCCGTCTGCCGGGTCAGTGACGAAGCTTTGCGCCCGTTGGCTCAGGCCGATGCCGCTGCGACCGGCAATAACCGCCGGTATCCAGCCACCACTTGGAGTTACTGAAACAACCCATCCTTCTTCATCCGCTGCTTCCACAGAAGTTGTCCCGGCGTAAAACGCTCGCTTGAATCTTTCGTTCGCCAGGCGAGATTTCGGATTGAGGGCGTCAAGTCGAACTCCATTCTGAGCCGGGCGCAGCGCGGATGTTGGAGTCGAAGTTGGCGCTGTGGTCCACTTTTCCAGTAGTCCGCGATAGGGGTTCGTTTGACCTTGAAACGGATAAGGATCCCCGGGCCCGATGAGAGCGTCGTTACTGTCCCAATTTATCTGCCCAGCGCGCTTCTTTGCATAATCCTTAGATAGCAACCCGCGTATCGGTTCCTCGGGTGGAAAGTACTGATCCCCGTAATAGAAATCGCGATCAGCAAAAGAAAGACTCATTGTTTGATAGAGGGCATGGATGTAACGGGAGCTGTTATAGCCCATCGATTTGAGGTCGAAGTTCTCGAGGATGTTAAGTGCCTGAAGCAGCGCCGGGCCCTGGGTCCAGTGAGTAAGTTTGTAGACTTCGATGCCGCGGTAAGTAGTCTTGACGGGCTCTTCGACATGAACCTTCCAGTTGGCCAGGTCTTCCACGGTAATTAGTCCGCCTTGCTCCAAGGTGCCGCGAGCGATCTCGCGAGCTATGTCGCCTCGGTAAAAACGATCGTACGCCGCGTAGATAGCGTCCTTCCGGTTTTTTCCGGCTGCGAGCGCCTGTTGCTCAGCCTGCACCAGCTTTCTTAAAGTCGCAGCGAGATCAGGCTGACGGAAGTTCTCCCCTGCCTGAGGGGCTTCGCGTTTTTCTCCCCGGTGCGGGAGCAGAACTTCAGCAGAGTAACGCCACTCTTTTAGTCTTCCTTTTTCTCGTTCAATCGTGTTCGCGAGCTGAGCCTCGATCGGATAACCATCGGCCATCTGGATCGCAGGCTCGAGTACCTTCTGCAAACTAAGCTTCCCATACTCGGCGAGCATAACCAGAATGCCGCCAGGCGTTCCCGGTGTTACGGCAGCCAGCGGGCCGTACTCAGGCGGGTATTTCATTTTCTTCGCTTTATAAAACTCGGCGGTTGCGCCTGATGGAGCCACGCCCAAAGCGTTAATAGCAATGACCTTTCGTGTATGTGGGTTATAAATCAGTGCTTGCGTCTCGCCACCCCAGGAGAGTGTGTCCCACATCGTTGAGGCGGCAGCGATCATAGCGCAGGCTGCATCGACAGCGTTGCCGCCCTGCTGGAAGATCATCGCCCCCGCTGTTGCCGCCAGCGGCTTACCGGTAATCGCCATCCAATGCTTGCCATGCAGCACAGGTTTTTGAGTGCGCTGCGCAATCGATTGCAGGGGAAGTGTAAAAAGTATGGCGGTGCAAAGAAGGACACTAACTGGTGATTTAAGTTTAGTCGGTGTCATCTGGTTTTTTCCCGTGGAATTCCGCTTCATGGTGAACCGCGAGGCAAGGGCAAGCACTATTTGGTAGCCCATGTCCTTCGCCGTTTCGAGAGGCGGGTAATCTATCACCAAAAAACCTCCATTGTTAATGTTCTAATCCTGGCTGTTCGTGTTAACCAAAGAATCGCAGGAATCGCGCGCCTAACCCCCAAATGACCCCAGCGTTGCTTTGTGGTAAGGTGTGGCCAATCAACGCTCCCTATCAACGGCGATCAAAACTTTTCATGCTAAGTAAGCGTAAGCTTGGGTCAGTAATGAAAGTTTCAGCGTGGCGAAACGGGCTAATTGCCGGCAGTATTTTCGTAAGCTTGCTCTCGCTGCCGGTCTGCGCACAGCAGGCTGACCCTGCGAAGCCAGTCGTGGTGCAGCCGGGTGCGCCGGGACAGCCAACCCGGACGCTGCCATCATCAACAAGGGCAACTCTGCCAGCACGTTCACCGGCAGATGTGCAGTTCATGCAGGGCATGATCATGCATCATGCGCAAGCGGTTGAAATGACCGCGCTCATCGAATCGCATACGACGACGAAAGATCTTCGATCGCTGGGGGCGCGAATCAGCCATTCGCAGGCAGACGAAATAAAGTTTATGAAACGGTGGCTGGCATCTCGCGGAGAACCGGTGTCGATGATGCCGGAAATGCATGGGATGGATATGTCGAGCCATGCTATGAGCGATTCGGGAACTCACTCGATGCTAATGCCGGGAATGCTTACGGCAGAGCAGATGGAAGCTCTCAAAGAAGCGAAGGGCGAGGCGTTCGACCGACTATTCTTGACGGGGATGATTCAACACCATGGCGGCGCGCTGATTATGGTGAAGGACTTATTCGACACTGCGGGCGCGGGGCAGGACGCTGAAATATTCAATTTCGCAACCGATGTCGACAGTGGCCAACGCGCTGAGATCAGGATTATGGAAATAATGCTGGGTGAAAAACCTTCGGAGGAGAAACGATGAATCAAGTCCGCAGTATTGCTGTTCGTTTTCTTATAGCTTCATTTGCAATGTGCTTTTGCTTCGTCGCCAGCGCGCTAGCGCAAACGCCATCTCCATCTCCGTCTCCGGAGTCGGCAAAACTGGCCGAAACAAAACCGGCCAACCAGGCCGAGCAGAATCCGTTTGCTCCCGAACCGGCGGCACCCCTACCGGCTGGCATGACTGGCTCCGATGCTAATGACCCGCGCTCCAAGCTTGCAGCGGGAATGTACGACGCTGCTGAAACATCGATCGGCCTCAAGCACGTCGTGCTCGTCAAAAAGCCTGACGCGTTTCAACTTGGCTCCGACAATCCGGATGATCCGAAGGTGCAGAAGACTCTCGGCCTGCTTGGCATGGGCGCTAGCGACTCAGCGAAAATACCGAAGCCCGTAGCGTTGGTTATCGCTCAACTGGCTTTTGCAAACTCGGACCTTGCGTTCCAGGGTAATCATCTGTTTCAGGGAAACTTTTATGGCATCAATATCTTCGACATTTCTAACCCGGCGAAGCCGACCTTGTTAACTTCGATGGTATGTCCGGGTGGGCAGGGTGACCCGTCCGTTTACAAAAACCTGCTCTTCATGTCGGTGGAGATGCCAAACGGGCGCCTGGATTGCGGTACACAGGGATTCCCTTCAGAACCCCCTAAACCGGAGCCGCCTGCAGGCCAAGAGAACAAGCCCACCCCGCCGGCAGCACAAAAAGATCGTTTCCGGGGTGTCAGGATTTTCGATATTTCCGACGTAAAGAATCCGAAGCAGGTGGCCGCCGTGCAAACTTGCCGCGGCTCACACACGCATACCCTGGTGGTCGATCCGAAGGATAAGGAAAACGTTTACATCTACGTTTCCGGAACGTCTTTCGTCCGCCAAAGTGAAGAGTTGCCTGGATGCTCGGGTGAAGCACCAGACAAGGATCCGAATACGGCGCTATTTCGCATTGATGTGATCAAGGTGCCGCTGGCGAATCCGCAAGATGCGAAGGTCGTCAATAGTCCTCGGATCTTTGGGGATCCTCAGACGGGCGTCCTCAACGCGGTGAAGAGCGCCGGCACGCATAGCAAGGAAGGAATTACCAACCCGTCCGCCAGTGACCAGTGCCACGACATTACTGCGTACTCAGCGATTGGGCGCGCCGCCGGTGCCTGTTCCGGAAACGGAATTCTGCTGGACATTACCGATCCAGTTCATCCGAAGCGTCTGGACGCGGTAAACGATCCAAACTATGCGTATTGGCACTCGGCCTCGTTTTCGAACGATGGGAAAAAAGTTGTGTTCACCGATGAGTGGGGCGGCGGAATGGGCGCGCGCTGCAGGGCAACCGATCCGAACAAATGGGGCGCTGATTCGATTTTCAGTTTGAAGGACAACAAGCTGAGCTTTGCCAGCTACTACAAGTTACCGGCCGCCCAGGGCGACAGCGAAAACTGTGTAGCACACAACGGCTCGCTCATTCCGGTTCCCGGCCGCGACATTGAAGTGCAGGCCTGGTACCAGGGCGGCATCTCCGTCATGGATTTCACCGACGCGGCACATCCGGTGGAGATCGCCTATTTCGATCGCGGACCCATTTATCCGAACATGCTAGTGCTCGGCGGCTCCTGGTCCGCTTACTGGTACAACGGTCATGTTTACAGTTCGGAGATAGCGCGCGGATTGGACATCTTCGAGCTAACGCCTACAAAGTTCATGACGCAGAATGAGATCGATGCGGCGAAAGCGGTTCACGTAGCTGCACTCAATGTGCAGAACCAGGAAAAAATTGAGTGGCCGCGAACGTTGGTAGTGGCGAAAGCTTATGTGGATCAGTTGGAGCGATCGCAAGCGCTGCCCGCCGATCAAGTCACTGCTCTACGGAAGGCGATTCAAGACGCTGAGAGCTCACAGATGAAGCAAAAGGAGCTGTCAAAACTTAAGAGCCTCGCACCGTCGCTGGAAAAGAGTGCCGTTAGTACGAAGAGTGCCGCAGACTCCAGCCGATTGCATGAGCTTGCGGAGATTTTGAAAAAACCAGCGCGGTGAAAGCCTTAGGAATTGGGAAGCCAGGAGTCAGAATTCTTTCTTCTGGCTCCTGACTCCTGTCAGTTCCTGCTCCTAACACGTCTTATAAGGAAGATCGCTCCGCCCATCACAGCGAAAACGGCGGCACCGAGGCCAAGCAATAAAGGGCGAGACGTATTTGAGGTTCGCACTACGAACGTTTGCAGGAGAGAAGCCGGTTTCGGCTGGGCACTTTCATGATATGCCTGTGTTCCGGCAAGGGCGATCTCAGCTTCAAGCTGTAAGCGCCTCGCGGAGACAGTTTCGAGTTGATGTAAAACGCTCTTTCTTTCAGTCTCCAACTGGCGACGGCGAAATTCTCTTAACTCCTCGGGCTTAGTCGAACCAAAACCAGCTAACGAACGCGCAATATTCTCCGGCTTCATATCCTCGTCGAGCTGCTGCGCTCGCGTACGCAGGAACTCTTCTTTACCCTGAACATCGATCAACTCCAGACGAAGTTTTTCTAATTTCTCCACGGCCGTTGATTGCAGGGCCAGAGCGTGAGTGGTTAACAACAGGATCGAAAAAGCGAGAAAGCCGAGTTTGTATTTCATAAGTCCTTTACCAGAAACGCGCCATAGGGTGCTGATAGACGCTCAACGAACGATGAAGTCACTCCGACAGGTGTCGGGGACAGTATGCGATGAGCACAGCATAAGAGGTAGTTGGCTAAGAGTCTAGTATTGATGCAGTTTTGGGTGATTGGCTGACGATCTCTAGATTAGGGTCTGATTCGGACCCATGAGGTCAGTACCACCAGGCGGTAGCCGATGGGCCATGAGATTGCCGATTTGCAATTGGCGATTGTCAAACTGCATCACTACCAAAGAGTCTTCTTGTCGTGGGCAGGAAAAAAGTCAGACGTCATTCGCTCTCCCCAAACTACGGCTGCCGCGCCACAACAATAACGCCGCCAGCACACAGGCAGCTGGACAAATAAGCAGCGAGTAACGCATCTGCAAGGGATTCGTCGAGACACCGAGCCAGTCGTTCAGCTTGCCGATGACGTTCGAGCCCACTGCGTAGGCGGCAATATTCACGCTGAAGAAGTAAATGCCAATGCCGAGTCCACGTAAGTGCGGCCCGGCGATATCGTGCACGTCAGCGGCTGCCGGTCCCAGCCACATCAGTGACAACCCCAGGAGGACAAAGTTCGCGAGCAATATGAACGGGATGCCGTCCGAAAAGATCAGCATCAGCCAAAATGGGATTGCGATCAGGGCGGCCACTGAGCTGAACAGCATCCGTCCCCCGCGACCAAAATGGCGAAACCGATCGGCGAACCAGCCTCCGAGGATAGTGCCAGGCACTCCCGCAACCAGCGATAGCATGCCTCCCCACAAACCGATGGTCGCAATGTCAAACTTATGAACGCGCGTGAAAAATGTCGCGCCCCAAATCGATAAGTTGTTTGCGGCCAGGCCGAACAGCGCGTATCCGAGGTAGTGGTACCGTAGCGGCACCGACCGAAAGAGAATCTTCCAATCCTTGCTGGTATACCGAACTGCGCTCGTTTCAGTTTGGCCTCGCGGCTTTTCCTTGAGCAGGAAAACCAGCACGGCGAAGAACAGTCCGGGAAAGCCCAGCAGGTAAAACGCCCAGCGCCATCCGAAGTGCTGGCCAACCCATCCGCCAAGGAAGAAGGCCAAACCCGCACCCACTGCGATACCTGACGAATAGATTGCTTGCACAGTCGCGCGCCGGCGGGGCGGAAAGTAATCACTTAGGAGCGATAACGCCGCGGGGCCCAGCGTCGCTTCACCCACACCGACCATTACCCGACAAAAGAACAGGGACCAGAAACTGTCCGCGAATCCCGTGAGGCCGGAGAATAGGCTCCAGACCGCCAGCCCCCCCGCAATCATGTTCTTGCGGACGACGCGATCGGAGAGCCGGCCGAAGGGAATGCCCAGGGCCGTGTAAAAGATTACGAATGACGTTGTGCCCAGCAATGCGAGCTGCAAGTCACTGAACGCCATTTCCTTTTTGATGGGCGTGAAGAGAATGTAGATCAGCGTTCGGTCGAGGAAGTTGAGAACATAGACAAACGTCAACAAGCCAAGCGCATACCAGGCATAGGCACCCGGCCGCTGTTCTAATGCTGCGGGTGTAGTTTGTTGTTTGCTGATTGCCGGCATTGGTGATCTTTAGCTAATGAGGACTGTGGCTTCGCCTCTTATCACCACTTCATTGCGCTGATTTGCGCAGACAGTTTCAAGTTTTAAGATTGGTTTGTCTTCCCGAATTGCCGACACCGTGACGCGGGCGGTCACCGTATCGCCAGGGAAGACCGGCGCCACGAACTGGAGCGTCTGGCCCAGATAAATACTTCCCTGCCCCGGCAGTTCGTTGGCAATCACTGCCGAAATCAAAGATGCGCTCAACATGCCATGAGCGATGCGCCCTCCAAAACGTGTCTGTTTAGCGAATTCTTCATCGAGATGAAGAGGGTTGCGATCGCCTGTCGCATCAGCAAAGGCACGGATGTCATCGTCGCTAATTGTTCTTGAAAGCGAGGCGGTGTCGCCCGGTTTGAATTTCATAATTGATAATCCACAGATTTCCCAGGCTGGCTTCCAGCCGCAACCAAGGAACGATCCACGAAAATACACGAAATAGAACTAACATCATTTTCGTGTTCATTTGTGAAACTTAGTGGATCGTTCTGTCAGATAAAGACTCTCAATTAACTCGCGATGGTGCGCGGTAACAACTTCACGTTTAAGCTTTCCGGTCGGAGTTACCTCGTCTTTTTCAATTTCAAAGTCGTGCTCGACAATTGCGAATTTCTTGATCGATTCGGACGAGGAGACCCGCGCATTGACTTCAGCGATCATCTGCTGCACCAGCTTGCGCAGGGACTCGGACCCCGCAAGATTGTTTGGGCCCTCTGCTATTTCGGGAGCGCGGGTGAACTCAGCGGCTTCAACAGGATTCAGCGTAATTAACGCCACCAGGTAACTCCTCCCCTCCCCGTAAACAAGTGCGTGACTAATCAGGTGGTGCTCCTTCAGCATGTTCTCGATGAGTGCCGGGGAAATCTTCTTCCCAGTTGAAGTGACGATCAGTTCCTTCTTGCGTCCGGTAATCTTCAAGAAGCCGTCCTCGCCGAGCTCACCGATATCACCTGTCAGCAGCCAGCCATCGCGAAACATCTCGGCGGTTTGTTCCGGCGCCTTGTAGTAACCGCTGAACATCATCTCGCTGCGAACCACGATCTCGCCATCTGCAGCGATTTTGACCTCGCAGCCCGGCATCGGCGGGCCGACCGTACCGAACTTGTGGTTGTCCGCGCGATTAAACGCGACACAAATATTTTCGGTGAGCCCATACGCCTGTAGTATTGGCAACCCGGCCGCGTCGAAAAACTCAGCGACTTCAAGCGGCAGCGGCGCACCTCCCGACGTTGCCAGACGAATGCAACCACCGAAGTAATCTTTGACTTTCTTCAGAACCGGTGCGGCGTCAACATCGAATTCGCTTCGTAGTTCCTTAGGGACCTCCTGCTTTGATTGACCTAGCCGGGAAATTCTTCGGCCAACATCGAGGGCGTCGTTGAAGCGCTGGCGTTTTTTCTCAGGCGCAGCTTCAACATCGGCAACGATGCGCGCGTGAATCTTTTCGAAGAACCGCGGCAGGCTGGCGAACACCGTCGGTTTTACTTCAAGCATGTACTGGCCAAGCCGCGACAAGTCGTCAACGAAATACGCCGAAGCGCCGGCATAAAGCCGGTTGTAGAGACCTGAGATGCGTTCTGCTACATGACAATAAGGTAGGTAAGAAAATGCTACGTCGTTGTCGAAAATCGGAACTATCTGGCGCATCGACTCGACGCTGTTGATGACATAGCGATGGCTAAGACACGCGCCTTTGGGCGGACCAGTTGTGCCCGACGTGTAGACCATGATCGCGATGTCTTCAGGGCCGGCTGTTTCGGCGCGCTCACTCAGTAGTGGGGAAAAGTGATCTCGGTTTTCGCAGCCACGGTCAATCAGCTCCTGGTAAGCAATCACCTGGTTCGCTTCACTCACAGCAGACTGGTCAAGTACGACAACCACTCGTAGCTTGGGCAGCACATGGCGAACCCTAAGGACCTTTTCGAGTTGCGCGCGCGTGTCCACTACGAGGAATTCAGCATCGGAATGATTGATGATGTACTGGCACTGTTCGGCAGAACTCGTGGGATACAAGCCAACGCCTACTCCGGCCGCGGCGATAGTGCCAATGTCGACGATGGGCCACTCCGGTACGTTGCCCATAAGAATTGCAACCGAACCGCCTTGCTTAAGGCCCATAGACAGAAGTGCCGTTGCAAAAGCATGGACTTCCTGATCGAAGCGAGCCCATGAAATCCCCTCCCACTCTTCGTCGCGACGAAAATAGAAGACGCTGCGCGCCTCGGTGGAGTCCCGATAGCTTCGTACGCGATCGACGAATAGTGAGTAGATATTCGGGTAGTTCATTGCCTATTTCAGATTTGAGATCTGAGATCTGCGGGTCACCAACGAAAAGCGACGCAGGCCATATTAAGACCGCCGCCTGAGGCGCACATGATCAGATTATCGCCGCTTTTCACTTTGCCTTCGCGGACCGCCTCATCCAGTACCATAG
>JBAPXA010000063.1:0-15354 GCA_049283975.1 Pyrinomonadaceae bacterium | reverse complement strand
AAAGACCCCCGCCGTTCCTTGATGTGAATACGTTGGACGCGATTGGCGAGCAAATCCTGATGTGCCTCCAGATAACGCTCGGGCGTGCCGATATCGATCCAATAAGTCCGCGGCGGCACGTGCGCGTAAAAGGCTTCTTTGCGTTTCAGTAGATCCGGAAACAGTGCGTACTCAAATGAATAGTTTTCGCCGGCAGGAATGAAATCAAGCACCCTGGGTTCCAGAATGTAGGTGCCGGCGTTGATGTTGTTACAGGTGATTTCGTCTTCTTTGGGTTTTTCCAAAAATCGATGCACTCTTCCATCGGGTTCTGTTTCCACTAAACCGTAAGCACGCGGATTCGCGACGGGTTGCAGCACGATCGTCGCGGCTGCCTTTCGTTCGTTGTGTTCGCGTATGACCGCCTTGAGATCGAGATCGGTGAGGATGTCGCCATTGAAAACAACAGTGCGCTCGCGGATTAGATCCTCGGCAAACTTATACGCGCCCGCTGTACCCATAGGCTGCGGCTCGACGGTATATTTCAGGTTCACTCCGTAATCAGATCCGTCACCCAACAGATGCTCGATCTTATTTGGCTGGTACGAGAGCGAAAGGGTGATGTTGGTAATGCCGGCACGGCGAAGCGTATCGATCTGATAGAGCAGAAACGGACGATTGCAAATGGGAACGATTGGTTTTGGGGTGTAAACAGTTAACGGCCGAAGGCGGGTGCCTTTGCCGCCAGCGAGAATGAGAGCCTGCATGCTTGATACCGGACCAGGGCGCGGGTTTGAATTACGAACGAAGTCTAACACGACGGATTGGCGATTGCCGATTGGCGATTGCCGAATGATAGATCCTTAAGGTGAGGGACCGACTGACGAATGTTAAATGCTCTCAGCTGGGTACGGCAATCTCGGGTGCGATCGTGAATGCAGTTAGGAAGCTTCGTTGTGGGAATTCCAATCGGCAATCGGCAATCGGCAATCGGCAATGACTTGACACTCTTTTGGTTAAATTAGTAAATGGTTAGCAAAGGCGGTCATTTGTACAAGTACATATTTGTAAACTGGAGAACGAATGTCGGCGATTAAAGAAGCGGTGATTATCGGGGCAGTGAGAACGCCCGTGGGAAAGTTTCAAGGTTCGCTTAAGGGATTTAAGGCAACTGAACTCGGAGCACTCGTCGTCCGTGAAGTTGTGAAGCGAGCGGGCGTTGCTCCTGGCGCCGTAGATGAAGTGATCATGGGTTGCGTAATTCAGGCGGGATTGGGACAGAACCCGGCGCGCCAGGCAGCTCTAAACGGTGGTCTTCCCAATACCGTGTCCGCGGTCACGATTAATAAGGTCTGTGGTTCAGGATTGAAGGCAGTGATGATGGCGGCTCAGGGAATTCAGCTTGGCGACACGGAAATCGTCGTGGCCGGAGGCATGGAGTCCATGAGTAACGCTCCGTACCTGTTGCCGAAAGCGCGCGAGGGCTACCGCTTGGGCAATGGCACGCTTGTCGATTCCATGATCAATGACGGCCTCTGGTGCGCCTTTGATAATCAACACATGGGTTGCACAGGTGAAGTGGTCGCTGAACGCTTCCATGTTAGTCGTACAGAGCAGGACGAGTATGCATTGCAATCCCATCGTAAGGCGGCGACGGCGATCAAGGCTGGACGATTTAAAGATGAGATTGTTCCTGTAGAAATTCCGCAGAAGAAAGGGGCGGCAACAATCTTCGATACTGACGAGACCGTTCGCGAGGACACTTCTCTTGAGGTACTGGGGAAACTGAAGCCGGCATTCAAAGAAGGCGGAACTGTTACGGCCGGCAATGCTCCCGGAGTTAACGACGGGGCCTCGGCCCTGGTAGTTACTTCACTGGCGCGAGCTCAGGCGCTCGGCGTTGAACCGATGGCCCGCATCGTGGCCCAGGCAACCTCCGGAACCGAACCTCAGCTCGTCATGATGGCGCCAGTAGAGGCGATCAAGAAGTTGCTGCTCAAGGCAAACTGGTCGACCAATGATGTCGACTTGATCGAGTTGAATGAAGCCTTTGCGGTACAGGCAGTGGCAATTACGCGGGAGCTTAATCTCGATCCGGAGAAAATAAACGTAAACGGCGGCGCGGTCGCGCTCGGTCACGCGATCGGTCAATCCGGCTCGCGGCTGCTGACTACAATGCTGTTTGAGATGAAGCGGCGCGACGCGCATCGGGGAGTGGTGGCGCTCTGTCTTGGCGGCGGAAATGCAGTGGCGTTGGCGGTCGAAAGATAAGCTAATGACACCGACTGGTCACAACCGGACATTGGGAATGTTGCACCTGCTCTACGGGGTGTTTTGCATCGCGCTGATGATCCTGGTCACGTTTTTCATTTCGGGAACCATCGATGCGATGGCGAATCGCGGCGAAGCTGTGCCGGTAGCGACCTTTGCCGTGTTGATTGTCGGCGGAGTTTTCGTGAGCCTGATTCTGATCGCACCTTCTTTCATAACCGGTTATGCATTGCTAAAGCGAAAGCGTTGGGCACGGCGGGTCGGCATCGTGGCCGGTGTGCTTGCCGGCTTAACGTTTCCCTTCGGCACGGCGCTTTGCGTCTACACCCTCTGGTTTATGTTTGGCGAGAAGGGCAAGTTCCTTTATCACAAGGCCGCGTACGCGTTGCCGCCGGCTCCGGTACCGAGTCGTCGCAGACTAAAGAAACTGCTGCGCGCGTCAGAGCCTTATGTGCCACCAACGACACCGCCTGACTGGCGCTAATCATCTCTAAACGGAGTCAAAGTTAAGTGGGCGAAATTATCGGCGTGGTCGGAGCAGGCACGATGGGCAATGGTATTGCTCAGGTTGCCGCTCGTGCGGGCTACGACGTGGTAATGAGGGATGTCAGTGAAGAGTTTCTGCAGCGCGGGCTGGCGGCGATAGATAAGAGCTTGCAACGCGATGTGGATAAAGAAAGGTTGGGGGCTGCTGAGAAGAGCGACATCATTAGACGAATCCGGACCAATACATCACTTGAATCGTTGCGTGACGCGGGCCTGGTGATTGAAGCCGTAACGGAAAACGTCAAAGTGAAGACCGAGGTTTTTCAGACTCTCGATCAGATGGCAGGCCCTGATACGATCCTCGCTTCGAACACTTCTTCAATCTCGATTACAAAACTAGCGGCAGCGACGAAGCGGCCTGACAAGGTGATTGGCATGCATTTCATGAATCCCGTGCCGGTCATGAAACTTGTCGAAGTGATTCGGGGAATGGCCACTTCGGATGACACTTATGAGAAGGTTCGTAACTTGACCGAGCGACTGGGAAAGACTGCACTTGATTGTCAGGATTCGCCCGGGTTCGTTTCCAATCGTGTTCTGATGCCGATGATCAATGAAGCGGTCTTTACGCTGTACGAAGGCGTAGCTACTCGGGAGAGTATTGATGGGATCATGAAGCTGGGCATGAACCACCCCATGGGCCCCCTAACGCTTGCCGATTTTATCGGCTTGGATGTGTGTCTCGCGATCATGAACGTACTGCACGACGGACTCGGCGATCCCAAGTATCGCCCCTGCCCGCTGTTGAAACGCTACGTCGATGCAGGTTGGCTGGGTCGTAAGTCTGGCCGCGGGTTTTATGAGTATAGTAGTCAGTAGATAGTAGATAGTAGTCAGTAGATAGTAGTCAGTAGTTCTATCGTTAGAGATCATTAATTGTTATGGTAAGGACGAAGTAGATGTTTACTGGCTACAGCCTACTGACTGACTACTATCTACTGGCTACACTACTAACTACTGACTACTGACTACCGCGTCATGCCTCAAGTTTCTCACTACTGCCAAAAATGCCTGGCGGCAAATCCGCTGGGTCATGACTTTTGTGCGCGCTGTGGCACGCGCCTCATGATCATCGTCGAGCCACCAGCTTCTCGGTACGAAGTGGCCGAGGCAGGTCCCTCGAGCGATGAACATCTCCTGGAGCGCATTTCTGCCTTGGAAAACCGCCTTGCGCGCCTAACTGAGCGACTCGAACGCGGGCTCGATCTCCTGCTGCGACAGGCTCAAAACTCCTACTTTGATCGCTCGCTTGTGAAGGCACTGATTGCCCTCCTTACTGAAGACAAAATCGTCGAGGGAACGCGACTGGAAAAACTTTGGAACGATCGCTGTCAGAAGGATGCGGAGGAGCAGGAAGAAAGCGCGCGCCGCGAAGAACTAAGAGTCAGAATTCTGTCAGGTTATCGCGGCGATCAGCGAGCCGCGTTCGAACAGTTTGTAAACGAAGGGTTCCTGCTAATTGAAGACGAGCAGGTCGGGCGCGGCATCCGCTCGTTACAGCGAGCGGCTGAGCTCGAACGTGAAAATGCGCCCCTCCTTGCTTTTGTCGGCGAGCATTTTTTCCGCGCGGGCAAAACGCGGCTCGCACGCGACTATCTGGGCCGGGCGTACGAGTTTTCACCCGGAGACATTCGCGTCTCGTTGTTGCTCGGTTTGACCTGCGCCGATGAAGGAGATACGGAGCGGGCCAAAGAACTGCTGAATAGTGCGACGCGACGTGGGGCGTCGTCGTTTGCAGTCCATTATGGACTCGGGAGGCTTTTCATTGCCGAGGAGAATTGGCAGAAAGCTCTCCGGGAATTCAAGCGTGCCCTGGCTAGCAAGCCTTCGCCCGAAGCGCATTACGCCCTGGGATGCTTGTATTACCAACTCACCCGGGATGCACTCGCCGCCCGCCACCTGCGGAAGGCAACCGAAATGGACGGCGAATACTGCGAGGCCTTTTATGTTTTGGGTTTGATCTACCAACGAACCGGACAAGAGAAATTGGCTGCCGAATATCTCGCCAGAGCGCAGCGCACTGAGCCGCAAAAGGCGAAGCCTCTTAAAGGAAAGGGTGGTAGAACGACGACAGTACCCGTCATATTTTTCCCGGAACCGACTTCCAACCTCAACTTGATGACCGGCGGTGATCAGCGACTTGCCCGCCTCCTGCGGCAGGACGCCCTAAATGTTTTCGTTTCAGCAGATGCTGAGACGACCTAGTCCTTTAGTAGCGCTCTGTTAGTGTGTTGCTGGAACCGGTTGAATGAATAGGCGGCGAGCATGGCTAAACACCTGCTCGCCATTTAAGCTTGTAGTATATGGCTGAAACCCTCTTAGGATTGGGGATGATCCTTGCGGGGCTGTTGATGGCTATCTTTAGTGCTCCGATAGCTCGGTGTCAGAACGCCATGAACAAGCGCTGGGGCTTAGAGCTTCCCTTTGCGTGGGTTAGGGGTTCAATCGTGTTCATCGGCGCTCTCCTATCGTTCTCTGGACTGCTGGCGCTGTTACGACTCCCACCAATCTAATTCACCAAGACACTAAGGGAGCGCAACCTAGTCTTTTTGGCGCGTTGACAGCCCGTTCTTCGCCGCTATAATGAATCCTTTTGCGCATAGGCGGAAAAAAGAGGCATTGGCCACAGGGTAGGGCATCATGCGGGTTGAGCTTGCAGGTCTGGAGCGTACTGGGGGCAAATTTGCCCATGATTACCAACCAGATGAACTGCAGCTGAATGAAGATCGCGTAACCGTGGTGAGGCCTCCACGAGTGGCAGGCCGCATTCAGCAGTCAGATTCGAAGATAACGGTTAAGGGCGAAGTAAGCGCGGAACTGCAGTTGGAATGCGACCGGTGTTTGAAGTCCTTATTGATTCCCGTTGCGAACACTTTTGAAGTTGAGTACGTCACGCCGGATATCTACCGGGCCGGCCAGGCCGCCGAGCTGCTTGACGATGACCTTTCCCTCTCCGTATTTGAGGGCGAGGCAGTTGATATCGACGAGTTGGTGCGTGAGCAATTGTTGCTGGCGTTGCCGGCGCAAGTTCTTTGCCGCGAAGAGTGCAAAGGGTTATGCCCTGTATGCGGCGGCGATCGGAATCTAACGGACTGTAAATGCCAGGAGGCGGAAACTGATCCGCGCTGGGCAGGATTGAAAGAGATAGTGAATGGTAAATCGTGAAATCGTGAATCGATAATCGTGAACCGTGAATTGTGAGTCGGCCGAAGGTGCTTGTTCGTGATCTCCGACTTACCCTTAACCATTTTACCAGTCACCCACTACATCGATTAACCATTTCCATTAACGATTCACGATTCACGACTATACGAACGGAGTAATTATGCCAAATCCAAAAAGAAGACATTCTAAGGCTCGCCGCGGGAAACGCCGGGCGCACGATGCACTGCGCGCACCGCAAACCACCCTCTGTCCTAATTGTCAGGAACCTCGTTTGCAGCATCGTGTCTGTCCGAAGTGTGGTTACTACAAAGATCGTGAAGTAGTGCAAGTCGAACAGACCTAGCCAGACCGTTACTCTCCTGTGCGAAACCAGTCGAAGAATGGCGGCCTGCTGACAGGTAAGGTCGTCCTCGATGCAATGGGTAGCGATCATGCTCCGCATGCCGAGATCGACGGGGCTCTGGCAGCAAGTCGCGATTTTGGCATTGGTGTGATCCTTGTAGGCCAGCGCGAGAAGGTGGAGCCGGAACTACGGCGTTGTGGCTGGCGCCGGGACGGCGACAAGGGCATTGAATTTGTGGAAGCTGCGGAAGTGATCGGGATGGACGATCCGGTCATGGTTTCCGTGCGGCGCAAAAAGAAAAGTTCGTTGCGAATCGGTACTAAACTGGTCACTGAGGGTCGTGCCGATGGCTTCGTATCGGCCGGGAATACCGGAGCGGCGATGGCTACCGCCAAAATGGTGATCGGCATGCTGCCGGGAGTTGACCGCCCGGCGTTAGCGGCGTTAATCCCCACCAGGTCTGCCAAGCCGACTTTGCTGCTCGATGTCGGCGCGAACTCTGAATGCAAGCCACATCATCTCGCCCAGTTTGCAATTATGGGCGATGCCTATTCGCGTGCCGTGCTGGGAACAATAAGACCCGCTGTCGGGCTAATGAGCATCGGCGAGGAAGAGGCGAAAGGAAATGACTTAACGAAAGAAGCGTTTCCTCTACTTCGCGAAATGGCGGGTCTGAATTTTGTCGGCAACGTGGAAGGCCGCGACGTGTTTTCCGGATCCGTGGATGTGATCGTCACTGACGGCTTCACCGGCAACGTAATGCTAAAGCTTTCAGAGGGCCTGACGGATGCGATGTTGTCGATGATCAAACGAGAGTTGACCGCGTCGGCTGTCACCAAAGCTGGGGCCATGTTGGCTAAACCAGCTTTTCGCAATATCAAGAAGCGTCTTGATTATTCTGAATATGGCGGGGCACCGCTGTTGGGTGTGCGGCAAATCGTGGTGATCGGTCACGGAAGTTCTAATGCGCGAGCAATTCGCAACGCGATTCGGAATGTAAAAGAGTTTTCCGAAAATCGCGCTGGGGAGCGGATCGAAAAGGGAATTGCGGAAACCAACGCTTTGCACCGCGTTGCGGAAGCGGCCGCGCGACAGTGAGTTGGCTTTTCATTTTTTAGCCGCTACTATGGCCGTTCTTTTGGGCAACTGAGGAAATAGATGGCAACTCAACGCGCCGGTATTCTGGGAACCGGCCACGCATATCCGGAAGGCATTTTGACGAATGCCGATCTCGCCAACATGGTAGAGACTTCCGACGAGTGGATCACCACGCGCACCGGAATCAAACAGCGCCGCAAAGCAGCTCCCGGAGAATACACTTCACTTTTCGCTGTCCGGGCTGCACGCCAGGCCATCGAGCGCGCCGGACTTACTCCCGATGATATTGATCTGATCCTCTGCGCTACCGTTAGTCCCGATCAAATCCTGCCATCGACCGGTTGCATCATCCAGGCAGAACTCGGCGCCAATCGCGCTGCTGCCATGGATGTCGTAGCGGCTTGCTCAGGGTTTTTGTACGGCGTCACGCTCGCCAACACGATGATTCAGTCCGGCCAGTCAAAATATGCACTGGTCATTGGGGCAGAGATTCTTACGCAATATGTCGACTACTCTGATCGGCATACTTGCGTGCTGTTTGGAGATGGCGCTGGTGCGGCGGTGCTTGGGCCAGTTGACGGTGAAAGAGGCATTCTGGCCAGTCGCATCAGATCGGACGGCAGGTACCAGGAGCAATTGTTTTCACCAGGCGGAGGCACGCGTCGTCCGCCAACGGCCGAAACTCTCGCAGCCGGCGATCACTTTTTCAAGATGAAGGGTAATGAGCTATTCAAAGTCGCGGTCCGCTCAATGGCTGAGGTCTCGCGCGAAGTTTTGGAAGAAGCCGGAGTAAGCGCCAAAGATGTAAAGCTGTTCATCCCGCATCAAGCCAACCAGCGAATCACGGACGCGGTAGCCAACAAGCTGAATGTAGACGAGTCGCTGGTCTACTCAAACATCAGCATGCATGGAAACACGTCTTCGGCTTCGATTCCGATCGCCTTGGATGAGTGCGTGGAGGCTGGGCGTGTCAAGCCGGGCGATTTAGTATTGCTGGCTTCGTTTGGTGGGGGCGTGACCTGGGGCGGAGTCCTTCTTCGCTGGTAGCTTCGGTACACTTGGCGGCTCGTTGGATTGCCAAATGGCAATTGCCGATTGCCAATCATGAAGATTGTGCGAAACTTCTGTGACTAAAGAGGACCAATCGGCAATCGGCAATTGGAAATTGGCAATTGGCAATCGAAGATCAATCGGCAATCGCGTTTCTCTTTCCTGGTCAGGGTTCGCAATACCCGGGCATGGGAAAAGATTTAGCGGATAACTTTTCCGCCGCGCGGCGGGTCTTTGAAGAAGCTGACGACGCCTTGGGCTTTTCGATTTCGGGTCTTTGTTTCGCAGGTCCGGCGGAAGCGCTGCAACTGACCGAAAACACTCAGCCGGCAATCCTCAGTGTCTCGATTGCGGCATTGCGAGCGCTCGAGTCGTTGGGAGTTGCGAAGCCAGACTTCGTTGCTGGTCATAGTCTCGGCGAATATTCAGCCCTGGTGGCAGCTGGTGCGATCACTCTAGCTGATGCTGTGCGGACAGTACGGGCGCGCGGGCGTTACATGCAGGAGGCGGTCCCCGCTGGTGAGGGAGCTATGGCGGCAGTCTTGGGGGCGTCTTTGGAAACGATTGAAAGAGTTTGCGCCGAAGTTCGCGGGGAGCAGGTTTGCGCGCCGGCCAACATCAATTCGGCTAACCAGATCGTAATTGCGGGAAACAGCGAGGCAATTGACCGGGCGGCCGACAAGTTGAAGGAAGCGGGTGCGAAGCGCGTCGTAAAACTGAATGTCAGTGCGCCGTTTCACTGCGCATTGATGATGTCGGCCCAGCTTCGTTTGGCAGCAGACTTGGCTGAGTTGAGTCTTGACGAGCTAAGCATACCGCTGATAAGTAATGTTGACGCAATTGCGATAACTCGAGCAGTAGACGCGCGGGACGCTCTGATCCGTCAGGTTTCCTCGCCGGTTCGTTGGCTACAGTCGATGAACTCATTGTTGGCAGCCGGCGTGAATAGTTTTGTCGAGCTGGGACCAGGGAAGGTTTTGAGCGGTCTGCTACGCCAGATCGATCGCGAAGCAAAGTGTCTTAATGTTGAGGAATCCGCGGGTGTAGCCGCGGCCGGAGCGCGTTTGGCAGTTTCATAGAGCCGTAAAGTTAATTTTTTCAAAAATCACAGAGGAGCAAAACGAGATGCCCGATCAAGAGATCGAGAATAAGGTCAAGCAGATCATCGTCGACGAACTTGGAGTTGACGAGAATGAGGTCACTCCCAACGCGCGCTTCATCGACGACCTGGGCGCGGATTCACTGGATACTGTCGAACTCGTCATGCGTTTTGAAGAGGAATTTGGCATTGAGATCCCTGATGAGGACGCCGAAAAGATTCAGAGCGTGCGCGACGCGTACAACTACATCGATCAGCACAAGAAGTAGTGATTACTAATGAGTGATGAGTGAGGAGCCAGGGTGTTGGCAACTTGCTCGCCACTCATTTCAGTCACCGGTTAGTTTCTCAAGGAGCGTTGATTTGGCACGTCGGGTTGTGGTCACAGGCCTCGGCTTGGTTACGCCGATTGGCAATACAGTCGAGACTACCTGGGCCGCGTTGATGAGTGGTCAGTCGGGTGTCGACTACATCAAGAGGTTTGATACCGAGAAGTTTTCTGTAAAATTTGCGGCCGAGGTGAAAAACTTCGACCCGCTCGAATTCATTCCCAAGAAAGAGGCGCGCAAGATGGGCGCCTTTATTCATTACGCCATCGCGGCTTCGATTGAAGCGATGGCCGGCGCCGGTTTTGAGCTGACTGCAGAAGGGAAGTTTCCTCAGGAGCTCGCGGAAAACGCCGGCACCTATATCAGCAGCGGCATCGGCGACTTCTGGGCAATCGAACGGGAACATTCCAAGTTGCTCAACGAAGGACCGGACCGTGTTTCCCCGTTCTTTATCGTTTCCGCCATAGTGAATTTGGCTGCCGGGCAGGTCTCGATTCGCTTCGGCGCGAAAGGACCAAACTCCGCCACTGCCACCGCCTGTTCGGCGGGCGCCCATGCGATTGGCGATAGCTTCAAGATTATTCAACGTGGCGATGCGGATGTGATGATTGCGGGCGGAGCGGAATCAGCGATTACGCCGATGAGTGTGGCGGGCTTCGCATCAATGCGCGCCCTTTCAACTCGCAATGATGATCCGCTGCATGCGTCGCGACCGTTCGACGCTGATCGCGATGGTTTCGTCATTGGGGAGGGAGCCGGGATTCTAATCCTGGAAGAGTTGGAACACGCGAAACGCCGGGGGGCGACCATTTACGCCGAGATCGTTGGGTACGGCATGGCGGCGGACGCCTTTCATCTGACAATGCCGGATGAAACTGGTTCCGGCGCGCGACGGGTTATGCAGAAGACCATCAAGGATGCCGGCATCCAGCCAGAGCAGGTGGGCTATATCAATGCGCACGGCACGTCGACTCCGTATAACGATAAGTTTGAGACGCTTGCAATCAAAGATACGTTCGGCGAGCATGCGTACAAGTTGGCTGTTAGTTCAACTAAGTCCATGACCGGACATCTACTGGGCGCCGCCGGGGGGATCGAAGGAGTTTTCTCCGTTCTGGCGATTCATCGCAACATACTCCCCCCAACGATTAATTACCGCACTCCCGATCCGGACTGCGATTTGGACTATGTGCCTAACGAACCAAGACAAACGAAGGTCGATTATGCTCTTTCAAACAGTTTCGGCTTTGGCGGCACAAACGCGGCGTTGTTGTTTAAACGATACGAAGAGTAGGTCTTTGATCTTTGTTTGATTCGTTGAGGGAGAAGTTTCTTTCGCCTGAGCGCCTTCAAAGACCTAACACCAAAGTCCAAAGACCAAATTAGTTATGAAAATCATAGTTTTAATGAAACAGGTCGCCAGTAAAGACGCCATCTTGCGGATTAACAAAGACGCCACCTGGATTGAAGAAGCAGATCTATCGTTTGAAGTTAGTGAATCCGATGGCTACGCGTTGGAAGAGGCGCTGCGCGTTCGAGAAAAGCTCACCGGTGAAGTAGTTGTCTGTTCCATGGGCTCTGCTCGGGTCAAGAGTGTCATCAAAGACGCTCTCGCGCGTGGCGCTGATCGAGCCATTCATGTCACCGGCGACAATCTGGGAAACCTCTCTCCGTTCGCCGCTGCCAGCGCGCTGGCCGAGGCCATACGAGATGAAAATCCGGATCTGGTTTTGACTGGACTGCAATCAGATGACTTTGGCTACGGACAAACCGGAGTAATCCTTGCGGAGCTCCTCGGTTTACCGCATGCGACGATCGTAATTGAGCTCGACGCCTCCGGCGATAAGTTGCGGGTCAAACGCGAATTGGAGAGTGGCTGGTATCAATGGTACTCAATGCCCCTGCCTGCCCTGCTGACAATTCAGTCAGGCATCAGCCAGATTCGTTACGCGACGCTCAAGGGCATCATGGCGGCAAAGAAGAAAGAGATAAAGGAAGTCACTCCTTCATCAGAAATAGTCGGGCGGCCTAATCACCAGAGAATCGAGAAGATCTACCTGCCGCAGAAAACCAAACAGACCCAGCTCCTGGGAGATGGCGATGCCAAAGCTGGCGCAGTAGCTCTAGCAGAGAAACTTCATACCGAAGCCCGAGTGGTTTGAGCTTGCAGAAATAGAGATTATTCATGAGTAATGGAATCTTAGTTTTTATCGAACATCGCGATGGTGTCCTCAACAAGACGTCGCTCGAAGCAATTGCTGCGGCTCAAAGCCTAGCTTCGCAACTGCAACAATCAGTCAGCGCCATTCTTCTCGGATCAGATGTCAGCGCATTAGCTCAGGAGATCGTTGGTTACGATCTCGCAAAGGTTTTGTGTGTAAACAACGCGAAACTCGGGAAATACACTCCTGACGGCTATAGCGAAGCGATGGAACATGTGATTCGACAACTCGACCCGCAGTTAGTTGTAATGCCGCATACCTACCTGGTGCGCGACTATGCGCCGAAGCTGGCGGCACGTTTTGGAAAATCACTAATCAGTGACTGCATTCGCGCGGAAGTAGCCGGCACCACCATAACTTTCACGCGCCGCATCTTCCTGGGAAAGCTCGACTCGGATGTTGTATCAGACGGCGAGCCCCCAGTGTTTGCCACCTTCCAATCGGGAGCATACCGGCCGGATCAGGCCCGCAAGGGAGCGGGTGCACCCGTCGAAACAATTGAAGTCAAAGTTGGTGAAATCCGGATGACGCCGGAAGAGCCTTTCCAGGAAGTGAAGCAAGCCGTAGATCTCTCAAAGGCGGAAATCATTGTTGCCATCGGGCGGGGAATCAAAGGCAAGGAGAACATCGCCCTTGCTGAGAAGCTGGCGGAGGTTCTGGGAGGAGACATTGCCGCATCGCGACCAATTTGCGACGCAGAATGGTTACCGATCGACCGGCAAATAGGATCTTCCGGCCAGACCGTGGCGCCAAAGCTCTACATCGCCCTCGGCATCTCCGGTGCTATTCAACATCTGGTGGGAATGAAAAACTCCGGAACGATCGTCGCCATCAACAAGGATCCCGAAGCGCCAATCTTCGACATCGCGGACTATGGCATCGTCGGTGATCTTTTTGAAGCAGTTCCTGTCCTCACCGAAGAATTAAAGAAGATCAAGGGCCTGGCTTAATCCTGCACGCTCCTGAATCGGCCTTGCACAAAGAGTCGCGATGTCCCAAAGGTTCACTGAGAATCGCGCACACTTATTTCTGGAGCTGACCAATCCAGAACCGGAAGCGGTAGCGACCCGGTCCTGAACTCAATGAGATCTATGGATTTGCAGAGTTGAGAAAGCGGATTCTTACTGTGGGATGTTTGACCCGCTACCGCTCCCGGTTCCGAATTAATCGTCCACTCGAGGCTGTGAATCACTTCTTGATTTTCAGTTCGGCAAGATCGATTTGGTAAATGTCTCCTAAGCCATTTCCCGGACTCCGAAACTTACTCATCAACTCCAGGTAACTCTGGCGCTTCGTGAATGACGTGCTCGCGAACCCGCGAGTGCTACCCCAGAAGAAATATTTCCCGTCCGGTGAAATCGCGGGCGAATATTCGTTGCCCGCGGAGTTGATCTTATCGCCAAGGTTTTCGGGCGTGCTCCACTCGCCATTGCGGTTGTAGCTGACGTAAAGATCAAAACCCCCTCGGGCGCCTGCCCGGCCGCCGCACATAAAAATAAGGAAGCTCTCGTCCGGCGCGATCAGCGGCTCATACTCATTGAACTGGGTGTTGATTGTGGCGCCTAGATTCTCAGCAGCCTGATATTTGCCATCGACTAGACGCGAACGATAGATGTCGTTACGCCCTTTTCCGCCTTCGCGATCCGATCCGAAGTAGATTGTGCCGTTCGCTGCAATGGTCGGGTACCACTCATTGCCCGGACTGCTGATCGGCACACCGAGATTTTGCGGCTCACCCCAACCCTTTTCTGTTTTCGCTACCATCCAGATGTCCAAGTCCGGCGTCGTCTTACCTGTAACGGGGCGGTTGGAAATGAAGTAAAGGCGCGAACCATCTGGTGTGATGAAAGGGTCGGCGTCGGCGTATTGTCCCGAAAATGGCGCGATCTCTGGTGTGGCCCAGCGTCCATTAGCAAAATGGGAAACGAGAATTGTCCAGTAATTGAAGTCGGGTGTGCTGCGCAGGAAATACAAAGTCCGGCCGTCCGGCGTGAAAGCAGGATGTGTGTCGTAGTCTCCAGTTGAAATGACTCCGGCGCCGAAGATAGTCGGCTCACTGAGAGGAACCGCCGAAGCATAGGGTGCAGGGCGGTCTGCACGCTGCGCAGATGTCGCGACGACAGAGAGAGTTAACAACAGCAGTCCACAGAGTTTGTGCTTAAGGATAAGTGCGGTGCTCATGTTCTGACCTTATTGATACGGACTTCGTCTCAGTACAGGAACTGACGGACACGAGTTCACAAGTTCACAATAGCGAACTCGAAACAATTCGCGTGATTGTCAATCAGTCCGTTTTAGCTATGTTCTCTGTCGTAAGCAGGGTTGTGTTTTTCAAGACTCTGAAACGACGCTTGGGTGGGGAGTATTGTGCGCACAATATCTTTACCCGTTGGGCCTGTCAACTGGGACCCCAGAGTGCGGTTTGCCCTACGAATTAGCGGCAGTACACTAGTTGGCTGAAAGGACAATGGAAACGTTCGCGTGTTTGCGAAACGTACGGAGCTTGGCTGAGTCCTGGTTTGAGTATTCAAGGCAGAATCGGGCTCATTAGGAGGGGGAAATATGAGAACCAAACATGTCCTACTTCACTTCTGCGGTGTCTTCTTGATCGTTGCCGCGGTATGTACGGTCTCAACTTCGGCGTTGGCCCAGGATGACATCTATGAAGGGTCAACAGTGACCGGGACGGTCGTCGCGTTTAGCGGACGGCTCGGAAGCCGGTCAAGCAACTTTCGGCTGCTGATCAAGAACTACACCAGTCGGGCGGAGGTGGAAAGACTTAATGACGTGCTGCGCTCCGGACAGGACAAGTTGTTGGATGCCATTTCCGGAATGTCTGCCGGACAAATTCAAATTGGTACCGGCGTAGGTGTTCCTGCAAACGTGATTTTTGCCGAGCCCTCGGGCAATGGTGAAACCAAAATCACTGTCGTCTATCAACGCAACGTTGGCTTCTCCGAGCTGCGATATGGAACGCGCTCCACGGACTACCGCTTTGGTTATGCTGAACTTTTTATCCGGCGGAATGGTGCGGGCCAGGGGACTCTGATTCCGGCAGCCAAGATCCGGCTGCGAGAGGGCAACACTTGGGAAGTCGAAGACTTTGGTATCTATCCGGCCCGTTTGCTTGGTTTGCGCGTGCATGGTGGGCGCGTGCCGCGTTAGGTGGGTTAAAGGTAAGTATGACTTCAGAACCAAGGGCGCTAGCTGGAAGACCTTAGAAACGCGCGGTCTTAATTTGACCCGCTCGTT
>JBAPXA010000062.1:0-1633 GCA_049283975.1 Pyrinomonadaceae bacterium | reverse complement strand
GGTTAAAGGTGTACTTCGCCAGGTTTGCTGGCTCTTCAGAAGACCGGCATTGCCGGACTACCTCGTCTACTCGCTGGGCTAACATGATCAAGGACCATACTTCCGTTCCGGCTTCGTCGACGAGCACTTCAGTAGCACGCTGCTGACTTGCTGTATCGGCGGCCGTCCGCTGAAGCAGCTCTTGCGCCGCAACGAGCGCAGGTTCATCTAGTTTGCGAAAGATCGAATTAGCACGCACGGCCGCATACTGGCAATAAGGACCGGTTTCTCCTTCGAAGGAAAGCGCCTCCTTGAAATCGAAAGCGATCACGGAATTACGCGTGAACTTAAGCAGGAAATAACGCAGCGCGCCAACGGCGATATCGTGCGCAGTCTCCTGGGATTCGGATGCGCTCAATTCAGCATGTCGCTGTTCGACTTCACTAAGCGCGTCAGCCTCGAGACGATCGATCAAATCGTCTGCTTTTACTCCCAGGCCCTTGCGGCCACTCATTTCAATGTACGGCCTGGCGCGATCTTCTGCACTTAACTGAATCCCCAGCTCCCCGCACGCTGCCGGAGAAAGCGCGACCATCTCATAACTCAAATGCACACTCGCCTCCTTACCCAGCTCGGGAACGAGGGCGGCAACGCCCCGCTGCACGATTTCCTGGGGATAAGATTGGCGCGAGTCGATCACGTTGTAAACCGTGAGGCCGCCGCCAAAGGTTGGTCGCGGCACTTCCGGCAAGACTTCGGCATTCGGTTCGCCGGTGGTCACCCAGGTAACGTAGTTGTCCGCGTACTTGCGGAAGGGCTTGTAATTAAAGTCGAGGCCGAGGTGACCGAGTTTCCAAAGCTGATAAGCAATGTCTTTTCCTGTGTAAGTGACGGTTCCATTAGAGCGGACGATGATCTTGTCGGCTTCATGCTCGTCGGTGCCGGTATGCGATTCAAAAGGCATAACCCAACAGCCTTTGTTCTTGCCCTGATTCTCCAACCGAATGACACCAGAACTCTTCATCAACTCAAACGTCCGCTCCCAAAAATGCAAGTGCAGGATTTCCGATTCGCGTGCGAGTAAATCGTAACGAATGCCGAGACGCTCCATGGTGTCGAGGATGCATTCCACATTTCGAGTGGCGACGTAATCGGCGAGTTCAGCAATGGGGTTATTGCCTGCTTCGAGCGCGTGCAAAATCTCGGTGCGCAGTTTTAGGCGCTCGGCATTGGGCGCACCGTCAGGATTGCCGTCGCGATAGTAGAGACCGACCTGCGTGTAAAGGTCCCAGCAGTAATAATCGAAGGGACGATCGGCGGGCAGGGAATTATCAAGAGCCTTGATCTCTTCGAGCGTCTTCTGCTCGATGTGCATGAAACCAACAACGACATCGGCGACTTGCACGCCTGTGTTGTCTATGTAGTTCTGAATTTCCACGCGCTCACCGGCAGCTCGCAATATCCGTACGAACGTATCTCCCAGCACCGCGTTACGGACGTGGCCGATGTGCGCCGCCTTGTTGGGGTTGATGCTGGTGTGTTCGACCATTTGTTTTGGTCGGGGGGTTGCTGACTCGGCTGGAATCGCGCCAGCGTTCTCAGTAAGCGGAGCGACAGCGAACCTGCGTAGTAAAGTGGCGCGATTGAAGAAAAC
>JBAPXA010000061.1:0-10493 GCA_049283975.1 Pyrinomonadaceae bacterium | reverse complement strand
GCCCAACAGACCGCTGATCAGGCTTTTAAGGATGCCGCGCTGGCAAACAACCGCATCAACGGACTCGATGATTACGATACGATTCGCGTGATCCCCGTCCTCTTCAAAGTAAACAGCAGTTTTCTCAACCCCGCTGCCAGAGAGGCAATCGATGAAGCGGCAGCCTGGGGAAAATCAGAAAAGGCAAAGGGCAACGCCAACGGCTGGCTGGTTGAAGTGGTGGGATTCGCGGATACCACCGGCAATACGGCGAAAAATCGCGCCCTCAGCGAACGACGCTCGAAAAGCGTAATCCAATATCTGGTTAGCGTGCATGGGCTGGATCTGCGTCGACTCGTACAGCCCTTTGGCTTTGGAGAGTCGCGGCCAGTCGCGGATAACAAGACCGCCGCAGGGCGCGCGAAAAACCGAAGGGTTGAGATCCGCGTTTTGCAAAACAAGGGTATCGCCAACAAAGGGATTGCAGAAACGGGTCCATGAGGCAGTCGATTCCCGATGGCGGCGAGTCAACTGCAGACGCTGTGTTTCTCCGATCAACTTCTTGTGTCTGCCTTGGCAGCAATCCCCCGGACTGTGGGCCGGATGTGAATAACTTCCGGCCACTGCTCCTTCCGAGAGCCATGGTTCTACCACGCCGACACCTAAACCCTCGGAAAAAACGGTCCGTGCACTGCATTGCATGGCAGTAGCTGATCACTTCGCGTAACCACTCGTCACTTCTCGACAACTCGAGCATCAACTCGCAAGATATGGAGATACCATCATGTCCAAACTGTCTGACAGTGAAATCGAACAATGGGTATTAAGGGAGATTGGCTCAACGTCAAATGGGTCGCGGGAGATTTGTGTTTTCTCTCATAACGGCGTGGTCACTTTACGAGGTACCGTCAAGAGCTCGGATCAGAAGCTGGCGGTGAGCCGCGCCGCACAGATTAGCAATGGCGTCCTTTGTGTGATCGACGAAGTCAGAGTGAAGCGGTTTACGAAGAGTTCATTGAGCGACCTTAAAGATAAGTCCTCCTCGAGGAGACGTACCAGAATTCCTTCTCACCCCTCGGCCAATTTGCAGTCGCCCTCAGGTTGAAATGTGGAGTCAGACCTAAGAAATCGTGAGTACCGGTGTGACTGACGCCTCTTGTCTTAGTCGACTATTTCCAATCATCTCACCTATTCAACCTGTAAATTCTACGAGCACCCACCAGCGACCGCTGTCTGCTAAGTTGTTCTCCCCTTAGCTTAGTTGGCCTACTCGACGAAAGATGGCTGGGCTTACACCATTAACATCGAGTCCAGGTACGACTGGACGGCCAACCACTGTGCGCGCTGGCCGCGTCTGGTCGTCGCTTGTCGCTCCAACAGACGATCGCCAAGCGGCTTAACTTTTTCGTCAGTCTTGCTGCGACCATGCGACACTTGTTCATCTGCACGCTGCTCTACACTTTGGCGATACCAGCTCTCGCTCAAACCACGCGTTCACTTCCGCAGCCGCGCCAAGCTAAGCGTTTGGATCAAGCCAGGAACTCCGCCCAGGTCATTGACTGGGAAAATCGCGTGATCTCCAACGACCCGCAGGTGCGGGCGATCGCCGAAGCCACCCTGGTCAAAGGGGCAGGGCGTTCTCTGCCTTTGCTGCGACGATTCTTCAACAGTGACAATGAAGACCTGCATCTGGAGATCTTTGAAATCATCCAGCGGATCGGTCCGCCAGCCATTCCGTTACTCGTTGAATTGCTTCGCCATGAACGGACCTCCTTCCGGCGCGGCGCCGTTAATGAATTGATTGACCTAGCGCCGGATACACAATGGATTCAACCAGCGTTGAGACGCGCGCTGAGAGACGAGGACTCGATGGTCGCGGGCGATGCCGCTCGTGCCCTGGGGGCTTTGGGCCAGAGAGCCAGTCCTTCGGTACGCGCTCTGGTCAAGACTCTCTCGCATGAGGACCCTTACGTCCGGATTTATGCGGGTGAGGCCCTGGCTTCCATCGGTCCGAAGGCGAGCGCCGCGACCAACGACCTCGCCAGAGCCCTGGGCGATCCGATTCCCGGCGTGCGCTGGGCGGCGGCTGAGGCCCTCGCAAGCATCGGCCCCGCGGCGCAGTCCGCTGTGCCACAGTTGATCGATGCTCTGAAGGATGAATTCCTCTATGTGCGCATCTGCGCGGCCGGCGCGCTTGGAAGCATCGGGCTGAAAGCGAAGACGGCCCTGGAGGCACTGAGAGCGGCCGCAAACGATCCGGCGATGCATTACGAAGCTGAGTGGGCATTGAATCGAATCGCCGGCGTCGACTCTGGAGAGTCTGCGGTCTCACCCCTCATGTCATCCCTCGCGCTCGCGCCTTCCCCCGCGCTCCAACCCGAGACGACGGTGGCTCAAACGGGGAATCCTCCGGTTGACTGGGATACGACGACCGGGCGGAACATCGTTTGGAGTATCGAGGTGGGAAACCAGACGTTTGGCCGTCCCGTGGTAGCCGGCGATGCAGTCTATGTGGGTACCGACAACTCCAGACAAATGAATCCCGCCTTGCAGGAAGAGTCCGGCGTGCTCATGGCTTTTCGGGTGACGGATGGAGAGTTCCTTTGGCAGGACGTGGCCCCGAGGGTGGAGCGCGGGCTGCGGGAGTTTCTGCTGCCTTCGACGACAAGTGCGCCGTATGTGGAAGGGAACCGATTGTACTATGTCACGGCCGAGGGCCAACTCCGTTGTCTCGACACGAATGGTTTCCGCGATGGCGAGAACAATGGTCCGTATCGGGAGGAGGCCTTCCAGGACAACGCTGCGGCCGACATCGTCTGGGAGTTGGACATGTGTGCCCGCCTGGGTGTCTTTCCGCATGAAGCCTCCAACAGCGAAGTGTTGCCTGTGGGTGATCTGCTGATAGTCTCTACCTCCAACGGCCAGAATGAAGGCCATACGCGGGTCATATCGCCGCGCGCCCCAAGTCTCATCGCAGTGAACAAGCACTCGGGTGAAGTCATCTGGCGCGCGATTGGTCCGGGCGAGCAGGTGCTGCATGGTCAGTGGTCCAGCCCGGTGGCGGCTAACGTCAACGGACGCATCCAGGTGCTCTTCGGCGGAGGAGATGGCTGGCTACGCGCCTACGACGCGGCGTCGGGTCATGAAGTCTGGCGATTTGACGGCAACCCGAAAGACGCCCGCTGGCTTCCGCGACCGGGCGTCCTTTCGCGCAGCTCTATCATTGCTTCACCGGTCTTCGCCGACGGCCGCGTCTTCATTGCTATGGGGCAGAGTCCAGGCCACGGTAACGGCCCTTCGTTTGTTTATGCGATCAGTCCCAAAGGCCAGGGAGACGTCACCGAGAGCAGGCTCCTCTGGACTTCTCGCGAGGTCGGCCGCGTGGTGGGAACACCCACGGTGAAGGACGGTCTGCTGTACATTGGGGATCTGGGCGGAACAGTTCATTGTTTGGACGCGGCAACCGGCGCCCAGGTCTGGAAGCACGAGACGAACGAGGCCATCTGGGGTGGCCTCCTGCTGGCTGGCGACCGGCTGTACGTTGGAAACGTTGAAGGCATCATGACCGTTCTTCGCGCCGGACGGCGAAAGGAATTGGTGGCGCAGATCGAGATGGATGCTCCGCTCTACTCGCGTCCCGCGGTGACCGGCGATGCGCTTTATTTGGCCTCCGCGAACCGGTTGTACCTCATCGCGGCAAAGCCTTGATCCTTAAAACGGCGTTCCTGGGATGCTTGGCAGACTTTTGGCCGACTGCGCTGGTAGCTTAATCAACTCTTACATCGTGAGGTCTGACTTCGTAGCCGTCCAAGTTGATGTTGACGGGCTTAGGAACGAATACGCCCTTGTTCCAAACCGCAGTACCTGCGCACAGCGGTGATGGGTCGCACAACGATTTTTTCGCTGTTGCTGAGTCGAGAGACCAAGGTGTCCGCCATACCGAGCTCCAACGCTTCATTAACACGCAGCGTTGCAGAGTCGGCGATGAAAATACGGCGCCAAGGAGGCTGTTATCTCATCTCGCAGTCCAATGATGGCACGATAGGGATAGCGGGCGCCATTTTTGGCTCCCGAATAATACGCCGCGTCATATTTTCTTTACGTCTACTATTGGCACGCTGAATTTTACGCCAGGAACCCGCCCCTTGGCGCCTCTTTCGTTTTGAGAAGAAACCAACTGGAGTTAGAAGTTGCCGCGACACTCCGGGTGTCCGCAATCGCAATCAAGTTCAACGGTATGGCCGGCGCCTTCACACGAGGCGCTGCAATACTTCCCGTCCTCTTGTGGCGAGCAAGTGCAAACCGGGTTCTTACAAGTTTTCTTTTCGTCTGCCATAAATCCTCAATCCTTTTGGGGTCTTGTCGTCGTTCACCTCCAGCATGGGGTAGGCATCTCGAAGTGTATCGAGGTGTAACTCACCAGCGGAACTGTCATTTCTAACAGCATTGGGCCACCACTCTAATCATGCAAACACGAAATACGAAGCAGATGGGCCGAGATCATTTGATTTGTGTCTGTAGGCTTGTGGTTCTTGTGATTTAGGTTCCGCGATCCAGGATAGGAACCATCCAAGAAACACGAAAATGGTAAGGGCTGAGTTCTCTTTACGATTGCTTTATTGAACGGTAACAGGATACTTCTTAAAAACCTTGGCAACCCCTTTTTTGATCGGCTTGGTGACTATTTTCGCATCCGCGGCGAGATCTGGGCTGGGAGCGCGTCGCAACACATCCTTCACCATGGCTCGAAAAACCATCCGATCTTTTTTGTCGATCAGACTAATGAGCAGCGTTCCGGTAGTCACATCCGATACTGCGACCCCCGAGGGTATCAAACTCTCGTAGGCCGGGTTGACGTTATATCCGTAGGAAACGTCGCCAGTCTGCAGATCGAAACCGGTGGCCGTGAAGTAGGAGACGCGCAGGTCGGCGTCTTTCTCCACTCTGGTGAGTCCCCTGGCGGTGAGTTCGAGTTCCAACGCTTTCACGATTATCTCGTTAACGAAAGGGTTGCGCGCAGCGCTTGTGCTGGAAAACATAAAGGTTTTGTAATTCAGAAACTGGGGCGCAGGGTCGTGGCTTACTGAAGTCTTTTGTGCTACGGCCAAACTGCTGAATAACGCACTCAGCAAAAGCGCGCTTGCCAGACAAATTAAGCGCGGAATTATTAGTTCGGTTTTCATGTTGACTCCTAACTCGGATCAAACTTCGAAACAGCTAGTCGGCGAGAAACGTAAGCTGGATTTTCTTCTTCCTGGCGTTCCCGCTCGCTTGGAAATAGCTTGCGGCTGAGTTTCATCGGACGCTCACTTCCCGATACCAAGTTCGACCCTCGAACGAGATATGTAATTCTATTGAGCTAAGTCTCAGTCAGTAACTGTCAATTATGACAGTTGCGCTAAGGCAAAACTGCATGCTGCTTCCTGTAAGTTTGCAGACCGGGAGTGCACGGTCGTTTGGTTTGGTTCAATCCGGCAAAATGAAGTTCGACAGGTTCATTGACGAGATTTATTGAAAGGAGATGCTCTGACAATAATGATGCTGATGGGCCACAAGGATTTGAAGACGTCGTTGCGATACAGTCCCACTGTCCAACTTCAGAGAAGAGTGCGTTCTCGGCCACCGCGAGTACGCACCCCTATCAGGTCTGTACCTGTCACATGTGCTCATCGCGAAGTCTGCTGCCCGAGCTCTTGGGCAAGCCCGATGAGAATTCCTTCGGGGCCCCGGATGTAGCAGAGTCGATACTTGTCTTCGTACTGGACCACTTCGCCGACGAGCTCCGCGCCGCGTTTGCCGAGCCGGGCGAGCGTATCGTCGATGTCCTCCACGGTGAACATGACGCGTAGGTAACCGAGAGCGTTTACCGGGGCGCTGCGGTGATCGGCGACCACAGGCGGCGCGAGGAATCGGGACATCTCGAGCCGGCTGTGACCGTCCGGCGTACGCATCATGGCAATCTCGACGCGCATGTCGCGCAATCCAGTGACGCCATCTGCCCAGTCTCCTTCGATTGGGGCGCGCCCCTCGAGCTCGAGGCCAAGTTCGGTGAAGAACTCAATGGCGGCGTCGATGTCTTCTACCACGATGCCGACGTTGTCCATACGCTTGACCGTCATGATGTCTCCTTGGCGTCTAACGTTGGCCTTCAGCGGCGGCGCGCGATCAGCATTCCCGCTGGTGGAAAGAGATTACTTGAGAAACATGCCGTCGCGCCGTCAGCTGCAAGGCTTTGTTCGGCGGCAGCCCTACCTGATAACGCCAACTAAACAAAGAGTCAACGCGGATGTCCGCGTCAACGAGCCGCGGAGCGGCGGCAGAAAGTAGCCCCGGGTTTGCGAGTCCCGATGTATCGGGACGAGCGTAACCCGGGGATCAGGTCCCCCTGAATTACAGAGCCCGCGAAGCGGGCGACAGAATATTGCGCCCCTTTAGGGCGCGGAATCTTATCTAACGAGCATCCAGGGGCGGCGTCCCGATGAATCGGGACTTGCCCCTGGCTACCATATTCCGCCGCTACGCGGCTGGTTGAGCAGCGCAACCCAACGATGGAGATCAGCTGCGGCGTGCAATCAGCATCCAAGCTGAAGGAAAGAAGTTACTTGAGAATCATTCTATCGCGCCGTCAGCTGCAAGGCTTTGTTGGATTGCGGCGAACCACTCAACTTGGAACCCACAGTCCATCATTCAACAACATCTCGTGCTCAACCGGATTGAAGCCATCTGGAAACACTGTGAGCGAATCGTAAGCGGCACCAAAGAAACTAGCTCCTTCAATTTTGGCACCACGAAGATTCGCCCATATAACTTCGTGGGCGTACCTATTTTGCTTAGGCTCAAATTGGCATCTTTCAAATTCGCGTTCTGAAGATTGGCCCCAACCAGATCGGCGCCTTGCAGAATAGCTTCTGCGAGATTGGCCTCACTAAAATTGGCTTGATAAAGAAACGCCATATAGAAATTCGTGCCTTTGAGATTTGCTCTCTGAAGATTAATGTCTCCCCAGCCAACACCGTCTAAGACAAGCCCTTCAAGCACAGCGCCCTCAAGGTTGACGGAATCCAAATCTACTTCCCGGAGCTCACCTTCATAGGAGTAGATAACTTGTCCTTCTGTGTTGAGTATGTCCATCTCGTTAATAATCCAACTTCAGAGTTGACCGGGGGCGCGATTTCATTCAACCTTCGCCGCATCGCTCAAGTTACGAATCACGCTCCCGCCGCTCCGGTTCAACGAGTTGTTCGACCGCGTTGGTTCATCGGAGCCGCAGCGATTGTGTGTGACTACGGAGCAATTAGCCAAGCCAGCGCGGCAACGTTCAAGCCGACACTGAGCCAATACCCGACACGGAACGCGACCTTTTTCGTTTTGTGCCTAAATCTGTGTCGCGCAACGAGGGCGCCCGGCCAGCCCCCGATCAATCCCAACGTGATTAGGGTCCACTCGTTTGTCCGCCTCGCGCCGACCTGTGCTGCCTCCTTATCGTGCTTGTATGCAGAGAACGTCGCGATGCTCGTAACCACGTAGGCACACGCTACCGGCCACCAGACGCTTCCGACCATGGTCAGCAGCATAACGACTCCGAGAAACGCCGCTGCCACACCACCCGCGATCAGATCCGCGGTGCGCCTCAGCGTCCGTACCGTAGGCCGCTTTACGTGGCCCACAGCATAGGCGGCTTGCGTAGCGCACCTACGACCGCGCTCATCGGTGCCGAGGGAATAGGAGATGAACTCCCCTTCGGTCGGGCGTCGACTTCCGGTGGGGAAAGCCGAAACGTGAACGAACACGCGTTCGCCGCCTGCGAGTGGCGAGATAAAGCCGAACCCGCGAAGCTCGTTCCATTCGGTAATTTTCCCTTTGACTCGCATGTCCGGTGAGCAATCTAACACCCGAATTAACCGGGCGGCGCGACCCATACAACTTACGTCGCAGGAAGCGTCATGGAAAAGATGCTACCGCCGCTCCGGTTGAATGAGTTGTTAGGCGCCACCCCCCCGAACACGAACTATTCTGCTCAATAGCTGCGAAGAATGTTTTAAAGCTACAGATAGCAATGAACCAATTCTCACGTCCGCCCACCAAGTGCCGGTCGATTTTTGCGGTACGAGTCCTTAATAGCGATCTTACCATCACGGAACGTGAGCAGGTCGCAGCCGTTTACTTCGATGCGCGCTCCATCCACGCGTGTTCCTGTAAACGTCCATTCTGAAACTCCACGATCTCCGTCTGCGAAATGGCGAGCACCGCGCCATTGAGCGTCAGGAAAGGTGGCGAACACTTCACTAAAGGCAGCACGAACCTTTTGCTGGCCTACGCTCCGCGTCCCACAAACGTCCGAACCGGCAGACGTCTCGAAGACACAGTCAGCAGTCATGCAAGCCATTAAGGTATCAAGGTCATGATGATTCCAAGCATCGGCAAAGACGTGTAACAGATGCAACTTCTCTTCATCAGTCATCTTAATCATGCTCGTGTCCATCTTTGCTGCAATCCATGGCGCTCCTGTCAAGAAGCGATGGCGCCTAACGCTGGCCTTCAGCAGCGGCGCGCGATCAGCATTCAAGCTGAAGGAAGAAGGTTACTTGAGAAGCACGCTATCGCGCCGTCAGCTGCTAGGCTTTGTTGGGCCTGGCCCCATGGATTTCAATCCCCCGGGACGATAGACCTGTGATGCCGACCATTCTTTTTTAATCTCCAGATCGCCTGGTAACCGCCCGCACCGTCTGACCCCGACATCGTGATGACCACACTCTGGAACTCGCCCCCGAACTCTAAGGTGACGTAATCGTCACCGAAATTCGGGTCGAAACAATCCGCATACAGTCGCTTCGGGATTTTGATCTCTCTCCCATCAAGGTAAAACCTCATGGAATCAATCTCCACTCCCGGGATATTACCGTCTGTCCCGATAGCCGGGCGCCCATCTACCATCGTCTGCCCCCGCACGACTCTGGTACTCATATGGGATCCGCGGGCGAACCTTCTAGTACGGAAGACGACCCGAGCCACATGCGCGCCTGCCTTCTTCTCAAACTGGAAAGTCCCTATTCTCTTAGACTGGGCAGAGACGCCCGCAGATATAATCAGAACTAGGAACATCGCTGACGTGGCTCTCATGTAAGTCCTCCAACTGAAAAGAAGAGGCATAACGGCGACGCGGCGCCGCGAATTCATTCAGCGTTCATCATTCATAATTCATCATTGCATTCACGCTCCCGCCGCCCGCATCCAACGATTTGTTGGGCGGCTCGCATGCGCTTCAAATGATGCGGCCGTCAGTGACCCAAATATTTCTTGAGAAATACGGCTGTCCGCTCCCACGCGATTTTGGATACATCTGCGTTGTAAGTCGGCTGCGTGTACGCAAAAAATCCATGACGTGCACCGGCATAGGTAAAAATCTGGGTGTTACTATTATTCTTCTTCGCCGAGGCTTCAAAATCTTTTAGCTGGGCAGGCGGAATCTCTGGATCATTTTCCGCATAATGACCCAGGACCGGCACCCTTATCCTAGCCACGACATCAACGGGATCCAGTTTTCGACCTGCAAACGCAGGCGTCTTGAGATTGCCATAGAAAGGCACCACCGCGCGGACTTCATTCGGATAGGTCGCCGCGAACATGAGCGCACATCTACCGCCGAAACAAAATCCGGTGACAGCTACATGATTAGATTTCCCAAAGCCCTGCTTTTTCGCATAACTAATTGACGACCGAATGTCCCTAAAAATTTTTGCGTCGGTAATTTTCTGGGCTAGGATTTTTCGTAGCTGCTCGAGCGTCGTCGCGTCCTTTTGCACCGAGTAAATGTTGGGCGCGATTCCAACAAAACCAATCTGCGCGAACATAGCAGTCATATTCCGAACGTACTCTTCATAGGGAGGGTTTCCGGCAACGATGACGACTATAGGAAATCTGCCTTTCTTGTTCGGCCTGGCCAGATAGCCATCGAGGTCTTCCGTTCCGCTCTTGAAGGTAACTCTTCCGTGAATCACATTCTTGTCATCCAGAGCCTGTACTGGCGGTACTCCGTATGCAGCATTGGGTTGCTGTGCTTCGAGGTCGCAACTCAAGGCACAATATCCCGCGAACAGCGCTGCCCTCGAGAGAAAATCTCGTCGAGTTACATGCGTAGTATCTTGTTCCACAAACCGTGACATAGGCCTCCTCATTAATCACCAAATAACAGAAGACTGACGACTACGGATAGTTTCATCATACGTGCCGCCCAACGTCAGAGTTGACGGGGCGGCGCGTATCAACGCAACCTTCGCCGCCCAGGTTTGATGCGAAACACGCTCCCGCCGCTCCGGTCCAACGATTTGTTGGATTGCCGCCGCCAAAATCATTCCTTCGCGTCGGCGTTGATCAAGATTTGCACAAGTTCGCTATGTCCTGCGTCCTTGGCAACTTTGAGCGGCGTGAATGTTCCAGAACCTTTTTTCGTCGTAATATGAGCGCTGGTGTTGACGTTTGCGCCTCTCGATATCAACAACTGAACCATATCGCGG
>JBAPXA010000060.1:0-4464 GCA_049283975.1 Pyrinomonadaceae bacterium | reverse complement strand
ATCCAGGACTCGCGCGATTGCGGCAACTAGCTCTTCTCCAACTGATTGCTTCAGAACATAACCCGATGCGCCACAGCGCAGTGCTTCAGCAACGAGGTCGGCGTCGGCGTGCATAGTCAAAAAGATTATTTTCGCAGAACACCCTTCTTTCTTGAGTTTGCGCACGGCATCAAACCCATTCAGCACCGGCATAGAGATATCTACGATGATGATATCGGGATCCAAACCGCCGGCAACATCCACCAGCGCCTGGCCGTCCTCAACTGTGATCAGCTCGTAGTCATCCTGGAACAAACTCCGTAATCCCTGCGAGAACATCTTGTGATCGTCAGCCAAAAGGATTCTAAGACGGCTCATGGTTACCTCAGAGGTATGCTCGCTATAAGTTTTGTTCCCTTCGTGGAAGTCGATACCACCTGCAAAGTTCCTTGCAGCAAGTTCAGGCGCTCTTCGGCGCTGAGCAGACCGAGGCCGCTGGCGCGCCTTGCTGTCTCAACATCGAATCCTATTCCAGAATCTACAATTGTCATTTTCAAAGCTTGATAGTCTTCCTCCAACTCAATGGAAGCGGACTGAGCCTGGGAATGCTTGGCAATGTTTCGCAATGCTTCGCGGGCGATACGGTAAAGGCACACTGAGATCTCAAACGGTATCTTTTCCCTCTTGATTTGGACGCTGAAACTCGTGGGGATTCCTGTTTCTCTTTCGAATTCATCGACGTATCCTCGCAATGCTCCGGCCAGGCCGAGATGTTCGAGGGTGACGGGGTGCAGTTGGTGGGACAACTGTCGAATCTCATTACCGAGGTCGTTTGTTTGGTTGTAAAGCTGATTCAGGTCGGAAATGATTTCTGGTTGCGTAGTGAGTTTCCGCTTGAGCCGACTAAGTGCCACGGCCAAAGTGGCGACGCGTTGATTTAAGTCGTCGTGTAGTTCGCGGGAAATCCGACGGCGCTCCGTTTCCTGAGCATTTATCAAACGGCCGGCGAGAGTGCGAACCTGATTATGACTTTGGCGTAGTTTCACTTCGACATCTTTGGTTTTCGTTATGTCTGCGTTTATTCCAATCAGACGGGCTGGTTTTCCCTGCTCGTCAAACAAAACCTTTCCCATGCCGCGAATCCAACGAATAGGCCCGGACGGCTGCAGCATACGAAATTCCGCTTCGTATGGAGTTCCATTCCTGATTGAGCGGTTAATTGAATCTTCAACAAACGAGCGATCCTCGGGGTGCAACATCGAATAGAAAATCTCTGGACTAACTTCAGGATCAGATGGCTGAAAACCAAACATTAGCTTCGTCTCAGCGGACCACTTCGTCGCACCGTCTCTAATATCCCAATCCCAGGTACCCATTTGCGCTGCGCTCAGAGCTATCGTCAGTCGATCTTCATTGCGGCGCGCGATCTCCTGCGATCGCCCCAGCTCCTGAATCACGGCAGCAAGAAACATAAGCGGCATTGAGATGAGGATAAGAAAAAGTTGGATGGCGCGTGCATTCTGTTCGGGCGAATATCCAATGAAAGGTCCGTACCCGTGAACGGCGTTCCAAATGGTGAGAAACGTCACCAGTACAAGCGAGAGGTTTATTGCTCTAGGACCAAAGCGTACGGCGGCCCAAAGCAGTATAGGCAGTGGAGCATAGAGACGCGCCAGCGTATTCGAGCCTGATAGATTCCAACTGAAGGCACTCACACTGACAGCGAATAGTGCAATGGTAAAAGCGAGTGTCTCTAACAAACGCCAAATCGACAGCGATCGAAAAGTGGCGAGCCGGTCCGACCACCACATGACGATGAACGGCACGAGAATGATTTCCGCTAGAACGTTAGAGAAAAACCGCAGTCGCCATACTTGCCAGTAGCTGCCAGTTCCAAACCCATTAAGAATTACGAAGCCCGCATCCAAAAACGACGACACGAAAGGAGCGAGCAATGTGACGAATACAAAAACTGCAACCTGCCGAATGCTGTCAAAGCGTAGCGGTCCATTAATCAGATAACGGAGGCAGAACGCACCGAGTAATGCCTCGCTCGAGTTGCTCACAAGCCAACACACGATCATCGAGACAGGAACACCCGACTGCAACTGAATCAAGAAATGCGGCGGGAGCACGGCGAGCAGGAGCCACCACCACCAGCGAAAAGGCGCGAGCACTAAGGCCGCAAGCAAAATTGAATTGGGCGGCCACAGCGTTGATATGGGATAAGGTGCGAATGTGAGCGCGAACCCGATCTTTGCACCAGCGTAATAGCTGAGGCCGACCAGTAGGGCGGCAAGCGCAGGTCGCACGAACTCTGGACTAGAGGCGACTCCCCGCCTTGTTGATCCGATAAATCGCTGCAAGGCGATAGTGTGCATATTTCGTCTCACCTACTTCAGTCGAAGTGCCCACCCAGTCGATCGAACTTTGTCGATCACTGACTTTGAACAAGTAGATTGAGCCAGCGCCATAAAGGGGGATGGAACTGATCGCTGCCGCACGTCGATGGCACCACAGTTAAAGTTTCATAGTGCCCATCATTGACTAGTTCTTTCTTTGACGCCTGGATTGTGCGTGAAGGAAACTGGTAGGTAAGCCCAAACCAGCAAGGTCGTATTGACAGTGAGAGGCCAAACGCCGAGCGCTGGCAATCTGGACTTTGTTATCCTGATTGGACTGCTCGTTAACTTCTGCCAGATCGCGCGCAGGATCAGAAATCTGGTTGCGGTAGGGAGAGTTGTTTAGTTGCCTCATCGCTCCACTCTATTAGGCCGAGTGGCAAAACCCTTAGCTTGTAATTAGGGGTCTCGCCGTTGAGATCCCTAGTCATCGAGCAAGGAAGTTGTTATCAAGAGTGTAGCGCACACTCAGTTAGCATTGAGTGAAGTCTAGCACTTGTACGCAAGTCCTTCCATTTCTTGCGGGCTCACTTCCACATCTGTCTACGGCCAACCACACATTTTTTCTTAGTGAGAGGCCCCTAGAAAGCTTCCCCCACCCCGATCGAAACGGTGCGGCCTTCTCTACCAAACCCGAGATCTACTCGATAGTTAATGTGGTTCTTCTTATCAAGGTTAAATCGCAAACCTACTCCTCCCGCAGGCAGAAGCTGATCCAAGCGAAATTCTTTCCACGTGCGCGCAATTCCGCCGACTCCGCCGAAGGCAACGAATCCCAGTCTTTTCTGCCACTCAAGCCGGTACTCCCCCTGCGTGGCAAACATCCGCCGATTTTGAAACTGGCCGGTGGTGTAACCTCGCAAGTCGCTGTTGAAGCCATAGAGGCACAGATCGTAAAAGGGGACGCTACCGTTTGCCGAGCAGCCCATCAAACGATAGGCAAGAACCTGGCGTGGCGCAATTTCGCGAAAACCGTTGTAAGCGATCCTATAGGATTGATATTCGCGCCGACTTCCCCATGCCTGATCAAAAAAGTCGGCAGTAAAGTCAAATAGTGAGCCTTTGGTCGGATAGAAGCTGCTGTCGCGCAAATCGCGTTGAACGTGCACTCCGAGCGCCGCCGAGTTGGACCTGATATCAATCGCCGGTATTTCGAAACCGCCGGGCGGCGTCGCCCGGTCGATCTTCGCAGAAAGTCGACGATATTGATAACGCGGACCGACAAAAATATTTTTGCCGATGTTTCGCATCACTTCGCCAAAATAAATTGTTCCTTTCATCTGCAGCGGCACTGAAACTGTACGACTTCCGGGAATGCGACCGATGCCGAAGAAGTCGAGGTTGGCACGTCCCTTGGCAACGGCAAAAGTGGTCTGATATTTGTTTTCATTGAGGTACATTCGACCGCCAAAAGCCAGCGCACGAGTTCCGTTGTTGGTAAATGCTCCAGCTGCGCCAAGCCATGATGGCGGCGACGACTGAGCGTTTTGGTCTAGTTTGAAGACATAACCTGTGATTAAGAACAGACCCGATCCAAAGGCTGGAGAGGAGATCGGAATAGGCGCGATGATGAGTGAACCTCTTTTCTCTTTCTTTGATTTCGTATTCCCTCGTTGGTCCTGGTGGGGCGGTTGCGATCGCTTGCTCACGTCGCACGAGTCGTTGCCTTCTTTCGCAGCGGGCATGACTTCTGCAGCGGGCATCAGTAGGTCTTGGCCCTGCACGACTGAGTGTCCGATCAAGAATGCGGCAGCGATAAAGATACTGCTGAAGACAACTTGACCGAAAGGACGACCGTTAAGAGTTCTAAAAACCACGGTCTTCAATATCTCCTGTGATACGCCTGGATAAGCGACCATTTGAATTTCATGGCGAATGAAAAACGCAGTTGATTACTCTCGGCCTCAGAACTATTCGTGCAAACTGAACGGGGCGCGCTGGCGTTAGTGGCCGCCCCTGGCCACTAACGCCCCCACGCCTCACGCGCTTCGGAGTCGATTTTTCGCCCCGTAACCAGGCCCCGAACCTGGATAGCTGGTTGCTTGACCCACTGCCGTGGCAACCAACCTTGGCCACCCAAAGG
>JBAPXA010000059.1:0-4827 GCA_049283975.1 Pyrinomonadaceae bacterium | reverse complement strand
TGCTTTCCGACGGCATACCACTGCTGGCCACTGAGTCGCAGCAACGGGGCGCACCCGGCACACCGGCCCTCGTCACGTTGAAGCCGGGCGACTCCTCAGGCGCCATGCGCGAACTGATCGACTTCGCGAATCGCGCGAGTGTTGTTTTCAATACCATCGACGCGCGCGGCATCCAGGCGCCCGGGGCCTCAGCCCAGGACGATTTCGACAATATTGTTGGTAGCGGGGGCACAGGTAACGTTCACGGGACCAGTATCGTTGAAGCAAACCGGGAGGCTGCGGCCCTCAGCGCGCAAAGCGGGTTGTACTCCCTCGCTGAGGAAACCGGCGGCAGGTTTTACAACAACGCCAACCAACTCGATGTTCCAATGCGTCGGGCGCTTGCGCTCGAAAAGGGTTACTACCTGATTGGCTATCAACCGGAAGCCGATACTTTCAAGAGCAAGAAGTTCAACAAGATCCAAATCAAAGTTAAGCGGCCGGATGTAAGTGTGCGCGCGCGCTCGGGCTTCCTGGGAATAACCGACGAAGACCGACGGCCGAAGAAACGTTCGGGCGACAGTGAACTCTATGAAGCGATTGCAGCGCCCTTACCGAAAGCGGGATTGAATGTGCGCCTCACGGCCTTCTTCGCCAACACAGCGGTGGAAGGCAGCTTCGTCAGAACGCTGCTCCACGTCGATGGCGAGCAACTGACTTTCGCCGACGAACCTAACGGCATCAAGAAAGGCGTCTTTGATGTTGTTGCCGTGACGCTAAACGAGAAGAATGAAGTTGTCGACGAGTTTAATCGGACGCACACGATTCGTTTTCCAGCGGCACACCTCGACGCAGTCACGCGCAATGGTTTGATCTACTCCGCTGACATTCCGGTGAAGAAACCGGGGGCCTACAACTTCCGCGTTGCCTTACGTGATGCCACTTCGAAACAGTTGGGGTCCGCCGGACAACAGATTGAGGTTCCTGATCTGAAAAAGAGCAAGCTGCTCGTGTCCGGGCTCACAATCGGAGAAGTAGGACTAGAGGACGGCAAGCCGGTGATGCCCGCTGACGAGAAGGCGCAGAACGGTTTTTCGCCCGTCGCGTCTGTTTCGCACACAGCCATCAGACATTTTCAGCGCGGATCAATTTTGGGTTACTCCTACAAGGTCTACAACGCCGAGCTCGATAAGAGCACACGGCAGCCGAAGTTGATGGTGCAGGTGCGGTTATATAAGGACGGCGAAGTGGTAACTGACGGCGCCGCACAAGCGCTAAAGCTGGAAGCGCAAACCGACGTCACACGCATTGCGGATTACGGTTACCTGCGATTGCAACCGGAACTCACGCCGGGAGACTACGCTCTTCAGATTGTGATCTCGGATCAAAACACGGGGGAGACAAGCTCGCAGTGGATCGATTTTGAACTGATGAGGTGAGACCGTCGGATTCACCGCCAAGCCGCCAAAAAGAATAAAACGAGCTTTGAACTTGGTGCTTCGAACTTTGTTCGCTGATGTATTTTGAGCGGAGGATGTTTATTGCTGACGCTGCTCAAGCAAAGTACCAAGCACAAAGTACTAAGTTCGTTTTCTTCTTCTTGGCGTCCTTGGCGTTTCTTGGCGCCTTGGCGGTGAATCTTCAGAAGACGCGGAGACTAGCTCAGTAGTCTTTGCAGGGAGATGCTGAGACTGTCAATTAAGAGCGAGCCTTGTGTGACGGCGCTGGACGCCAGTAAGACAAGTTGATCTCCGAGCAGCAGAGGAGCGGCGGCCGCTACAACGGCGGAAGCGAGCATTAAGTTTGACACCCAGGTGGATGCTTCGAACTCAACAGTTGGCTCTTTCATAATCACCTTCTCTCAATCTTAAAAGGCGAAGCGGTCCGCTTTTGGAGGGCGGGACCAGGGAGAGGTTCGCTGCAAAAGGGGGCGCATGAGGGTGAGGGGCAGCAATCGTCAGAGCAAGCGCAGTGCCCTGACGAGTCGCGTATCCGGCTCGGGAAGATAAACTCAGACCCTTCCTCACTTAAGGAGGAGAACAAGCCTCCCGGCGACTATTCTGTTAGTTCAAATTACCTGTCAGGCTGACGACTAAGCTATGCAAGTTGACTGCGTATGATGAATTGCGACGCGTAGCGTCCAAGTAGCCCCTCAAGAATTGTTGGGCTACGCCCTCTTAAAAGGAACCACGAAATAGCACCAAGCAGACACGAAGTGAGGGATTCGTATAGTTTAGTGTGAATTCGTGGTTTCGTTTTTCCAGGTAAGCTTCATCTCAACTCAACGATGGCCACACCCCCGGGACTGACCTCGATGGAGACAGACTTCTGGCCCTTATTCACTTTAAGAGGCTTGTCGCTGATCCATTCGCTTGCCGTGCTGATTTGTTGACCCTCAAAAAAGATCGTCGCGTTAACCACGGCATTCCGATCCACTGTCGCCATGCCCTGCTGAGGTTTGTTGACGCCGTTGTTATTGAATAGGGTAATGACCCAGCCGCTACTGTTGCGGTTTATCAGGTACTCTACATCGCCACTGACTTTGATTGGAGTTACGCCAGTAAAAACATGCGCGAGCATGTGAGCGGCAAACGGCGGAACACGCCCGTCGACTCCCAGTAGATCTCGTAACGTATTGACGATCACACTTCCCTTCCCGAGCTTGTAGATGGTAACCAGCGGATCGCCGTTCGCACTCGAAATCAGCGTGGTTGCTCCCTTCAACTCTACCTTTTCGTAACGAAACATTTGGCCGCTGAGATCCTGATCTGCTTCGCGCACACACTTAGCAGAATCAGACTCGGCGCTTTCGTTTGTCAGATGAACGCCGAGGAGTTGTTCCGGCAGCTCGCGAATCTGCGCCGCATTCATTACAAGCGTGCCACCATCGCGAACGTAGTTTGAGACTTTATCGATCCAATCGCGATTCCAATCGATGCGTCCGCCGACGACAACGGCGCGATAGTTTTGGAGAGGACTCAGCTGTGACTTCGTGACGCGGAGACGCGGAGACGGGGTGACGCGGTGATGGGGTGACGGCGTGACGCGGAGACGCGGGGACGCGGAGACACCGTGATGGGAATAAGCGCTCCCCTCAGTAAGCAGACCTTGGACCTTGGACTTTGGACTTTGGACATTGTACGGCTCAGCCGCCACGATCACGTCAAAAATATTTCCAAACACGCCTGAGACAAATGCTTGCCGATCGCCGCTCGCGGGTTCGCCTTCGACAACCAAGCCCGGGTAGTAAGCAACGCCAAACAATTGACGCAGCGCCCGGTCGCTGTGGTTGATCTGCGAGACGCCAAATGGCCACTGCGGATAATCCGTCATGTCCCAACCGTGTGCCGGATCGAGCAGAAAGGCGACGGGCGTGTACGGCGTGCCTCGATCCGGGTGCTTCTCCGCGAACCTCATGAATTCATCGGTGATGCGTCCGAGCGGATTTAGTTGAAACGGATGTTCGCCCGGACCTGGCTTGAAAAACTGATCGAAACCTTGTTCCAGATAGATCGCCGACACTCCGGACATGTAATACATGTAGTAACTCTTGCGGTACCACGACAAAGAAGGACCCATCGTAGGGCCATAGCGGGAATGAAAGAAATTGTCGGGACCAGCGAAGTTCTGTTGCTTCGTAAACGTGGTGGCGGTGTCGCCGAAGTTGGGCGCGTGGTAGTAAGCGAAAGCGCCACCAAACTGCCGCGCCGCGCCGCGCGTAAAAGCGATGCGCATTGCGAGCATAGGCTGCACGGCAGGCGTCTCCATACCAAGCAGTTTGACGCCCCAACGAGCAAGTGCATGCGCATATGTGGTGCTTGAGGTTGCTTGCGCAGGGATCAGCTTGTTCCACATTGGTCCAGTGGGAGTGTGGAAGAGCGTGCTCCATTTCTTGTCGAGCGCATTCGTGTAGAAAATGCGGTGCGCCTCCAACAACTCAGCACGCGACATGGCGGGTGAGATTTTCAAATCGGTTGCCGCCGAAGCGGTGTATACGTAGCCAATACTTTCACCTGAGACCCACCCGAGAAACTGGTCTCGCAACTCTCCGTTCAAGAGTGTCCAGGCAGCGCGTCCTTCTTCTTCCGTCATTTGAATCGTGCCGTAATTGATCAAGACGCCGAAAGGCATCTTCGTGGTGCGCAGATAGCGAAGAAAGGGACTGCCCTCTTTGAGGTACTCGTTCAAATCGTTGATGTAGATCACGGGCACAACGAATTTGGAACCGAAGATCGGTACGTCTTTCGCGCCTTTATAGGTGGCGACAAACTGTTCGATCGGCTCAGCGTGGAATGGATAAAGCACACGCTCGCTTTCAGGCTGCTCGTACGCCGCCCAGAAATCTTTCGCGATGTTCCAGGGCATAAAAAAATCGCGCCCGGCTATCTGGGGACGGCGCCAGGCATCGGGAACACTCACGGTCGCCGAGGCTGTAACTAATGGTGTGATCTGCCGGCCCTGTTTGTTCCATTCGCGCAGGTAACGCATCCCCGCGAAGTCGGGCTTGCGTCGGCCCTCCGGAACATAGGCGCGGTCGCTGGTGATCAGGACGCAGTCAACATGGCGTCGAGCGGTTGCGGGCTTTTCAATCCTGAGGGTAACGCGCGCTGGTCCTTTGTCGAGCTTGGCGACCGCAGCTGCCCAGGTGAAAGCCCAGTTCCAATACATGGACACTTCGTCGTGAGGATCGATGACATCTTGCGCACCAAACTCGTGACGAAGTATTTCGCGGTTGTTCTGGTTAATCCGGAGAGTGAAGTTCTCAGACTTGTTGGCCCAGTCTGCGTACCGCACCCAAAGTTTGTAATCGCCAGCGCGCGGCACTTCAAAGTCCTGATAGATCTCGCC
>JBAPXA010000058.1:0-9954 GCA_049283975.1 Pyrinomonadaceae bacterium | reverse complement strand
CCTCTGCTCCGCCCACCAGCACAGCACGCGCTGAGGCTCGCGGCGCAGTAAGTTGTTCGCTGATACCAATTCGAGAAGCTCGCGCGAGGCGGCTGATCTGATTTTGGTTGTTCTCAAATACTGCCCGCAGAGTTTGTTCCGGAGCGCAGATAATCAGCTCGACGCGTTCACCCGGCTTGATGTTCATCTCGGAGCGAATGTTGCGCACTCGAGAAATCAGATCGATCACCGCCTCCATTTCTTTTTCCACACGATCATCTATCAACTCCGGTCGGGCTTCCGGGTAAGCCGTTAACATGATAGTCGGCTCTGCACCGCGATAAGCGGCATGCAATACGTCCTCATCAACTCGCGGAAGTTGCAGCCAGAGTTCTTCAGTGATGTACGGCATGAACGGATGCAGCAGGCGCAACGCTTGCTCCAGCACGGTCAGCAGGCGACCGCGCGCTTCCGTACGACCAGGCGTGTCTTCCTCAGCGGTGACGTCCGCTTTGGTTAGCTCGATGTACCAATCACAGAAGTCGTCCCAGAAAAAGTGGTACAGGGCCTGCACTGCTTCGTGAAACTGGTAACTGCCAAGCGCATCGCGCACGGCTCCGGCAGTTCGGTTCAACCGTGAGAGGATCCAGCGATCATGCAGAGCTACGCTCGAATGGACTTCCAACAGCCGGGGATTAATCGCTGCGCCCTCAGAATTCATCAGACAGAAGCGCGCGGCGTTCCAGATCTTGTTTGCGAAGTTGCGATACGACTCGACCTGTTTTTCATTCCAACGCGTATCCGTGGTCCCCACCTGCGCCAGGGTCAAACGCGTGGCATCAACCCCAAATTTGTCAAAAACTTCAAGCGGATCAACGCCGTTCCCTTTTGTCTTCGACATTCTTTGTCCGTGCTTGTCCAGAATGGTTCCCGTGACAAAGACATCATCGAAGGGTCGCTCACCCATAAACTTGAGTCCCATCATCACCATCCGCGAAACCCAAAGAAAGATGATGTCACGAGCTGTTATGAGCACCGACGTCGGATAAAAAGTCTTCAAGTCTTTTGTCTGCTCAGGCCAGCCGAGCGTCGAGAAGGGCCAAAGCGCGGACGAGAACCAGGTGTCGAGCACGTCTTGATCCTGAGTGAGATCCGCTGTACCAGCTTTCGTTTGAGCTTCAGCCAGTGAACGAGCGACGATCACCTCGCCATCTTTCGTATACCAGGCCGGGATTTGATGTCCCCACCAAAGCTGCCGGGAAATAGTCCAGTCGCGCAGATTCTCGAGCCAGGTTGCGTAAACCTTTTCGTAGGGAACCTCTGGCACAAACTGCGGTTTCTTGTCTCGAGCAAGCAGTTCGAGTGCAAGGTCCCGTAGCTTGTCCATCCGCAGAAACCACTGCAACGAAATCAAGGGTTCGAGGACAGTCTTGCAGCGCTCGCATTTTGAAATGGAGAACTCGTAGTCAACCACCTTTTCCAGCAGGCCGAGAGCTTCGAACTCTGCTACTACTTTTTCGCGCGCCTTGTAGCGATCCAGGCCGGCGAAACCAGCACCCGCAGCAGGAGTCATCTTTGCGTGGGCATCTATGACGACGACCTGTTCGAGATTGTGTCGTAGCCCTAACTCGTAATCGTTAGGATCATGCGCAGGTGTGATTTTCACGGCGCCGGTACCGAACTCGGCATCGACGAACTCATCAGCGACAACCGTGATCTCTCGATCAGTTAAGGGCAGCAATAGCGTGGTTCCCACCAGATCGCGGTAGCGATCATCATTGGGATTCACCGCGACGGCAGTATCACCAAGCATGGTTTCGGGGCGAGTAGTTGCGACCGTCACGCTACCACCACCGTTTTTTGCAGGGTAACGAAGGTAATAGAGTTTTCCGGGTTGTGGATCTTTTAGCACTTCAAGATCCGACAGGACGGTTTGATCGTTGGGACACCAGTTAACGATGCGGTTGCCGCGATAGATCAATCCCTCTTCATAAAGGCTGACGAACACGTGGCGCACCGCCTGGGACAAGTCGTCATCCATCGTGAACTTCTCACGCGACCAATCCACAGAAGCACCTTCGCGGCGCATTTGCTTTGTGATTTGACCTCCCGATTCGTGTTTCCACTTCCAGACCCGCTCGACAAACTTTTCGCGCCCCAGGTCGTGCCGGGTCGAACCTTCCTTTTTGAGTTCCCGCGAAACCATCAACTGGGTAGAGATGCCCGCATGATCCATTCCGGGCAGCCAAAGAGTGCGAAAGCCGCACATGCGTTTGTACCTGGTGAGGACGTCCATCATGGTGTGTTGCAGGGCATGACCCATGTGCAGTGAACCAGTGACGTTAGGTGGCGGAATCGCAATGGAAAACACGGGCGCTGCGGGGTCTTGATTGATCTCCGGAGCAAAATAGCCGCGCTGCTCCCAGCGAGCATAATGATGCTCTTCGGCCTGTTTCGGATCGTATTGTTTGGGAATGTCCATTTGGTCAGGAGTCAGGGGTCGGAACTGTAGTCAGTAGTCAGTTGTTGGTGTTAGTGGTTAGTGTCAGTGGTAAGTTGTCAGTGGTTAGTTGTCAGTAGGCCGAGTCTACAAGATTACTGACCCTGACCACAGACTACTGACGTAAAATCATTGTAAGGGATTGGCTGAGTGTTTTCACCCCAAGGGCAAAATAGTCTCACAGCCTTGCCTTCTGGTAAGGACCTTCTGCTTACTGTCTACTGACTACTGCCTACTGCCTACTGACTAATAACAGAAAAGCAGCACGCTCTCGCATGCTGCTTTTTGCAATCTTGCTATCGATCGTTGCAAGCTTACTTCGGCTGAATCTCTTTCTCTTCCAATTTCCGTTTGATCATAAGCTCCGCAAGCTGCGGCACTACTTCCCAGGCGATCTGCTGGACCACCTTCTCTGAAAGTAATTCAACAGCGCGGCGTGCAATCGCGTCGATCTGCTCAGGCGTCAAGTCGCTTGTACTCGCCAGTGCCGTCTGAGCAGCCGATCCCTCACTTGCTATTGGCTCATCGAACACTCTTTCAAGCCTTCGCGGACTATCGGCCGCGGAACCTGATTCCCTTTGCGCTTCAGAAACTGCGGGCGCGTGTCGCATCCATTCGAGAGTGTCATCCATCTGTGGCGCGACGGTCGGCTGCTGATTGAGTTCTCCGGTGCTGCGATTCAACATCAAATCGCTCGGCTCAGACTCGAGTTGCCAATCGACTGAGGCCGGCGCCGAAACCTGAGGCTCTACAAAAGCCGGAGTTGGTGAATAGGCACTGCTGCCAGCGAAGGCTGGAGCCGGTTCGTCCAGGTCGATGTCCAGTACAAATTCTTCGGCGCGATCGGAAGACGCAGATGGTAAATCGCCAAGATCCAAAAGTACGTCGCTGCCGTCCAGCGCACTCTCAGTTTGCGGGTTAATGGTTTCCATTTGATTGTCGGAGATAGTTTGCTCGGGCTCGGATTTGAACTGCTGATCGCCGCTTGTCCTTTCCAGAACGTTGCGCCCCGGCTGCGCGCTGATCGTTTCGAGAGCGATACCCTCGGGAAGTGGTTTGGTGTTGGCGGTCGTAAGCTCGAGTTCCCCCGTGGTCATCAATTCAGGTTCGGGCGTTTCCGCAACGTGGGGTAGCTCGGCGGTTGGCACCCGATCCGGATCTTGCTTGCCGGACACAAGGCCACCTACGCGGTCTATTAAACGTCGAATCGATTGAAATGGCTTGGTCAAGATTTCGTCCGCGCCAACTCTGCGCGCCTCCGCTTCGTCAAACGGCTCAAACGAGCCGACTAGAAGCATAACAGGAATGTGTTTTAACTCAGCATTTTCTTTGATGTATTTACAGATTTCGTAGCCATTCGGCGAGGGCATGAAAGCATCCGCCAGGACTACATCGGGTTTGTTTTCCCCAAGTTTTTCCAGCGCCTCAGCCCCGCTGGCGACGCTGATAACCTCGACGCCCTCGTCAGCAAAGGTAAGTTCTATAACTTTCTGAATCGTGGGGGAATCGTCAGCGAGTAGAAGTTTGCGCCCAGCTAACAAAGCTAATTTCCTTAGCTAAAAGGAGCGCCACTGGCGGCGTCAGGAGTAGTGCCGGTTACGAGGCGGGCTCGCGTAGCAGCAGTCTGGAAAGCGACTGCCATTTGCAACCTAACACCCGAGGGAATACAGAGTCAAGACTTTTGGTTTTTGGCCTCAGTGAAGGCTAATGGGAGGGGCCGCTGACGACAATATCATCAGCCGTCGCATCCTTGCGGTCGGGCCCGCTGGAACTCAGGGTGAAACGATCCCGCAGACCTTGGTAGGTATACGGTTGTTGCCAGGGATCAACACGAATCACTCGGGAAAGGTAGCGGGGGCTGAGGTGATCAATCGCCACTGAATGTTTGTCCGCGACCAGGTAGGAACCCCGTTCACTGCGAAACTTTTCCAGTGCCTGAGCGATTGTAGCCAGTTCCGCAAGCGCGGTTTGTCGCTTCACCTGATTCAAGCCGGCCAGCACTGATTCCAGGTTGACCCAGCCGCGATTTCCAGTGCGCACCTCCGAAACCTGCCAGCCACTCTTTCCCTGATTTGTGAGTCGCGTATCGATCTGAATCCAGGCAATCACTGTGGTCGACGGTTGCGAGGCAAGCGGAATCGCGAACGGCGCTACCTCCTGAATGCGCACCGCGTCGGAGGGACTTTGAATACCGAGAAGACTTCCCAGCAGGCAGCGTGCACGTTTCACACTAGGTTCGATAATCGTGCCGCGGATCGGTGGGTCGGGAGCGTTACACTCCTGGCCAGTTGTGGTGGCACCAACGACGCGCGTGATTAGGTCGACATCTTCCCACCTGTTGGGAGCCGTTCTAATTTCGGCGATTCGCCAGCGTGCTTGAGCATCTTTCTCAAAGCGAAATACATTGCGGACCAGGGCGGTCGCCTCGGCGGTTGTCGGCGAGGTAAGCGAAACGGCTTTAACCTTGACCGCGCCATTCGTCAGTTCAAAGCCTGCCATCCGCGTGATCGCTTTGCGCGCCTGTTTTGTACTCAGCTCGGCGCGAACACTTGCCACGAAGAGCATGAGCAGGCCAAAGACAATTATGCGAAAGAGGTAAGCTGGCCGTTCTGCGCGGGCGTGCATAAGACGATCTACTGGGGACTGGCTTTGCCGATGAGCATCTGCAGCATGATGTGTAGTTGGGCCGTGGTAAAGGGCTTCGGCAAAAACACAACTGCCCCGGCCGAGAAGCTATCGGAAGAAAGTTTGGGATCCTGTTCCGCCGTCATCATCATGACCGGGATGCGCATTAACCGCTTCTCTGTTTTCATGAAGCGCACCAACTCCGGTCCGGAAATATGGGGCATCACCACATCGAAAATCCCTGCTGTAAAGTTGTGATCCGTTTGCAGGATTTTGTAAGCCTCGCGTCCATCGCGAGCGGTGACAACGTCGTAATTCTCTTTTTCGAGGATGGTCTTCACCAGGCGGAGGATTGCCGGATCATCGTCGGCAACAAGGACGCGCCGGCTGTGCTGGTTTCCTAAAGTTGAGGTGTTGTCTGCCATCCGGTTCATTACACTTCCACGGCCCGGCTACTTTCACCAGCCCGATTTGAGAGGTCCGCTGCAAGTTTGATGGCTGCCAGCATGCTCGAATGTTCCGCTAGGCCCTTACCGGCGATATCAAACGCCGTCCCATGATCGACCGAGGTGCGAATGAACGGCAATCCCAGCGTAACATTAACCGCCTCCCCAAACGAGAGGCATTTAACGGGAATCATGGCCTGATCGTGATAACAGGCGATTACCGCGTCGAATTCCCCGCGCGACGCCCGCAGGAAAACGGTATCGGCGGAAAAGGGTCCGTGAACGTTTACCTCATCGGTTCCATGACACGCCTCGATCGCCGGAGCGATCTCAACCGCTTCTTCAATTCCAAACAAGCCACCTTCCGCGCCATGCGGGTTGAGCGCGGCGACGGCGATTCGTGGCCTTTCGATGCCCCAGCGCTTCATTTCCCGATCGGCAAGGTGAATCGTACGGATGATGCGATCGCGCGTCACCATTCGAATCGCTTCGGCCAGCGGGACATGCGTGGAAAGCAAGACGATGCGGAGGTTGGCCGCAACAAATGCCATCGCAAACTCTTCAGTGTTTGTCAGGTGTGCCAGGAATTCCGTGTGACCCGGAAAACTATACCCGCCCAGAAACAAGGCCCGTTTGTTGATTGGGGCAGTAGCGATGGCGTCAACACTTCCTGCCGCACAAAGCTCAACAGCTGCCTCGATGTATCCCGCCGCCGCCTTACCAGCAGCGCCCGATTCAATCCCGGGCTCGATGTAGCCACCGATGTTGTCCAGGTGAAAGATCACCGGGCCGGAGACTTCATCGGGAATCTCTTCACCCTGCCGGATGATGTCGTAGCCGCATTGCAGATCAAGCGTGCGGGCGGTGTGGGCCAACAACTGGGCATCACCAATAATGAAAGGGACACAGACCGCCCTTATTTCATCCTCGGCCACTGCCTTGAGGACGACTTCGGGACCGATACCGGCAGGATCGCCCATGGTAATGGCGACTCTCGGTAACGATCGCCGGCGCTGACCAAAGGCGTTTGAGCTATTGGCGAACTGTCCCATTAGTTGAGACGACGCGTCATTCGCGTCTGGCGAAGGTGGGGGAGGTCCATCTGACAAACGGCTGCGTTAGTCGGCTGACTGCTCTACACGTTCGTCGGCTTTGTACATGTACTTGATGTTTCTTTTGAGAACCAGAAGGTTGGGCGCTGCCTGGCGATTGACCTTGATCGCACCGCGATCATACCACTCCATTGTTCCTTCAATTTCTTCACCGTCGGTGAGCACGATCACCATCGGTGTGTGAGCATCAATTTGTTTCTTGTAATAGAAGATCTCCGCATTTGTTTCCATTGGTGGTGGAACACGTTTGCGAACTTGCACGGATGATTGCGGCGCCGGACGCTGTTGAGGTTCCCTTCCACCCTCGCCGCCTGAGCTGCGCTGAAAACCACCGTTGGACCTTTCTCGCGCCGGTGGAGTTTCGCGCGCCTTACCTTTGACCTCTGCGAGCGTAGTTCTAATAAGTTTACGATTCACTTGATGATTACCTCCAAAAAATAGGACGGGTTTCGATCGATCGTGCCAAGCCACATCATGTGAAGGGAAGAGCTGACGGAGATCGATAAACAAAACTCTCGCAGGCTGCGGCCACTCGAGGAGATTGGAAATTTTTGCTCGTAATGGAAAAACCTGCCAGGGAATGGCCACATGCTACACAACAAGAAAAAAAAAAGCAAAGTGAAAACAAAAGGCCTATGGGGCGTGACGTTGCGAAAAAGCAGGGAAGGCTCTTCAGCCTTCCCTGCTCCAACCTAAAACGTCGTTCCGAGTCTTAGTCTGCTTTTTTGCGAATGAAAGTGGGCACGTCCAGGTCGTCGGCGCGAGCGCTCATCATCGGACGCGGCAAGTCGTCTAACGGTCGGGGGATTGTGCGCGGGGAGTTTGCAGGCAGCGAGGATGTCGAACCAGCGGCAGCCACAGCCACGGACTCCCGATCGAATCCCGTCGCAATTACGGTAATCCTCATCTGGTCGCGCATGGCTTCATCGATCACAGCACCGAAGATGATGTTGGCATCTTCATCGGCAGCTTCGCGAATGATGGTCGCCGCGGCATTAACTTCGTAAAGCGTCAGATCGGTCCCACCGGTAATATTGATGAGCACGCCCTTAGCACCTTGAATCGAGGCCTCCTCGAGCAGCGGTGATGAAATCGCCTGTTGCGTGGCTTCGATGGCGCGGTTCTCACCAAAAGCATGGCCGGCGCCCATGAGGGCCATTCCCATTCCCGACATGATCGCTTTCACATCAGCGAAATCCAGATTGATCAATCCGGGAACCGTGATCAGATCGCTAATGCCCTGCACTGCCTGCCGCAGCACATCATCGGCAATACGAAACGAGTCTGACAACGAAGCGGCCTTTTCCACGGTGTGCAGCAGCCGTTCGTTCGGAATCGTGATCACCGTGTCGACACATTCGCGCAGTTCCCGCAGGCCATGATCTGCCTGCTGCATGCGTCGTCGACCTTCAAACTGGAACGGCTTTGTTACCACGGCGACTGTGAGACAGTTCAACTCCGTGGCTAGCGAGGCGATGATTGGAGCTGCGCCCGTGCCGGTGCCGCCACCCATACCAGTGGTCACAAACACCATATCCGCGCCTTCCAGCACTTCAATGATCTTGTCGGTATCTTCCAGTGCCGCTTCGCGTCCCACACCCGGGTCTGCTCCGGCGCCGAGACCTTTAGTGAGACGGCTGCCAAGCTGAATCTTGATGGGCGCACGAGAACGTTTAAGCGCCTGCAAATCAGTATTGGCAACGAGAAACTCAATGCCTTCAATGCCGGCTTCGATCATGCGATTGACCGCATTACCTCCGCCGCCACCGATTCCGATTACCTTTATGCGCGCCCCGGTGATGGGCGGATCATCATCAATGAAAATATTAATGCCAGTTCCGGGTTTACGAGCGTCCGGTGCCATAGTCATTTCCTCTCTCCCAAAGCGGGAAGGCTTCCAAGGCCCTTTTCTTCTATATTGGGTAGCTCGTGCCATCGGCGTCCATATATTGCGGACAATATCTTGTGCAACCGGGGCGAGAGCATACAACAACTTGTCAAAAAATACTACCAAAACGATTTCGAAACTTTGACACGAAGTGCGTCAACTTTCCGGTAGAACCACGCCGGCTCATGCCGGCGCGCATCTCGCTCGCCTGTGCGCGCGATGCGAGTAATGACAATCCTGCCGCCGCGGCCCAGGCAGGACTCTGAATGTCTTCAACCAACCCACCAAACCGATCACGCTCGGGGAAACCAATGCGCACCGGCGCGTCAAAGACTTGTTCGGCGATCTCCGTCATGCCGCTTAAGAGAGCGCCTCCACCGGTGAGTACGACGCCACTTGAAAGCTGACGCTCCCAACCCGAGTCCTTGATCTCATCGGCGACGTGCATCAACACTTCCTCCGCACGAGGCTGCAGAATGTCGCAAAGGATTTGCCGCGAGAGCTGGCGCGGAGCGCGGCCGCCAACTGAGGGAACTTCTACCAACTCGCTCCGTTCCATCTCACTGAGTGACGTACTACAGGCGCTTCCAACCGTCCGTTTGATCTTTTCCGCTTCCGGAATCGGCGTTCGCAAGCCAAACGCGATGTCGTTGGTGAAATGCGATCCACCCAGGGGAAATACGGCCGTGTGCTGCACCGCTCCCCGCTGAAAGATCACCAAGCCGGTCGTTTCTGCGCCAATATCAACCAGAGCTGCGCCAAATTCCTTATCGTCTTCCGAAAGCGACGCCTCCGCGGCAGCAAGCTGTTCCAGGACCATGTCGGCAACGATGAGACCGGCGCGGTTAACGGCGTTAATTGCGTTCTGCCGCGCCGTGACCGGACTAGTAACTATGTGCACTTTGACAGCGAGGCGCGCACCAATCATTCCCACGGGATCGTTGATTCCGTCCTGATCGTCGACGATGAATTCCTGCGGCAAGCGATCTACGATTTCGCGTCCCGCGGGCAGTTGGATTGCACAAGCCGAATCGATGGCCCGGCGCACATCTTCCGGAGTTATTTCTCGATCGCGCCCGGAAACAGCCACGATCGCTTGTCCGTTGAGCCCGAGAATGTGCGAACCAGCCAGGTTAATTGTCACTTCCTCGGCCTGCACATCGCTCATCCTTTCGACTTCCTCAACCGCCTTCTTGATGGCATCAACAGCAGCATCCGGATTCACAATCACACCCTTGCGCAGTCCGCGGGCTTCCGCCTCGCCAATGCCGACGATGTTCAGCATTCCGCCGTCACCGGGTTCACCAGCGATACACGTCACCCTACTGGTTCCGATATCCAGCCCGATCGTGTGTTGGGTGCGCTTGGCCATCAACTTTTGCTCCTTAACAAAACCATTCGGGT
>JBAPXA010000057.1:0-20846 GCA_049283975.1 Pyrinomonadaceae bacterium | reverse complement strand
TTCCCCTTTTCCCCTTTTCCCCATTCCTACGGCAGCGCCTCCACGTTGACGAAGAAGCGGAAAGTGCCGCCCGTTGCCACGCCGAGCAGGAAGTTAACGTTGATGTTTGCTCCCGCCGCTAATGGCGTCCCGAGCGTGATCGTTCCTGCTGACAAGGTTGAATTCAACCCACCGCCTCTCGCTTGCGTAGGTATTTGTTCAAGCGTCAGACCCTGGACAGCAATCGTTCCGCCACCTGTGATGGTGACGCTGGCTTGCGTAGGCGAGGTCAACGCCCTCACGTCGGCTTGGCCGCCCCCTCCCGGAGGTGTGTTGGTCGAGGTAATGTCCACAACGCGGAAGCGCAGTCGCGTCACTGCCCCTCCGGTGTTGTTAGTGAACTTACGCCGTATCAGCAGTGTGCCGAGGGTGTACGGATTAGACGCCGGAGCGCCACCGTTCGGCGCCGACGGCGTTAGCGTGTCGATGTAGGAGGTCAGGTCTCTGACTCGGTTTGGTGCGGCGGTCGAAGCGACTGCTGGATCAATGAGCGATGCCTTGATCGTCGCGTTGCGCTGGATTGGACTCGCAACATTCTCGGGTCCCGGCGCGCCCAGCACTGGTGTCGGATTGCTGCCGACTGCGACTGTCGGGTCGGTCGCAACGATAGCGAAGTCTGCCGCATTGTCATTTGTATCCTGCGGCAGTCCGGTAGTCAGCTTCCGCACGAAGCTGTATTGCGCAGTGCTGCCTGCTGCGGGTTGCAGATTTGTGCCCTCGCGCAACAGATCGCAATTGCCTCCCGTGTTAGTGCCAAAGCCTACTGCATCGAGCCGCGTGTCTGTCGAGAGGTTCCCTGGATCCGTCGTGGAGAAAAACCCGATATTGCGATCGTTCTCAATGTCTGCCGTCAGGGTTGCGTCCCCTGCTGCATAAGCGCCGAGACTGTAAGCGCCGACGACGAAGAGATAATGACCCCGCGCCGGAATGATAGTGCCGTTGGGAATTGTGCCGATTAGTACTGGCGTGTCACCGCACGCAGCTCCCATCTTGAAAAGGCCCACGCCCGGTGAAGCATCGTCGGCTGCAACAACGACCTGTGAGTCGCTGTTGTTGTAGAGCTCGACGAAATCGTCACCGGCCCCGCCCGGCCCACTGGTGCGCAACTCAGTGATCTGAGCGTCGCCCGGCGGATTGGCAGCAGTGATCGTTCCCACAGCTTGACCATCCGAGATGTTGCCGCCGACTGGTGTTGAGAGATTTAGGAGCAACGTCTCGTCAGGTTCAACTGTGGCGTCGGCACAGATCAGCACCGCGACAATCTGCAATCGTTGCCCAACCGTGAAGTTGACGGTGCCGGAAGTGGCAACATAGTCACCACCCGCGCCGCAGGTACCTGCGGTTGCTGGAGTAGCTCCGCCGTCCGCAGTCTGGAAGTTGACTGAGACTGGGCCGGGAGCCGGGATTGAAAGCGCGACGGTGAAGAGCATGTTTGATGTGCCCGAGGTTGGTTCCGGAGCTCGCGCATCGCGGGCAAAGATGTCAGGCGCGGTCACGATGCCGGTGATTGTTGGATCATTCGGCGCACCAGTGTCCGGGTCATCGGTTAGTACGCTAGCGAAGTTCGAACCAGAGACCGTGCCCTGATTCGAAACCTGAGTGGTGCCCCCCGGCAGTGGGTTGTTGACGATGACCGAGAAGGTGATCGTCACAGACTTACCTGGTTGCAGAGTCCCGATGGTCAGCGGGAAGTTAGCGACATTAGGTGTGATTCCTTTGGGCGTGATGGATTTCTGGTTTTCATCCTGCGCTTTAGACTTAGCGTCTTCTCGTTGCGGCTCGGGCGTTTCGACGGCGCCGCGGGCAGCACCGTCGGTGTGAATCCAACTGATGTTCTTGGTGAGCCATTCGCGATACTCGAACTTGCGCGCGACTACCGGCGCATTCACCTGCGACACGACGGACTGGGCGAGGGATGGCCGATTGATGATGTCGCTTGCTTGCGCGGATTGCGCCACGAGCTCTCTTGAAGCGCTGGTCGTCTTCTCCAATTTCACCGGCGAGAACGTAGGCTGCGTACATGCGGCGCCGCCTGCGAATCCCGTCGAGTCCGCAGTTGCAGTTGAAGGGGACACTTCAACATTGCGGCCGTTGAGATATGCGATTACCGCAGCTGTGTCTGTTGCCGCGCCGGCATATCCAGGAAGGCGTACTGTGCCATCATTACGCTGGCGCACGCGAATGTCCCCACCCGCGATAACCCCGCCGAGCGAATGCGTAAAGGTGTTACTCAGCGCGCCTGCGCCTCCTATATCCGCGCATAGGGAAGAGGTGTTGCCCGGACCTGTGATTGCAGTTTGCGCGAGTATTCCGGTCACTGCATTGCCCGCGCCGTCCAACTCAATATCTATCGTATTGCCCGTGAACGTTAAATTCGTAGCTCCGCTGCCATCCTGTCCAGCCTGCACGAGTACCGCTCGCTGGGTGCCGGCATAGTCAATGGTGTTATTTGTGATCGTTGTCCTTATTGCACCGCCACCAGCATTGAAGACGGCTATTCCATCAGCCGTGCGACCGTTTCCGACGGTGATGGTGTTGCCGCTGATGCTGGCATCGAGGGTGTACCCAGTGTCGAAGGCGGAACCCGTGAGACTGACAACTACGAAATCCCCCACGTTCGGGCTGCTGAGTGTATTGCCCGTCGCGACGAGATCAACAGAACTGTTATCGCCAGCGCTGACCGAGAGCTGATCGTTGTTGCCGCTTGACGTGCTATTGGTGACGTTAAGATCCATCGTCGCATTATCGAAGACATCGGCGACTATGCCACCGCTGAAATTGTTGCTCGAATTCGCACTGGAAAAATTTATCGTCGCATTCGTCGTTCCGCGAATGCCGAAAAGGTAGCCGCTGCCCTTGTTTGCGTTCGTGGCACCGCCACCCGAGATGGTGAGATTCAACGTGCCGGACTGTGTTTGAAGATTGAGATGATCGTCTCCGCCTGTGGTGTTAGGTGTCGCGACGGTACAGTTGAGTGTCGTGCTTGTGATGGAACTCGTGCCCGACATGTTGAAAAAGTGGATACCGTCCTCGTCGGCTTCGTTTCCTGCATCAGTGATAGTGCTATTGCTGAGCACGAAAGCAGAAACGGTATTGCCGTTGATGCCCTGTTCGGCGCCGCCGCTGATATTCAGATTGTCCAGCGTAGCGTTTGTAACGGTCACGAGGTGGATCGCTGCGTTGGTATCAAGATTGTCGCCTGTCGAAAGCCCGCCGTTGGTGGCATCGAGGTCGGACGTACCCGCGTTAGTGAAGTTCATGTTTTTCAGACTAATGTCGCGTGCGGTGATGAAACTTGCGCCGCGATTAGTCGTGCTCTGAATCGTGCCGCCCGAGCCATCGGTTGTGCCCGTTCCGGTTACCGCAAGACCACCGTGCGTGCCGGCAGTGGTCCCCGTACTGTTCAGTATGATGCCATTCGTTCCGCCGTTGGCCGCAATGCTGCGAAAGGTCAGTCCGCTCGTGCCGATGTTCGTGCTGACGACGTTCAGCGCGATGCCGGTCGTCGAGCCGATGGTATTAAAGATCGACGTGTTGTTCTGCGTAGCGCTGATGGTACCGCCGCCCGTAGCGTTAAAGCCGACACCTGACGTCGTCGTTAGATTCAGCCCGCCGGTGAAGTTGATCGTGCCGCCGACGTTACTCGTCAGACTGATGGCATTCGCTGTACTGGTGCTGGCGACGATTGCACCATTGAAGGTGGTGGTGCCGCCAGACTTGCTGCCGACGACGACCGCGCTCGCCGCGTTGCTCTGATTGATGCTGCCGTTGAAAGTGACGTTTGGCGCGCTGACGGTTTCCTGGTAAGCGATTCCTGTTGGGTTGACGATGCCCACACCGCCGCCGAACATGAAAGTGCCGCTCGAGCCGGTGACGATATCAATTCCCGCGTCTCCGCCGGCTAGAATCGTGTTGCCGCTCGCGACGCTGAAGTTGTAAATGCCGTCGGCATTACTTAGCAGGAGGCCCGTCCCGATGTTCGCAGTGATGGCCCCACCCTGAAAGGTGATCGTCCCGGTACTATGACCGTTGGTAATGTTCACTGTAGGGGTGGCGCTGTTGGTTTTCGTTATCGCCCCGTTGTAGGTGACGCTGGCCGTCCCGCCATTAATAACGAATGGAATGCCCGATGGATTGCTGATGTTGGCGCTGGCGGCGAACGTAAATGTGCCGTCTGATCCATTAAGAATGTCGACGCCAGAGTCACCGCCGTTACATGAGAACTGGCCGTTAAAGTTGTAAATACCATCAGCGTTATCAAACTGTCCGCCCGTGCCGCCAGTCGCTAAGAGTGTTCCGGTGTTGAAGTTGATCGTGCCGGTAGCGTGCCCACCACCAATGAAAACCAGCGCCGCATTGTTAGCCTGCGAAATGTTGCCGCTGTAAGTCACCGACACCGTCCCGCCCGATAGGTTGAAAACAGTGCCGGTGGCAGTCAGCGCGCCACCCGTTGTAGTAATCGTGCCGCTAACGTTCAAGAGATTGATGCCGTTGGTGGCGCCACTCGAACTAACGTTGGCGAAGTCCATGTCAACTGGTGTCAAGGGCGCGATAGCCTTGGTGATGTTGAGGGCGACTCCATTGGTCGCCGAAAGGCTGCCGGTGTTGTTGGTGACGGTAATCGTTCCGGTGTTCTCCGCGGCGATCAAGGCGTCGCCGCTGGTATTGGTAGCGTTGAGAGAAAGGAAGGTGACGTTACCGGCGTTGCCGCTCCCGCTAACGCCAAGGTTCACAGCGGCGCCGGCATTGGTCTTGTTCACGCTCGTAGCGCCAAAACTCGCCGCCGTGCCTGCAGCCAGGGCACGAATATCAATTCCGAAGCCGGTGGCAACGACCCCGGAAAGATTGGTAGACCCCGCGACACAGTTGCCACCAGCCGAGCTGAGAAAAGCCGATTGTCCTGCGCCCGTATTGTTCTGAATGGTCAACGTTCCAAAGGTACGAGTGCCACTCGCATTGTTCTGTAAGGAAACTGAATTCGTGCCGCCGCTGGCGGCAGTACCGGTGCCGACTGTCGTGTTGCCGAAATTGATGTCAGCAGTTGAGGTGGAGACAACGATGCCCTGCGTGGTCGAGCCGGAGACGCTGGTCGAGCCGAACGAGACTGTACCCGCGACTCCAGTAAGCTGAATGCCCTGCGCGGTACTGCTCGTGGTCGCAACACTCACGAAGCCGGAGGTCGCAGCGAAGGTACCGGTCGTAAGGCCAAGTGCTCTACCAGTACCGTTGAGGATCACATCAGGCGTCGTGTTGTTACCCACGGTGAGCGTGCCGAAGGTGTTGCCGGAGATCTTAGTACCAGTCACGTCGCCAACTGTGAATCCACGCAGGGTGTTGTCCTGACCGAGCGGAACGCCAACCGTCGCAGCGATGACGGTGGTGATTGTTGGGCTTGCGCCACCAGTTGCAGGCAAAGCATCGCTACCAGTAGGGACGGTCAAACCCGCGATGTTCGCGAGTGTGTCCGACGCTCCCTGACCGATTAGTTTTTGATTGTTCGCTAGCGTATTACCGCCGATGTGCGCACCGCTGTAAAGAAAAATGCTGTCGCCGGGATCGTCTGCGGCCGTTGTAGAGAAGCAGGAGGCGCCCGGGCCGGTGTAGCAATTGAACGGCGTCGTCAGTCGACCATCGCCGCCAGCCGCTGCCGCGGGATTGATAAACCATACGACGTTTGTGCCGGGCGAGGCGGTGCCGTTGCCAACGTTGAGCGTGACTGTTCCAGTGTCAGTTTTGGCTGTAGCGGTAACAGTGAGTGTGTAAGTGAAAGTGTCGGTGCCCGCGAAGCCAGGAGCAGGGTTGTAGCTGAACGAACCGTCGGCGTTGATGGTCAGGTTACCGTTTTGCGCGGTCGTCGTCGGGCCGGAGGCAGTGATGCCGGTCGCGTTGCCGGCATCGGGGTTGAAGTCGTTAGCGAGCAAGCCCTGCGCTGCATTTGGCTGGATGCGAACATTGCCGATGACATTGTAGGTATCAGGATTGGCGACGGGTGTGGAGATGATCGAATTTGGTACCAGTGTAGTGTTCGGATCAATCGTGTCGGTGAAAGTCACGCCGGTCGCCGTCGCGCCGGCGTTCGAGATGACAACCGTGTAGTTGATCGTGTCGCCGGGCGCGGCCGGCTGCGCTGGCGTCCGGTTGTCCGTCTTCGTCGCGGTGATCGTCGGCGCCCCTGGGCCGCTGGGTACGGTGGGCTGCGGAACAGGCGCAGCCACCGGCGCAGGTTGAGACTCGTTAGATACCTTCGCAGCCGCACTCGAACTCCTGTCAGACACACTTATAGGTATGCGCTCACGATTGGCCTGCGCTTTTGCCGCCGCCTTAGATGCCATAGCCAGCGGTGCTAATTGACTCGTCAACAGCACGTAAGCGAGCAGGCTGACGACAAAAGTTCTGACATTGCGATTAGAGTTTCGGGTGCAGGAATGCATTGCTCCTCCGGAGGTAGGACTTGCGACGGCGCAGGCTGGCTTAGAAAACCCCGGCTCTCAGGAGAGGCCGGAGAAGATCTTCTACTGGTTATCGTGGATGATCACAAAACGAGGCCTGGATCAATTGTTTGTCCGTTGTGATGTTTAGGTCGGGTTAGAAGACGGGAATCTTCTCACTCTTAGAAACAGACCGCTTCTCTGATGGGCGAACACTAGCACAGGAGTGCTGTTGCTTCAATAAATCTACTGCACATGAAGGGAACGCGGAGCGGATCTGCGTCACATCTCATTCACACCTGGCTTTAGCCAGGTGACATGGAGAACTCGTCAGGGTAGGAAACCGTTTAAACGGTTTCCTGCCGATCGCCGCAGCCCGCACCTGGCTGAAGCCAGGTGCGAATGAGAAACACTGAATGAAGATCCAAGAAGTGAGAGCCAATGAAAAATGGTGGATTCAACTCCGAAGTGCAACACCTGTGACGCTGGGCAAGTTCTAGAGTGGTAAGCGACAGCATTCAAGTAGCCTCGCCACTCGGTACAGTACGGGAGCGTTAGCGACCGCATTCAAGTGACGCCGGACTCGAGATACCGACCTTAGTGAAACCCGGATAATCGCCGACTTTCGAAACCTGATCGTTTGCTTCGTTGAATGCGGTCGCTAACGCTCCCGGTTCCGTATTCCTCGCTATTCTCGGTTGCACTTCGAAGTTGAATCCACCAATAAAAATTGAGAAATGACAAATGGAAAATAAATCAGGCCGCCCGTAACAAGTAACGTTACAGGCGGCCAGTTTTTACTGCTCCGCGTCTCTAAATCCCGTTAAGCCGCTTCCTGCAACTCGCGCAGCTCGGGCCTTGCGGCCTTCGCAGTGCTCGCCGCGGCGATCTGTTCCTTGGTAATTAAGCGAATGCCTCTGGCCAGACCGAGGAATTGCAAGATACGTATGCCATACCAATTGAAGTCAATTTCGTACCAGGTAAGGCCGTGGCGCGCGGCGCGGGGATGGGCGTGATGGTTGTTGTGCCAGCCTTCACCAAATGAAAGCAGCGCCACCCACCAACTGTTTGTGGAATCATCGTTGGTCACGAAGCGACGCGACCCCCAAAGATGAGTTGCCGAGTTGACAAGCCACGTGAAATGCAGCCCCACGGTGACCCGCAGAAATACAGCGACGAACATCATTCCCCAGCCGCCAATAGCGAGCAAAGCGATGCCGGAAAGAATCAACGGAACGAAATAGAGTCGATTCATCCAGACGTGAACTGGGTCCTTCATCAGGTCGGGAGCATAACGTTGTAGCACAGCAGGTTCATGCTGTTGCGCAGTACCTCGTAGTATCCACCCCATGTGCGACCACCAGCGGCCATCGCGCGGTGTGTGCGGATCACCTTCAGCGTCTGTATGCGCGTGATGAATGCGGTGAGTTGCTACCCAATTGATGGCCCCGCCTTCCAACGCCAGCAAGCCGCAGAAAGTCAAAAAGTACTCGACTGCCTTTGGTGTCTTATAACCGCGATGCGTCAGCAAACGATGAAACCCCATGCCGATGCCGAGACTCCCCGATACCCACCACAGCACGAGCGTGACAAGCAGAGCTTTCCAGCTAAACATGAAAAGCGCGGCGACCGCTCCCAGATGAAACATCACCATGAAGCTTATGGTGATCCAGTTTAGATTTTGCTTCTCAGCAACGCTTCGTTGACTCATTAAAGTTGTGCTCATTAAGACTCCGTTTCTAATCTTGGCCCACATCTTGGATGCGCGGGCATGACCATGCTACCAATTTGCAGACCTCCCGTTTGTAATACTTATGTAAGAACGGGAAGGAGCAGTTACGACACTTTTGCTCAACGATTCCGTGAAACTTCACGATCCGAACCTTGCCAAGCAAGACGCGCTTCGGGCATTATTACTGGCGTAATTACTCCTCCAGCGGTAGCAAGATGAGGCAAGCGCCTCTCAATTTCGGTATCTCGCCCGACCACAACACACGAAGTGAAAACGTCAGATTAGGGGTCACATTTTAGTGTCGAGGGACTTATGGAAAAGAAAGCTCCGGTTGAGAAGCCCACTTATGCAATTGGGGATCGCGTGGAGAAACTATGCGCGGTGTGTAACGAAGAGCGAGGGCACGTAGTCGCTTCGATCACCAAACGCGGTTCTATTTCGCGCGTAACTTGTCCGAAGTGTGGGACCAAAAGCTCGTTCTCAAGCGGCACTAAATTGACGGGATCGCGATCCAAGGCGGTGCAAAGCGAGCCCTACGACATGGCTCGCACCTATCGCACGGGGCAGGTCATGATTCATCCGCTTTGGGGACCAGGTGAGGTAACGGCGATCATTGAGCCGCGAAAGATTGACGTCCTATTTGCCGACCGGATTCGCCGGCTCATTCATTCCCGCGCCGACCTCTGATGCGGCCCTGTCTGGCTCTGTCCCCGCGAGCGACATGCCGCGAGGGAGTCTCACCAATCGCAAAGCAAACAGTCCTAACCACAACACTCCGGAGGTTGCCGAAAGCAAACCGGCAATAACGGTTAGGGTGCGCGCCGAAATAAACTTTAACGACCAGCCTGCGACGGCAGTTGAGAAACTCCAGATCAAGAGTTCGGCAGCACGGTCGGTGGTACCTACACGGCCACGCAGTTGATCGGGGACGAGACGCATTAGCAGGGTCTCCTGAATTGCGAACTCAGCCGCGAGCAAAATCCGCGAGCCGAAGATCAACAAACTAGCGAGCCAGAGCGTAGGCGCCAGGCCGATGAACGCGAAGATCACACCCTGGATGATTAACGCCCAACCAATAAAAGGAATGGTGGCGTGCAGCACTTCGAGATGCGTGCCCAGCCGCCGCGCAATCATCATCCCCAGAAAGAGTCCAACGCCGGCGGCAAAATAGAGCACCGCAACCGCGGCGTCACCGCTGATTCCTCCCTGGCCAGCAAAAACAATCCCTCCAAGTCGATCAGAAATGAGATTGATGGAGCCGCCGCCGGTCGCCCAGAGAATGTTGATAGCGAGGATGGCAGAGACCGGTCCGTGACTTAAAATGAACGACCAGCCTTCGCGAATGTCCGACCAGTATCCGCGTTTGACCTCCCCCGCGACCGCTTCAATCCTTGCCGGACTCTTGGTTTGCTCATCCGGAATCAACCAGACTGAATAGGCCGAGGCGGCGAATGAAATGGCGTTCACGACAAAAGCAGCTCGATAGCCTACAGTTGCCGCCGTCCAGCCGCCGAGGGCAGCGCCAAAAGCCATCAACAAGAACCGGGAAGAAAACATCAAGGCGTTGCCGGCAAGTAGATCGCGGTCACCGGTAATGTTTGGAACCGACGCATTCTTTGCCGCTTCAAAAAAAGCGCCGAAGAAGGAAAGGACTACGGTACAGACATAAGCGATCCAAAGATCCTCCGGCCGTCTCACCAGCAACATGGCGAGCGCAACCACTACTCGTGTCAGATCTGAAACGATCATCACGGTGCGCCGCGACCAGCGGTCGACAAAGGCTCCGGCAAGGGGCGCGAAGATCGTAAACGGCAAGAGGCGCGTCACCAGCATGATGGTGGTTACTTCGGGCGCCCCGTGGGAGACAGCGCGCACCAGTCCCAGCGCAGCAATGAAGTTGAACCAGTTGCCGAGCTCGGAGATCACCTGCCCCAGCCACAATCGCCGGAAGTAATTGTTGCTGCGCAGTAATTGAAGATAGGTTAATGACGCCATTTCTTTGGTCTTAGGCCTTTGGTCTTGGGCCTTTGAACTTTGTGCTGTGTAGACTTGTAATATGTCAACTGGGAGTCAGAATTTTCAAAGGCCAAATAGAAAAGAGCCGCCAACCAGGTTAGCGGCTCGCGACTCTCGAGTTCTTCCTTCCAATTAGCCACCAACAAACTTTGGTGGTCTTTTTTCGATGAAAGCCGCGACGCCTTCCTTAAAATCTTTTGTTAGTCCTGATTTGAGTTGCGTTTCTCGCTCCAGCTCCAGTTGTTCACCGTAATCGTTTTTGGCACTGGCCTCCAAAAGCTCCTTGATGCGGCCGATGGCGGCTGTCGGCGCCCCAGCCAAAGCCTCGGCCATCGCCATCGCCTTGGCGATCAATTGATCGTCCGCAACGACGGCGTTAATCATGCCCATCGCTAAAGCCTGGGGCGCGTTCACCACTTCCCCCGTCATCATCAACTGCGTTGCCCGCCGCCAACCCACCAAGCGAGGCAGGATGAAAGTCCCGCCACAATCAGGCGTTAGACCAATCTTCACGAAGGCTTGATTGAAGCGCGCGCTTTCGCCGGCAATTACGAGGTCGCAAGCCAGCGCCAGATTGCAACCGCCTCCGGCAGCGGAGCCGTTGACCGCTGCTATAAACGGCAGTGGAGTCTGACGAATCAGCACGATGCAATCATTCAACTCACGAAGCGGCTCATCAAAAAAGGCTTCAACACGACCATTCTGAGACGCGATTTTCTGCATTTCGCGGAGATCGCCGCCAGCGCAGAAGGCGCGCCCCGCCCCTGTTAGCACGATGGCCCGACTTCCCTGCGCGACTGCTTCAGCCACGGCTGCCTTGAATTCTCCCGCCACAGCCAGAGTCAAAGCGTTCAATGCGTCGGGACGGTTGAGCGTGATCACAGAAACGCCGCCGCGCACTTCGAATTGAATGGTTTCGTAACTCATCGCAACTTGGTTAGTAGCCCGTAGCCAGTAGTCAACTAGTTAGTTTGCCAGTATCAGTGGTTCGTGGTCAGTCTAGTCACAGATGACAGCCGGACAAATAACTACTACCTGCGGTCTCTGTCTACCGTCTACTGTCTACTGCCTACTGACTTCTGTCTCCTGCCTACCGCCTACTGCTCTTTCGCGCGGTTTGCACTAAAGCATTCGCCACACAGCACCGGACGGCCGCTGGAGGGCTTGAAAGGAACTGTGTCAGTCTTGCCACACTGATCGCAAGTAATCTCAAACCGCTCACGTTCTCCGCCGGGACCCCTTGAACCACCAAAATTTGCGCGCCGCGCATCTCTACAAGGCTTACAGCGCTTTGGGTGGGTTAGGTTTCTTTCACGATAGTATTCCTGTTCGCGCTCGGTGAATGCGAACGGGGTGGCGCATTCGGCGCAGGTGATTTCCAGATCTGGCATGGGGCTTTTCTCCATTGAGAACGAGACCGAGGAGTCTGCTCTCTCAGCTCTTCGAGGATCGCGTTGACTTAGGGTGTGGCGTCAACCCTTAACAGGGACGATCGCTGCCGAAGCGGTTTCAGGTGTGGCAGAGTTTACTCCACCAACAACCGGGGTTCAACAAGCAATGGGCAGCGAAGACAGGAGGCAGGACCAGGAGGTGGGAGCAGGACCAGGCGGCAAAACCAATTTCCATTTGTCATTTTCCATTTCTCATTTTCCAAATTCCCTCTAACGAGCCCGTATCATCCGCCTTGGATGGCTGGCTAGCCGACTGACCAAGGGACACGTGAGCCGGTCAAATGAAAAATGACAAATGGAAAATGGTTTTTGCCGCCTGGTCCTGCACCTGCCATCTGCCTACTGTTCTTCCCGGCTCGCCAATTCCGCCACATGCGCTCGCACGGTTTCGCCCAACGTCTCGAGGTTGTAACCACCTTCAAGACAGGAAACCAGCCGGCCTTCACATGTTTCCGCGGCCCACTGCTTCACCGTCCTGGTCATCTCAATGAAGTCTTCATCCTTGAGCAACAATTGGCCCAGCGGGTCGCCAACGTGAGAATCAAAACCTGCCGAAATCAGAATCAGGTCGGGACTAAAGTTCGCACCAATCTCATCGAGTGCCGCTTCGAAAGAACGCTTTTGTTCAATAGCCGGAGTTTGAGCCTTGAGGGGAACGTTTAAGGTATACCCCCGTCCGCGGCTGACTCCGGTCTCGCCTCGCGACCCGGTCCCCGGGTACCAGGGGTATTGATGCATGGAAAAAAAGAAAACGCTGGGGTCGTCGTAAAAAATTCCCTGGGTACCGTTACCGTGATGGACATCCCAATCGATAATTGCCACCCGTTCGATCTGCGGGTAATGGTTTTGCGCGTAACGAGCGGCGACGGCGACGTTATTGAACAAACAAAAGCCCATCGATCGTTCGGCTGTCGCGTGGTGGCCGGGCGGACGCACGGGTACAAACGCATTCGCGGCTTCGCCCGTCATTACCAGGTCAATTGCCTGACAAGCAGCCCCGCTGCCATGCAGTGCGGCGTCCAGTGAACGCATCGAGACGGGAGTATCAGTGTCGAGAAAACCAATGCCCTCGCTGACCGCGCGTTCTACTGTTTTATATAGCTGGGCTGCGTGGCACGCCTGAATCTCCCCGCGTGGTGCTTTCCGAGCCTCTAGCTCCAAAAGGCTGTCCCAGAGTTGGGCATCCGCCTTCAACGCACTCATCACAACTGAGTAACGTGAAGCAGTCTCTGGATGTCCCGGCCCAGTATCGTGTTCCCGGAAAACGGGATGATGAACGATGGCAGTAGTCATGGCGATTTTCGATTGCCGATTTTTCGATTGGCGATTGCCGATTGTAATTCGAAACGAGTGTTGTGTTGATTCCTAGCTCAAAGCGCTGCTGGTTTCTGGCAATCTCTGGGTTAACGGACGAGTTGCTTCCCCCGACCGATTCTTCAATCGCCCAGTCGCCAATCGGCAATCGCCAATCGGAAATCGGCAATTCGCCTACTGTCTCGATCTAAAACCGTGCTGCAAGGCTAAGACTCAAAATCATACGCCTCGCCAGACCATCCTGAACGATTCCCTAAGTCCCTAAGATTAGAAACTGGCTGATTATTTCACTGTTACGCTCGCCCTCGTGAAAAATCTGCCCTCGTCCGGCGTCTACCCGGTTGGGGGAATAGCGATTGCACTTGCCCAACTCAGGTAACAAGGGCTCTTTCTATCAGAATTCAAAACTGATTATTAGTATCGCGCAGGTCGCAGCTTAACGTTCTTTAAATGGAGGAAACAGATGTCATACGACGAACAAGAGGCTCGCAGAAGCAGGGTTGTGGTTGAAACGCCGACTACCCGACGCGAAGTAACACATACCGAAGCCGTGCGTGGCGATCGGGACGGAGTGTCCGGCGCCACGGTTGGTGTGATCGTGGTGGTAGCCATCGCGCTGGTGACGATCTTGATCCTCTTCTTGATGAGTGGTCAATCCAACGTGGCGAACGATAACCTTGCGTTGCAACAGCAGCCGGCGCAACCGTCAACTACCATCGTGCAACAGCCTGCGGCGCAGCAGCCGCCAGTGATCATCCAACAGGCGCCTCCGGCAACGCAGCAGGCACCGATTATCGTGACTCAGCCGGCACCTACTGGCGGGTCCACTAGTGGACCGGATGATTCCACGATTCAATCAGAAGTCGACAAACGGATCCTGGACGATCCAAATCTCTCGACTCTGGGAGTGACTGTAAGCGTCATCGGCGGCAAGGCTACTCTGATGGGTACCGTTAAGAGCGAGTCCATCAAGGCACAGTTTGAGCGGCTCGTTCGCTCGGTTAAGGGTGTTAAGGAAATCGACAATCAGATCAGTATCAGCGGTTGAGTTTAACGCGTGGTGATTTCTAACATTTTTAGGGCACGCTCTCGGGCGTGCCTTTTTTTGTGTTCAGTCTTCCGTTACCTGAATCGTGTCGTCGCTGACTGAAGTCTGGACCTGCAAAACGCCAGTTTCACATTCGAGCACCAGTTTGTGTTCCTCGCCACGGACGAAGACCTCGACACCTGTAATCGGCGAGGCCGCATTAAGTGGCAGTAAACGCACTAGTCTTGATGTCTCGTCGCTGCCGCGCAACAGCAAATCGATCTCCAGCTTGATTTGCGCCAGCGCCTCATCCTCAATCTCGAGTTCAGCTGTCGCCACTGGATGGGGCAGCAAACCCATCTCGCCATCGACATAGATCCTCCAGATGAAGCCGATGTCCAGTAAGAAATGCACGGCCTCACCCAGTGAGAAGTAACCAAGAACGGTAGTGCCGATTACGTGGGCGATGACATGGTCCTGATGAGTCGTCGTCGCCGCCTCTGTCCATTCGTCTCTCATTGAAATCCCCTCTCCCGAAAGCAACGGCCAACTTCGAGTTTAGCAATCGGCATTCGCCAATCGGCAATTGGCAATCACCAACGTTCCCGTCTATCCTCACAAAAATGGAGCAGGACGTGATCAGATTCGGTCTGGCGGCGTTTGTAACGTTGCTGGTAGTCGTGGACCCACCGGGCGTGGTTCCAATCTTCGTCGCGCTCACCAAAGATGAAACCCATACTCGCCGCCGCACGATTCTAACAAGGGCAGTACTGATTGCGTTTAGCGTCGCGCTGTTCTTTCTAATAGCCGGAAGATCAGTGCTTTCTTATCTCGGCGTCTCAGTGCATGCCTTCGCAATCAGTGGCGGCATTTTGCTTTTCGCCACAGCGCTGCCCATGTTGTTTGGACAACGCGGTGGTTTGCAAGCGCCCGAGGAAAAAGAACGAGGCATAGTCGGCGAAGACATTTCGGTTTTTCCGCTCGCTATTCCGATGCTCTCCGGACCGGGGGTGATCGCAACAACCTTGTTGCTGACTTCACAGGCAGGCGGTGATTGGCGCCGATTGGGAGCCATCGCCGTGGCCCTTGCGCTCGTCTTCTTTGTTGCTTTTGTCTCGCTTTATCTCGGTGCGCGGCTTATCGCGCGCCTGGGCGAAGGGGGAGTGCACATCGCTACGCGAGTCATGGGAATCGTCCTGGCAGCACTGGCCGTGCAATACGTGCTCAACGGCATCTCTGGCTACTACAGCGCGTTGCTCTTGCGCTAAGTCTGCGAAGGTCTCGCTGCGATCCGAACTGGAGTTAACTCCGGCCGGAACTCGCGCTGCACCTCTGCAATCAATCCTACGCTCGCCAGCAACCGTATTGCGTAACCGGAAATATCGACTTGATACCAGCGCCAGCCGTGAATAGCTGAACGTGGATGTGCATGATGGTTGTTATGCCAGCCTTCGCCCAGTGTGAGTAATCCCAGCCACCAAACATTCCGGCTCTCGTCGCGCGTCTGGTTGGGCCGCTTGCCGATGACATGACAGACGCTGTTGATGCTCCAGGTCAGGTGCCACAAGGTTAACGTTCGCACCACGGTGCCCCAGAGCACACCGCGCCAGCCTCCGATGCCGTAACAAAGCAACGCGGTCAAGACCCAGGGCATAGTGAAAAGCAGTTTATAGTCGAGTATTCGCAGCCAGGGATCTTCACCCGATACGTCCGGTACCAGCTTGCGGTAATCACTGCCCTCCACTGCGTCTCGCTTCATGATCCAACCCACATGCGCGTGCAAAAACCCGCGCCGGGGTGAATGCGGATCGCCGTGCTTGTCAGCCATTTGATGGTGACGCCGGTGAATCGCAGTCCAACGAGCCGGGCCACCCTGCAACGCCGCCGCGCCGCCCCAGGCCAAAATTCGTCTCAACCAACGCGGCGAAACAAATCCCCGGTGCGTAAGCAGGCGATGGTAGCCAATGCCGATCGAAAAGGTCGTAAAAAAATAGAGACTGAAGAAGAGGACGAGGTCGATGGGCCGCGGCCAGAACCAAAGAGCAAGCAGGCCAAATGCATGCAATGAGACAACAAGGAAGCTGTGCGTCCAGTTAAGTCCTGTTGAAGTTTCAGGTGGGTTAACGACCGAAGCGGTAAGCAAAAGTATCCTCTAATCCGGAGGTCTCAGGTCCTGCTCCGGCAATCATGCGGCCGATGCTAGTCCAGGTAGTGCTCGCCTAATCTGGTTTGCAGTGCTACCGGAACAGCCTTCCAGGTTGCCATCGAAAGGCTATGAGAAGTGAAATCAGCCGTGATTACGCGTGAGGCGCGCCATTCATTCGCTTTCTCTTCATAGAACCACCGATAGTACGGACCATTCCCCCGCCGGCTGTAGAAAACCTTCTGGTCCCCATTCGTGTTATTCGGTTTTGTGTAGACCCTTAATCCGTTCATGACAACTCAGCTTGCCCATTAAATCGCACTAAGCCTCGCTTCACCTCTTCAAGGGCGATGCTGGTGCGCTTCCTGCGATGCAGATCTGATTCAATGCGTGCTTCTGCTCCCTGAAGCAATTGCTTCGTTCTTTTTCCGGCAACAATAATCATTTGAAAACGCGAATCCATTCCCGGGGCGACAGTGCCCGGTGCGTACTCAGTAATAAGGGTTCCCAGCGGTGCGATTGGTCTAGACATTAATATGTTTACACTCCGTCGTAAAAGAGCTTAATTAGGGCGCAAATTGAAGTGATACAAGCGCGAGCATCAGGGCCTTCCAGCGCGAGTCGGGCGTTTGCAAGAACAACAGACGGCACAAGGAGGTGCGTTTCGCGCTAGATCCTGATGTCGATAGTAGGTTGTCTTAGTGCGGCCTATTAACTAGCGATGTTGACTATAGCATATGAAGGGCGAAATCATTGACTCGCCAGCCACTGTCCCCAACAAGCGACACACAAATTTCATAACTGCTTGGTTAATAAGTGCGGAGTTTGCACTAAGGACAAAGCTCAAAAACCAAAGACCTAGCTCTTAACAAACTTCATAGCAACCCCATTCATGCAATAACGCAATCCTGTCGGCTGCGGGCCATCGTTAAAGACGTGACCGAGATGCGCGTCGCAACGAGCACAGAGGACCTCAGTGCGCGTTTCCCATAGACTCTTGTCCACTTCCTCACGAACATTCTCCGGCGCGATTGGCTCATAGAAACTGGGCCAGCCGGTGCCGGAATCGAACTTGGCCTTGGCGTCGTAAAGCGGCAGCCCACAGGCCACGCATTCAAAGACGCCGTCTTCATGAATCTCATTTAGCGGACTGGAGAATGGCCGCTCTGTTCCCTTCTCCCGCGTTACGTAGTACTGCTCCGGCGTCAGTTCTTTTTTCCACTCGTCGTTTGTCTTAGTCACTTTGATGATTCCTTTAGAATTCCGGGGATTGAGTTGTTCTTTAGCGGCCTTTTGAGTTCCCTGTTCGTTTCCTGAAAACGGACTCGAGCCGATCGACAATCTCGAGACCGCCGCCACTGCAACTGCGGCAACCCCTGCTGATAGAAAGTAGCGCCTGTTCATATTTGATCTCCAATAACCGTCAATATTCTAGCCGATGTAAAGTCAGAACCGGGAGCGGTAGCGACCGGGTTCCAACGTTCGAGCTTCGATTAACCACAATGGGTACAAGTGCTTTCTTCTGCTTGCCCACAGGAAGGCTGCACAAGCAGGTGACAGATTCTTGTTGCACTAGAAACATTCTAGCGACGTCGGATCGTCAGGTTACAGTCGTTTCCCTAGCGATCTTCGCGTCGTCGCAATGGTACTGACATTGCAGCTAAGCGCCTCAAGTCAGACCCAAGTTGAGGATAATTATGCTGAAAACAAATCTATCGTTATTAGTCGCCGTCATGCTTTTACTTGCTACCACTTCACAGCCGGCAGTGGCTTCCCAAAGTGGTAGGCAGGCTCCCACTGTCGAAGCGGTCAAGAGCAAGATTGCGCGGCTCGGAGTTGGGGCAAAAGCCAAGGCCACGATCAAACTGAAAAATGGGACGAAGGTAAAAGGATATGTTGCTCAGGCGGACGAGGAAGACTTTGTGATCCGGGATCGAAAGACCGATGCTCCGACCACGATCCGCTACGCTGATGTCTTGAAGGTTGAGGACAACAAAGGACACTCGACCGCGAGAAACATTGCCATCGGTGTAGCGGTTGGCGTCGGTGCGGTCCTGGCAATCATCGGAATCACGATCGCCCACCTCGATTGACAGCCGACGTGAGACGGCGTCAATTGGCAATTGATCGGCAATCATCAGTTACGCGCCGCGAAGAAATATTAAGGCCGCGATGCTTCCATCGCGGCCTTACGTCTAAGCTTACGATCCGTCAGCCAGCTCGTTCGTTACCGCCTACCCGGTAACCTTCCTGATAACCGCGGGCAAAACCTGAACGATAGATTTCACCGAAGTTCCCAAAGCCGGCTTCTTTGAAGTAGTGCGACCGTTCGGGACTGTAGCTCTTTCCTTTCTTGCCATCGTCTTTTCCGGTTTTGAAACCCTGTTTCTGGCCGGCATTCAGAGCCTTGTCGCCGTTATCGAAAACATATTGACGATAGTAGCTTCCATAGGGAGACCAGGGATCGTAACCCCAGCGATTGTAACCGTAGGGATAGCCCCATCGGCTCCGAAATCCATAACCAAAAGGACGATAAAATCGATAAGGATTCTGGCGGACGACTATGACCCTTCGCCGAGACTGCGCTTCAACGTTGGTCGCCGAGGCGAACCAAATCCCGGAAAGCATCAGCGCAGCGAGGAGAAAACCGCCGATTCTTTTCAAGAGTTTTTTCATTCTTAAACCCCCTCCTTGTTTGGTAATTCTTTGGATGCTTTCAGTGAAAAAGCCGTTGTTTGGAGGGCGAGAGGATAGGCGGGATGATTGATTGGTGTCGCTCAGCCTTTAATGCGAGGTACGGGCTCAATCGGCAATTGCCAATCGGCAATCGAAAATGTGATCAGTCGCGATGCTGGGTTACCTGGGTTCTGCTATCGGCGTACTTATCGCGGTACTCGGTGCCGTCTGCGGTAACAATGCCGCGGAATAACATCTCTTCATCCGCCTCGCCAAAACCCTCGCGGAGTTCCGCCTGCACTTCGTTCCAGCTCAGGCTGCTGCTTAGGATCTTGTCCGGTCGCTTCACGAGATAGTGTTTCACATCCCGGCCGATTGCTTTTTGTTTACTCATAAAATTTTCTCTCGATTCGATCTCGACCCTACGCCATTGTGAGGTCCACGTCAAAGCAGATGAGAATCTTAGGTTGATTTTCCTCATCGTCACGCGGATTTGTCAGTACCGTTACCTTAACGATGGGTGACGGCGTTCTTCCTCATCCGAGCTGCCGGGCACACTCACTCGACTGTGAAAGAGGCGCTATCCGTCGCCAGCGGCTTCCTGGTTCACGGAGTCTTGATCTTAAGAGAGCCTACTTAAGGTCGAGTCGCACCTCGCGTTTCTGGCCCGGAGGAACCTTGTCGAGAGCTATAGTGAATCCGGTCTGTGTAATTCCGAGACTCGACCATTCGCCGGATATCGTGACTGGTTCAAGATTCACAATTGTTTTCGTAGTCTTATCAGGTAGAGTAATAGTCATCTGCTTAGGGCTTGCGCCCCAGTTAAAGAGAGACATTGCCGTCACAAAGAGGAGCAGGCAGATGAGGCCAGTGATTGCCTGTCCATTGATCTGATTTCTGACGTTTTCGGTAGACCACGGATCTTTACCCAGATCTATACGCCCGTCGCCTCGCTTGTAGGCCCGACTAATTACTAGAAACCCAAAACATAAGCTTATGAAAGCCATCCCTCCCGATGCCAAAAGTAAATATCGGACATAATCTGGGCCAGAGCGGAAAGAAAACTGCGCGAATCCAACGCTCGCAACAATAAAAGCGATAGCAATCTGGACAAAGGTCTTGGCGGCGTCAACGGCAATTTGAGTGGCCGCCTTTCGATCGTCTTTCTCTAGGGCGGTGCTTGCTCTGATCTCCGCGACATAAGCCTCTCTGGCATTGGCGTCGGCGAGCCCTAATTCTTCCTTATGAGCTTCCAAGATTCTGAGTGCATGGCTCCAATCTGTCATGAGTCTTACCCCCAACCAAACAGAACTGTGAGTTGCGGCCAGTTCTTGTCGATCGCCCGCAATACTTGATGAGCTGAGACTTCGTCAACGTTCTTGAGATCCAAAAACAGAATATCAAGCGCTTCGGCTACTCTAGGTTTCAGATTGTTAATTGAATAGTTGCGGTAGTGAGTCGAGCCAAACTCTGAAAAAGGCCAAGGTCGGATAGGTCCTGCATAAGGCAAGACAATCATCTCGTCCATCGTAACTATAAGGAAAAAGGCTGCGTCTGGCCGAACGAGTGTAGGATGTTGTTCAGCTTTGGATAAAACTAATTCTTTAACCCATGGCGTTATTGTCTGGCGGTTCTCGATCAGAACTTCGTACCTACGTGCCAGCAGTTTATCCATGACATGCAACTCCTTTTCATTGAGAAAAACTAGTGGGTATCGGAAATCTCAGTTTATGGGAAGCGATTCCGACTTTAGAAGACGCAAGGATCAAGGCCATCAGGTAAACGGGCTTATTATTATCGCTTAGCTGCTACGCGTCCAGAGTTTTGGGACGATTCGATGATCAATTTCAAGGGCGTGATCGGTTCAAACGATTGCCATTTGGTCGGTAGTTTGTATTTGATTTGGGGCTACGCCACTCCGTTCGGCGCCGCCCCGGGATTAATCCGAGGGGCTTCTGAGCGCGCCTCATCAAGCCTGATTAGTTTCCACACCGAAGCGTCATTGTCAGAAGCACTCATG
>JBAPXA010000056.1:0-13274 GCA_049283975.1 Pyrinomonadaceae bacterium | reverse complement strand
GTGTCGCGCGCAGCCGTCAAAGCCGTCGCGCAACCACTCGGCAACGTCTTCATTGGAAAGATGGCCGAGCCGGGAAAGAATCCGCTGTTTCAGCTCCCAAGGGTAAGAATCGCAGGCTTTCAACATGTCGCGGCTATGGTTCGACTCCATGAGGATGGCTGCGCACCCGCGTAATTGTTCGCTAATAAGTGTCGTAATATGGCCGAAATCCATCAGCGTGGCGATCTTTACGCCCTGATGAGTTGCGGTAAATCCAAAGTTATCGGCAGCGTCGTGGGGAATGGTAAAGGGATGAAAATCGATTTCGCCGATGCGGAAATCCTTACTGGATTCGATCTGTTCGACGCGATTGCTGAGTGCGGCGGCTCGCTTCCGAAATTCATCATTGCCCAGGGTGGTGCGTTCGCTGATGTATGCGTCGCAGGTGGTGGCGGAGATGTAGACGGGACAATCAACCGAGCGAAGTAGCACGCGCAAGCCGCCAACATGATCGCCGTGCTCGTGCGTGACGAGCACACCATCGAGACGATGAATATCTTCGCCGACGAGCGCCAGCCGCCGGGCCAGTTCTTTGGCGCTAAGACCGGCATCGACAAGGACACGAGTCTCGCCCGCAACGATCAAAACCGCGTTACCAGTTGAGCCGCTGCCGAGAACGGTAAGTTTCATGTCAGGAACTCAGAAAGCAAGACGGGAACAACGAAAATGGAACTCTACCACAGACGGTGAGCGGTACAGTAGTTAGTTGTTCGTGGTTCGTTGTCAGTGGTGAGTAAGTAGCTAGTAGTCAGTAGCTAGTAGTTGTGGATGTGGTCTGTGGGGACTCCCTCAGTACTCTTGATTCGTGAACCAGCACGAAACTGCGGTTGAGCTTTAGCCAATGCGGACCGACAGCTAACAACCACTGACAACCGACTCCTGACTCTCCTAGATCTCCAAACGTGATCGATCGACGCGAAAGCCGTTGAGATTGCCCAACGCTCCTAAGGCGAGTTTTTCAGTAGCAAAGAACTTGCGCGCAACATCCTGAACCTCGGCGCTGGTGACCGCTTCGAGATGTTCGATGATCTCGTCAGGTGAGATGTGGCGATTGTGGATAATTTCCTGACGGGCGAGCGCTCCGGCGCGGGCACTGGAAGACTCCAGACCGAGGAGAACCGAAGAAATAGCCTGCTCCTTAACGAGTTTTAGCTCGTCCTCAGGCACCACCTCATTCACTATGCGCCGCAGCTCGGCCAGCGAGAGATCCAAAACTTCATCGAGGTGTTTGGGAGAAGTACCTGCATAAATTGTGAAGACACCGACATCCGAGAAGGTACCGCTGCCTGCACCCACTGAATAAGCCAACCCACGTTCCTCGCGAATTTTTTGCCACAGGCGACTGGAAGTGCCGCCGCCAATTATCGAAGCTAACAAGCTTGCGGCATAGCGTTCAGGACTGAGTGCCGTCGGAAAAGGCGTCGCTACTATCAAGTGCGCCTGCTCCAACTCTTTCTTGTGTTCGATCAGGATGGGCGCGGCGGGCGCCGGGGAAACGCTCGCTTCAGCAGAAATTTGCGAGGCATCAGCATTTGTATTCGCGTCAGCAAAAGCCCGCTCCACCATCTCCTCTACGAGGCTGTGCTCGACGTTTCCTGCTGCGGCGACTACCAGATTTGCTTGTGAGAAAGCGTGCGCATGAAAGTCGGTCGTAAGTTGCTGATCGAAAGTCGAAACCGTGTCTTCCGTACCCTCAATCGGACGACCGAGCGGGTGATTCGGAAAATAGGCGGCGTTGAAGAGCTCGCCGAGTAGTTCGTCTGGCGTGTCCTCGACCATCTTGATCTCTTCCAGAATCACTTTTCGCTCTCGCTCGAGGTCCTGCTGGTCAAATCGCGGGCGCGAGACCAGGTCGGAAAGAAGATCCAGAGCTTCCGGCAATCGGCTGTCGGCAACCTTTATGGCAAAGCCAGTCATCTCCTGAGTAGTGTAGGCGTCCAAATGTCCCCCGAGCCGGTCTGACTCAACAGCAATATCGCGAGCCGTACGGCGCGTCGTTCCTTTAAAAACAGAGTGTTCGATGAAGTGGCAGATCCCGTTAAGCGTGGCCGATTCGTGGCGGGATCCCCGGCGCACCCAGATTCCGGCAGTCACGGAACGCAGTCCCGGCATATGTTCCGTCAGAATAGTGATGCCAGTTGGGTGTCGGGTTAGTTGGACGTTATCGATCATGCTTGACTACTGATGAAAATGCTCGTTATTGGTGATTAGACCTTTTGGGGGCTGGGATTGAAATCCTAACACGCGGCAAAATTGGCCGCAAACAGGGCTAAAAATAGGGCACTTCGCTTGACAGAGCTTTGAAAAGTGGCCGAAAATGAGGTCATCTAGTGGTTCCGGTAAGTCTCCTGGCCTGAACCTGTTCGCCCTCTTAAGGGCACTTGTTCCTGGTGCATTGGAATGAGGATGAACTTCAGGAAAGTCCTTCCTAAGTTGAGCCGAAACACACAGACGCCGTCTTTTGCTGCAGCCGCTTCCGGATGGGAGTCTGCGCTTGGAGGTTTTCGCCCCATGAAAAGAAGAGTTGGCTTCGCGCTGAGTTTGTTTGCGCTGGCAGGTTTGTTTTTTCTGAATACCCCAACCACCCTCGCGGGGAAGGGTTCGCTGGCAAAAATTACCGGTTCGGTGAAGGACGATAAAGGCAACCCTCTAGCGGGCGCATTGGTTTCCCTTCTGAAAGATGGCGCTAATATCGTAATCAAGGAGACTAGAACCAATAACGACGGGCGCTTTATGGCAAAGATTGCCCCAGGCCGGTACAGCATTCGCGCAATTGCCGAAGGATTTAATGCAGTCGCGTTTGCATCGGTTGAAGTGCGCCCCTCACAAGAGTTGATTTACCGATTCAATCTGGAGCCGATTGGCTCCGGCAAAACTTTACCGGAGCGGCGCAAGGATCGAGAGGACGTGCGCTGGATCCTTCGTTCAGCACAAACACGCCGTTCGATCTTCCAGGTTCAGGAAGGTAGCGACGAAGACATCAAGGCCGCGCTCGGAATCGAGGTGGCAAAGACGGAGCCCGAGGCCAAAGTCGCCGAGGCAGCGACCGACACCACAGTTGAGGGTGCGAACAGTTTCAAAGGCCGGACGCTGGGGGTAGTCCAAACATATTTTGCCGGAAGTGCTACCGAGCCAGGTTATCTGGGGCTAAATTTCGCCGTCTCTACGCCAGTCACCGAACGAGTCGAATTGATATTTGCTGGGCAAACAGGGGTGGGTGCCTCCGCTCCTGAGCGCCTGGAAGCTACCAGCCGCGTCAAAATAAACGACCGTCACAATTTGGAAGTAAGCGTTGGCGGAATGCAATTCAATTCCGCATTTGCGTCAGACGGATTAGAACACCGGCCGGCAGGACAGTTTTCCGTGCGCGCTGTCGATGAATGGATCGTGCGGAACGGTGTAGTCATCGTTCTGGGTCTGGATTATTCGCGCTTCATCGGCGCGGGTGGCGCACGTTCGCTCAGTCCGCGGATTGGTGTTCAGTTTGATCCAAACGCCCGCACTCGAGTCAAAGCTGCATACGCTCCCGGCGGTGACGAATCAGAGACGCAGAGTGTCGCGAGTTTTGAAGGTACCGATATTGTTTTTACCAACTCGGCAAATCGACCAATTGCAGTAATCGACGGACAAGCGGTCCTGGAGCGCAGTCACCGGCTCGAATTTGGCGTTGAAAGAGTTCTAAGTAATGACGCTAATCTGGAAGCGACTGCATTCTTCGACACTACTGCGGGTCGCGGCATAGGCCTGCTGCGCACGCCGATTTCCGGCTTCTCCGGTTCAAGTGGCGACGCCTTCATTAACGTTGCAAATCAGGAAGGCGCCGCTCGGGGCATGCGCGTGGTTTACACCAGGCGGCTTGGCGGACAGTGGAGTGCTTCAGCGGGTTACTCGGTTGGCGAGGGCCAGCGACTCGCATCGACTTTCACGGCACCGGACGAAATGTTTGCCAACGCATTCTTTCAGACAGCAGCGTTGCAAGTGAGTGGTGGATTCAGTAGTGGCACTCATGTGCGGACAGTTTTGCGCTTTTCGCCGAACGCCACCGTCTTCGCAATCGATCCTTTTGCTGGCCGACTCGGAGTCTACGATCCGTCATTGAGCATTCAGGTCACGCAAGATCTGCCCAGCTTCGGCTTGCCGGTTCGCGCGGAAGCCATACTCGATGCGCGTAATTTGCTGGATGCCCAAGCGGCAACTGAGAACGGAGAGATTCTGACGCAGATCACGAGTAATCGGCGCTCGGTACGCGGGGGTATCTCCCTAAGATTTTAAGCGCAGGCTTTCGGTGGCAGGAGTAGCCACCGTAGCCGTTACGGTGTTTGCTCCTCCAGCCCCACCGGAAGTTTTTCTCCAAAATCATGGAAAACTACAAAATACTGAATCCCGAAAAGGTGTCGTCGTGGGCCTATAAGGTGGCGGGCTCAGTATTGACCAGTCTGAAACTAGCCTCTGGTCTGGGGAACAAACATTGCTCTTTAAGAGCGGATCGGGAAGGAGCCCGAAGTTGGTGAACTGAACCTTGAAGCGATCGGTGCTTACAACTGGGACTTGGTTAGTGCTGGCTGGCGCGGCCATCATGCTCGCCGCGGGGGTGCTGAACTTTGTCCAGCGGGCCCGCCGCGAGACGCCACCCTGGGACGGCATTCGCTGGACGGAAACGAAGCAGGGGATCATCGCCGAGGCAGTTGAACCAAACTCTTCCGGCGCGCGCTCGCGGTTGCTGCCTGGAGATCGCCTTCTCGGTGTCAGCGTTAACAACGAAAAGTACGAAGAGATTTCGCACGCCAAAGACGTGCAGATATATCTCGACCAAGCCCAGGTGGGCGGGCAGATCCACTATCTAATTGAGCGACCGTCCTATCCGGAAGAAAGTCGTTATTACTACGCTGACCTCGATAACCTCGACGCCACTCATAAATGGACGCCACGCTCGCTCTACCTCAATCTGATCGGGTTGGTTTTTCTGTTCGTCGGCTTCTTCGTCCTATTCAAACAAGGCGGGCGCGCGCCTTTTGCCCTTCATTTCGCGACCTGGTGCCTGGCGGCATTTGTCTTTCTTTTCTATACGCCCGTCGGTAGTTATCGCGATCTTGATCTAGCCATCGCGTTTCTGAAGAACGTCGCTTTCATTTTATTCGCGCCGCTCTTTCTTCATTTCTGCGCCCTTTACCCGGCGCGGCAACAGTTGTTCGCTGAGCGACGCTGGCGCACTGTCCTGCTTTATGCGCCCGCTATCGCGCTAGTGATCCTGACAAGCTTCATCTACCTGCGCGACGTCGTTGCCCAGGCGCTGCCAATAGTCCGGGAAATTCCCGCAGTTTCCGAGTCGTTTGTTGAGCTTGTCTGGAAACTGAGCTTCTTCCATTTCAATGCCGGCTTAATTGCCAGCGCTGCACTCCTGATCAGGACCTGGGTAAAGGCGAAGAGTGCTGTAGTACGACAACAACTGAAGTGGGTGGTGTGGGGTTCATTGTTGGCGATCGCTCCCTTCACCCTCCTGTATGGCGTCGGCTACCTGTTAGGCGCGCAAAGCGATCCCTGGCTTATTGACGCAGCGGTTTTGCCACTTGTGTTGATCCCTCTCGCCTTTGGCTACTCGGTAATTCGTTATCGCCTGATGGATGTCGAGCTGGTTGTCCGCCGTGTTTTTGTCTATGCCTTAACGACTCTCGCGATCGCGATGCTGATTGGCTCGGTTGTTTATCTCGGCGGGATCTATGCCATCGGCGGAGAGAGTTTTACTTCCGGCGAGCTCACCTTGCGGGTCGTGATTGCGATCGTGGCAATGGCGGTAATCGTGATGTTGGCGGCGCCAGTGAAGGGTTTTCTGCAAGAGCGCACCGATCGTCTCTTCTATGGCGAACGCTACGACATGCGTCATAGTCTTCTGGATTTCGGGCGCACGCTCTCAGCTACCACGGCCCTCGAACCTTTGCTCGACTCCCTTGTAAGCCGGCTCCAGGAAGTAATGAACGTCGGCCGTGTGGCCATTTTCATTGAAGACCGCAGTGCAGCTTCCGGCTATCGCCTGGCGCGCGCCGAAGGCTTGGCAGCCGAGATGATTGTGCCCCCCGACTTTCGCGAGATGATTCGGGTTCGCTCCGCCGAGAATGGTGTGGTGCGAACGGACGATCTGGATGTGGCGCCGGAGGCGAACGGATTTGTGCGCCGGGCCCTGCATTACTACGTGCCGTGCGTCGTGCGCGGCCGCATGGTCGCAGTGATCGGACTAGGACGTTCTTCGGATGGCGCCTTACTTTCCTCAGAAGACGTGGAAATCCTCAGGACCGTATCGGGCTATGTCGCAGTCGCGATCGAAAACAGTCTGCTTTACCAGGAGCAACAAGCGCGCGCCTCGGAATTGAAACTTCTGAAGGAGTTCAACGAATCGATTATCGAATCGATCAACGTCGGACTGCTGGCAGTCGATCTTGAAGGCCGAGTTACACGCATGAACTCGGCGCTGGAACTCATCCTGGGCCTCGCGCGCGATCAAGCTATTGGAAAGCGTGTGGAAGAACTATTCTCCGAAGACTTTGCCGACACGCTCTGGCAGGTACTAGGAAACGATCGCTGGCGCCTCAGAGAGATTCGCAACATCTACAAGATCCATACAGCTACACGCGCCGGGCAAACCCTGGTGCTGAACATTGCGATTGCGCCGCTTCAGGATTTGCAAGAACAGACTGGCGCCCTGGTAGTAGTCGAAGACGTCACTTCGCGCATTCGCCTGGAAGAGCAGCTGCAACAGCGCGAGAAGCTCTCGTCCATTGGTTTGTTAGCGGCAGGAGTGGCTCACGAGGTGAATACCCCGCTGACCGGAGTGTCGTCCTACACGCAAATGCTTTTGGGAATGTTGCCCGAGGCTGATCCGAAACATGCCTTGCTGCAAAAGGTTCGACGTCAGGCGGAACGTGCGACGAACATTGTCAATAACCTGCTCAATTTTTCGCGTACCGGAAGCGCCACGGAGTTTGGCGAAGTAGACATTCACCGGGTCCTGGACGACACGCTGCAACTGCTTGAACCGCAGTTGCGCACTAATCAGATCGAGATAGTGCGTGCTTATCAGGAAGAGCAACCACTCGTCTTCGGCAACAGTGGCAAGCTGCAGCAGATCTTTACCAACTTGTTACTCAATGCCCGCGATGCCATCCCCAATGGCGGAGAAATCAAAATTTCGACGGCGAATGACGGTAACAAATCGCTGGTCATCGAGATTGCCGATTCCGGCATCGGGATCGCTCCCGAGAACGTAGCGAAGATCTACGATCCGTTCTACACGACCAAGGGAGTTGGCCGCGGCACAGGTCTCGGGTTGGCGGTCTCATACGGCATCGTCCAGGAACATTCAGGTCATATCTCGGTAGAGAGCACGCCCGGACGGGGCACGACCTTCAGAATCAGCTTGCCTACGTCTGACCTGCGCGCCCGTTTGCAGGCCGTAGGCGATTAACGCGCTCGTGAAAACTCTTTTGAGCCGGACGCAAATGGCCTCGAGCTGTTTGCCTCCGGCTTTTGTTATCTGTCTTGTTCTCGCCTAAACTGAACCGCAATTTTCAACTGCAAAGATTCATAAGAACACATGGCTAAGAAGGGTGCTGTATTAATAGTCGACGATGAGGAGATCATGCGCGATGTCCTGGAGACGCTGCTCTCCGCGGAAGGATATCGAGTTGATCTCGCAAAAACCGGCGAGGAGGGGATCGAAGCTTATGGTAAACGGGCCTACGATGTAGTCCTGCTTGACGTCTCGATGCCCGGCATCGGCGGACTGCGCGCGCTTGAGGAACTTCTCAAGAACGATCCCGAAGCGGTGATTGTCATGATTACCGCATACGCGACATTCGACACAGCGATTGCCGCTTGGGAGCGGGGCGCCTTCGGCTGCATTCGCAAGCCGTTTCAAAACGAACAGATCACGGGCACGGTTGCGGCCGGCGTCAAGCGTCGCCGGAAAGAAGAAGAGCGGCGCACACTGCGGCGCGCGATGAGCCGGGCGGTGGATCGCGGCGAGATAGTTGGCCGCTCAGATGTGATGCAGGAAGTTTTCCGGATCGTGGAACAGGTTGCGCCCGCGCGCTCTACCGTTCTCGTTACGGGCGAAAGCGGCACCGGCAAAGAGTTAATTGCCAAGGCGATTCATGAAGCTAGCCCGCGCGCCGCCAAGCCGTTTGTTACGGTCAACAGCTCAAACATTCCCTCAGAACTCCTCGAGTCCGAACTCTTTGGTCATACCCGCGGCGCTTTTACCGGCGCCGTTGCCGTTAAGAAAGGACTGTTTGAAGTCGCTGATGGCGGCTCTATTTTTCTCGATGAGATCGGCGACATTCCCCCCGAAACGCAGGTACGCCTCCTACGCGTAATTCAGGAGCGCGAGTTTACTCCCCTGGGCGATACCACCCCGCGCCGGGTCGATGTGCGTATCATTGCCGCGACAAATATTGATTTGAAGGAGGCGGTGAAGCAGGGAAGTTTCCGCGAGGATCTTTATTACCGGCTGGCGGTTGTGCCAATTGAGCTTCCGCCGCTGCGGGATCGGCGCGAAGATATCCTCGCCCTCGCACAGCATTTCATTGCGAAGTACAACGAAGAGAATGGACGACAGGTGTCGGCCCAACTAGCTCCCGATGTATTGGCGCTGCTGGAGGCTTACTCCTGGCCGGGAAATGTGCGCGAGCTGGAAAATACTATTGAACGAGCGGTAGTGATTGCCCCGGGCAATGATATTACTCGCGAGTGTTTACGAAATGAGATTAGCGATCCGCAGAGCGTCGCTGCCCGATCTCACGATGGCGCGAGTATTACTGCAGTGCAGGATATCGGACGTGGCGTAGATTTCTACGACGAAGTAAGGCGCTTCGAGATCGATTTGATTCGCCGGGCTTTGGATCAGACTGGCGGTCATCAATCGCGTGCTGCGCGGTTGCTCGGGATGAACGCCACTACCCTAAATTCCAAGATTAAGACTTACAATATTAACCTTCGGCCGCAGGGATGATGCTGGAAGAGCTGCGTAGCTTTTCAGAAGGAGTAGCAAGTGAGACGTCGAGATCTTGATGGTTGCCCGATTGCCGGCGCGCTCCAGGTAATTGGCGACAAATGGACGATGCTAATCATTCGCGATCTGGTGCACGGGCCGCGGCGCACCATGGAGCTGCATACAAATCTGCAACCGATCAGTAGTCGCACTCTAGTTGGCCGCTTACGCGATCTCGTCGCCGACAACATTCTTGAACGCACAGACTTTGGGGGAAATCCTCCGCACATCGAATACGGCCTCACGGCACGCGGTCGATTACTGATTCCCCTGCTCGACGCATTGCGCGAAGCAGGTCAGCTGTTGAATTGTAATGAATGTGAGGACCGGAAAAAACGTCGTGGTGCTTACTGCGAAACGTGTCCCAGCAACGGCTGGGTTCCCGTTGCCGCGGAACCAATTTCAAGACCAGTTCGTCAGCGCCGCCAGCGTGACGATTCAATAGTTCTGCTTTAAGACTTGCGGCTTTGCCGCCCACCGTGCGGTGAGGGCTTGCCTCACCGGCCAAACTCGCTAATCAAAAAACCGCGAGGCTCAGCCTCGCGGTTGATTTGAAACGGCCTTGTCGGTAAGGCAAGCCATACCGCACCGACAGCGGCAAGCCGCCGAATTCTGAACGTTTATTTGGACGCCCTAACTCAGGCTAGTCGCCCGATTTCGCAACCTCAGTTTTGTTCGAGATGACTTTGCCGTCAGGCGTGATTAAGGATGAGTGATCCGCAGAAACTCGTTCACCCTCGATCGTAAGTTCATCTCCAGTAGGCATCGCGACCGGAAGATGATCCAGGAATCGTTCCGCATCTAGTGCGGACATGCAGCCAGTGCCTGCCGCCGTGACAGCCTGCCGGTAGACTGAATCTTGAACGTCACCACAGGCGAACACTCCCGGGATGTTAGTTGCCGTTGAATGACCAGCCGTCTTGATGTAGCCAACCTCGTCTGTCTCGATCTGTCCTTTAAAGAGATCCGTGTTGGGTTTGTGTCCGATCGCAATAAATACGCCGGCGCAAGGAAAGATGTGTTGCTCGCCAGTCTTTAGATTGCGAAGTCTTACAGCGGTGACGCCGTCATCCTGGCTTCCGAGAATTTCCTCTACGGCGGTATCCCAGATGAAGTCCAGTTTGTGGTTAGCGAAAGCCTTGTCTTGCATGATTTTTGAAGCGCGCAATTTATCGCGCCGGTGCACGACAAAAACACGAGCAGCATATCGAGTTAGAAAGGTCGCTTCCTCCATAGCTGTATCACCGCCGCCAACAACCACGAGAGTCTGGTCTCGAAATGAAGGTAGTGGTCCGTCGCAGGTGGCGCAGGCGGAAACGCCGTTGCCGCCCAGTCCGTCAGGAACCTTGGCTTCCCCAGGAATGCCCAACCACTTTGCTGACGCTCCGGAAGCAATGATCAAAGTTGCGGCTTTAATTGTGTAATCATCCGTGTAAAGCGTGAATGGTCGTTCTTGCAGGTCCACTTTTGTGATCCACGCTTCAAGAAACTCAGTGCCAAAACGTTCCGCCTGCTTGCGAAACTCAACCATCAGATCGGGCCCCTGAATTCCGGCGGCGAAACCCGGATAGTTCTCCACATCTGTCGTAATCATCAACTGGCCACCAGGCGCGGTTTGCTTCTCAGCGTCGGCGGGGGCATCAACCAGGAGCGGCGCCAGATTGGCACGTGCGGTATAGATTGCGGCCGTCAATCCGGCGGGCCCGGAGCCAATAATTACCACGTCCCGGTGGAGTGTCTGTTTCGGCATTGCGTGTGGTGTTTTCCCTTCGTTTGGCGGTGAAAATTGTCAGGCAGACTGTAAGTAAATACACATCAGTATAGCCTTTTCGGTTAGGCGTATAGTATAACTACTGGTACTTAAGTAGTCGAACTAAGGGCTTGCGAATCAACCACGCAACTCGCCACCAGGAGATTCTGGCAAAATTTGAAGGAAAGCACTTCCCAGAAGATTGCTTCCATAGCCGTAATCGGAGCGGGCACCATGGGGCATGGTATCGCGCAGGTTGCGGCAGCCGCCGGTTATCGAGTTATCCTCCGCGACCTCGATCGAGATAGCCTCGCCCGTGGTATCCGGGCAGTCGAACGCAACCTCGACAAGGGCATGCAGCTGGGCAAATTGACTGAGGAAGATCGCGAGCAAACGCTTCAAAACATCCACGGCACCACCCACCTCGACCAGGTTGCGACAGCTAACTTAATCATCGAGGCTGCCCCGGAACAGTTACAACTAAAGCAGGATTTGTTACGCGAAACGGAATCATTTGGCCATGACTTCATTTTTGCGTCTAACACTTCGTCGCTTTCCATTACGGACATCGCGAAAGCTTCCGCGCGACCTGAACATGTAGTCGGGATGCACTTCTTCAACCCAGTCCACATCATGCGTTTGCTGGAGATTGTGGTCGGCAAAGCCACGGCACCGGAGACTGTGGACACCGTTTGTGAGGTTGGGCGGCGCATGCGTAAGGATCCAATCATTGTTAACGACGTGCCCGGATTTGCCTCGAGCCGGCTTGGTGTGGCCCTCGGGCTGGAAGCGATGCGCATGTTAGAACAAGGTGTGGCCAGCGCGAAAGACATCGACAAAGCCATGGAGCTCGGCTACAACCATCCAATGGGGCCGCTGAAACTTACCGATGTTGTGGGCCTTGATGTCCGCTTGAATATCGCTGAGTATCTGCATAGTGCGCTCGGTTCGGAAACGTTTCGACCACCAGACGTATTACGGCGGTTGGTCAGCGAAGGTAAGTTAGGCAAGAAAAGCGGCGAAGGTTTTTATAGCTGGCGAGAGGAGAATGGAGATGCGCGCCTGGCGCACACTTCCTGAGAGCTTAACGCCACGTGTTACCCACTATGAGCACACCTTACAATAACGAAGAGAGGCGTTTTGCTTTACGAATGTCCTTGCGCTTGCCGATTGTCGTTTCCGGGCGCACGGAAGATGGTTCTGCCTGGAGTGAGCCAACCGAAACAGACGATATTTCCAATACCGGCACGCTCTTCCATCTCAACCAAAAAGTGAATCGCGGCGAGCGCCTCTACATTCGCGCTCACCGGCCGGACGGCGCGCCTATCGAAGTGACGGCGGTGGTCGTGCGCGTAGCCCCCGCGATTTACGGCACCGCTCGCGTGGGTGTGCAGATTGCCGAACCCAATGAGAATTGGGTACGACTCTTTGTTTCCTGGGTCGCTGATGAGCAGCCTGTGGTTTCTGACCCCGACGCCCCTCCTGCAGAATAGCTTATCCGCCAATTTAGAAGTAAAGCGTGTGGCAAGACGTAGGTTCGCCACAGATTTACGCAGATGCCACTGATAAAATCCTGGACGTTAACTGGTTTTGATCTGTGGTTTCCGTGAGAATCTGTGGCTGATACTTTGACGATTCACGTTCCAGCCTTTACGATTCTCGCACTTCAATCCAACTAAATAGACAGGAGCAGTTCATGTCGCAAGCCATGCCACAAGGTTACGAGACTCTTTTACTTGAACATCGGGGACGCGTCGGCCTCATTACGATCAATCGGCCGGATAAAAGGAACGCGCTCAATATCAAAACGCGTGAAGAAGGCGCGGCGTTGCTTGCGGAACTTGACCGTGACGACTCAGTGGGAGTGGTGGTCATCACCGGAGCCGGAGACAAGGCCTTCATTGCGGGCGCTGACATCGGGGAGTTTGCCGGACGCACCGCGATGATGCAGCGAGACGTGATGACAGGACAGTCGCTGTTTACCGCTATGGACAGTTTCAGCAAGCCAATTATTGCGATGGTAAATGGCTATTGCCTCGGTGGCGGTTGCGAGCTCGCGCTCGCTTGCGATCTGCGCATTGCGAGTGAGACCGCTTCCTTCGGTCAGCCGGAAATCAATCTGGGAATCATACCCGGCGGCGGCGGCACGCAACGTTTGACCAGGCTCGTAGGCGAAGGCAAAGCAATGGAGCTGATTCTGACTGGCGAGATCATCGACGCGAAAACGGCATTTGCCATCGGTTTAGTAAACCATGTCGTCCCTGCTGAACAGCTGGAAGCAAAGACAATGGAGATCGCCGGGCGGATCGCTGAGAAGAGTCCGATCGCGTTGCGACTCGCCAAGGAAGCCGTAAAGATCGCTTCACGCTCACTGCTTGATGAAGGACTGCGTCGCGAAGTAGATCTCTTTGGACTTTGCTTCTCGACGGCAGATAAGGATGAAGG
>JBAPXA010000055.1:0-1502 GCA_049283975.1 Pyrinomonadaceae bacterium | reverse complement strand
AGTGGGGCTGAAATGACTACGACGGACCTTCAATGACCCTACGAACTTTCTCCGCAGAAAGTAAAATGCTTGTTGCGATAAACAAGAAAACTCCTCGCTCACGGCGACCTGTGCCAGAACATAATTGGTTACTTTTCTGGGCGTTGTCATCTGCTCGGCAACTTCATCTGGAATGCGGATGCCGAAGGCGTTTTCGAATCTGATGACGAGCTCAACTGCATCAAGTCCCATAACCAATCCTCGAATTCTGTCGTCAACGCAAGCAATCCAACGGCTGGCCTTCAGCTGCGGCGCGCGATCAGCATCCAGGCTGAAGGAATAAGGTTACTTGAGAAGCACGCTATCGCGCCGTCAGCTGCAAGGATTTGTTGGGTGTCAGCGGTTGGACTGAACTCTCTCGAACGACAACCCGCCGCGCTGACTAACCTCAAGACCTTGCTCCCTGATTCGGATTGGGGCGCGCCTGAAATATTGCGTATAGCCAGCGGCTCGGAAGCGCATGCTTCCCTGATTTGCTTCGACATTCCAATTCCAATCAATTAGCTCGCCGTTTGGCGCCGGCACGGGACCTTCTCGCTCGATTCCTTGCAAATCAATATTTTGAATGTTTTCGATGTCCAGATCGATTTTGATATCTTGCACTCCTTCAAACACCAGCGTGGCAGGTGAAACCCAGAACGTATAATAGACGTCAGGTGGCTCAGGCTCTTCCCACTTCACGATGTAATCGATATCAAGAAGAAGTTCGAACTGCTCGGGTACGAGAGCAAATGCGTGGACGGTGGCATCGTGCCAACCCATCACATCAAAATCGTGGTGTGACCAAACCCATTTCTCTAGCTCATACATTTCGACACTCAATCTGACACCCAACGCTGGCCTTCAGCTGCGGCGCGCGATAAGCATCCAAGCTGAAGCAATAAGATTACTTGAGAAACATGCTATCGCGCCGTCAGCTGCAAGGCTTTGTTCGGGGGCGCGGTCATTCGAAACTACTCATTGCCGAAACCACTCTTAGATTTCCTTTTATCTCAGCAAGCTGGAGACGAAATACAGGTACATAAACCTCAAAAAATCTTGTGCCATCCGGCAGTCCCAGGCAATCCTGGCCACAGCTTTGGACCTTGGGCTGGTAAAGATCCCAGTCTTCTAACATTGCCTGATACGCTTTGGAGCGTTCTGCTGCAACCCTGATTACATGCTTTCGCATTAACGCGCCGAGCCTTTCGAGCAGGTTAGTGTAAGTACGCAATCGCTCAACATTGTCTATCTTCTCTGCGAGAAAGTCATAATTACCTTCCTGGTTTTTGTACCTGGCTGTGTACGGGTGATTCCTGATCAGCTGCCAAACGTCGGACGGCACTACTCTTTCAACTGCAACCGCATCATTGGAATCGTCAGAAGACTGACTTATCACATACAAGGAGCTCAGATATCCTGCATTCATCAAGGCCACGTAGTATCGCTGAAGTTCTCGACGACTCAGCATCGCCGCCGTACCT
>JBAPXA010000054.1:0-8368 GCA_049283975.1 Pyrinomonadaceae bacterium | reverse complement strand
AGATACCGCGCCCGCCGTAGTCGTCGTTGGGCTTCAGCACAAACTTCTCACGGTTCTTGCGAACATATGGCATCAACTCAACTTCTTGCCTGCCATGTTGCGTCTTTCTTTCTGTCACCCGCCTCGTCCAGGGCACGGTGCGTCCCAGCACTTCTTTTTCATGTGCCGTGAACCAGCCGGCACTCACTTCATCAGTTAACAATTCGAACATCGCCTTCTTGTGGAGCATCTTGCAACGAAAGTTATTCACGAGGCAGACATCACCGTTGAGGTAGGCTTGAATTAGTGGATGAGAATTGTCGCAACGGGCCAGGAATTCATGTATGACTACTCGCTTGTAGACCAAATCGATTGGGAAGTTGTCGCAACGCAATCTGCCGTTCTCGTATGCAAGTTCGTCAGGCGCGCAAATGACACTCGACACTCCCCGGCTCGCGAACACGTCTCGCAACAGCACGAACTCGCGCGCAGTTGGAAGTCCTTCCCAGTCGAGTATGGCGATGTTCGGCGCGCCGTTACCGCCCCATTCGCGAAACGTCGCGAGCAGCACGTTGAGCAGGGAATCAACTGGAAAGAACTGCCTGAGGTTGTAACGCTCGGCGGTGGTGCGCATCGCGCCAACCTCCTGGAGCACGTCGTTGAGACCTTCCGGATCTGAAAGACTGGAAGGATTCTCGGCGTTGTATTCGACGAACTTGACTTCGTTGCCGTAGACAAAGGCATCGAGTCGGGATGTCACGGCAGATGCAACATATTTAGGTTCAATAAGCGCGAGTTGAATCTCACGCTCTGTTAGACCGACACTCTCCATGCGCGACGGTTCCGCAAGCAGCGCTGCGGCCACTTTGTTACAGGCCGCGGCCACAACTTCGGATGAATGAGACAGGAGATCGAACTGGTTGCGATTTAGTAGATGAGGACGAAGCGCAACGCCGATTTCCCGCTCGCCGTAGAGTAGTTGGCGGGAGCGCATCATTCCCTTCAAACTCGCGATGAACTCTCGGGTGAGACTTTCGTCCACGGTGAGCATCTGGTGATACTCTGCGATCAGCTTTTCGCGCATTTCTCCACCGCGTTTAATCTGGAAGATAAGAAAGGGATCCGCTACTTGAGGCGGCGCAACCGCACACTACTACGGTTTTTTGTTTTGAACCAACGCCGAGTCCGGCCTAGCACAGGTAAAAGTCGGGGAAGGCCGTCCCGTTAGGGACGGAATGTTTATAGAGCGAACACCTTAGTTGAATTCCTGCTCCGTAGGAGCGATATATGGTCGCAGATTCCTCTCCGCTGGAGGAGATTCCAAGAACCACTTGAGGCTATAAACATTTGGCGCCTAACGGCGCCGCTTTTTGTGCAAAGCCCTAATCACTATCATCCAAACACGTGTGACAGACTCGCTTGAATGCCTGGTAACTGAGTAGCTCAACTTCCGACGAAAGATATCCGTCTTTCACCGGTTCGTCACGAAGCAAATCAGTGCTCAGGTATTTCTTGTTGTCGTCTGGGAAGACCGTTGTGACTACCGCCTCACCGCCCATCTCATCCTGAACCATCAAGGCGCCCAGGAAATTTGCGCCCGCGGAAATACCCACTGCCAGCCCAAGGCTAGCCGCCAACTTCTGAGCCATCAGGACCGCATCCCCATCGTGCACGCTGACGACCGAATCCAATTCAGCGAGACGCAGAATTGGAGGAATAAACTCATCTGAAATTCCCTGAATGCGATGCTGTCCGACCTTGTGGCCCGTCGACAAGGTCGGCGATTCTGCGGGTTGCAGGGGATGCACTCTGATCTTTGGATTGCGTTGCTTGAGAAAACTTCCCACGCCCATGATAGTGCCGCCCGTGCCCACCCCAGCAACAAAAGCATCCGGCGTGATCGAATTGAAGAATAGCTGCCACCACAACTCCGGTCCGGTGGTTTTCTCATGCGCTTCGGCGTTAGCTTCATTGGCAAATTGAGAGGGCAGAAAGACGTCTGCCGTTTCTTGGGCCAGCGCTTCAGTCATGCGAATACTGCCGAGAAAGCCCCCCTGATCATGCCGCACCGGAACTACCTGTGCACCTAAGCTCTTGATCAAAGCGACGCGTTCCAGACTCATCCAGTCAGGCATGAATATGACAACCGGATGGCCCAGCGCCCGGCCAATCGCAGCGAATGAAATCCCGGTGTTACCACTGGTAGCTTCGGCGATCGTGTCGCCCACTTTGATATGACCCTCGAGATAAGCCTTCTTGAGAATGTGGAATGCCATCCGGTCTTTAATGCTCCCAGTCATATTGATGTGCTCAGCCTTGGCATAAATGACGCGTAGCTTTCCCCTAAAGAGCAGCCGGACGGCGAGCAGCGGCGTGTTGCCAATCATGTGCTTCAGGTGCTTGACGCGAGTTGGTACTTTTGGACTGGCGTCGCGAATCTGAGGAACAGGCGGCTGATTGACGAATGGAAGCGTGGGTGGCATTTGCATAAATTAAACCTTGTGGAGTGCCGGCAGAGCGTAGCGGCGACGGCGCTTTGGCTTGTTCCTTCCTGTGATCCAAAGCGGTGTCTCCCGATACATCGGGATTGCCACCGCACTCCAAATTGTTGGATCAATTGACCGGTCGATAAGAATCCAGAGTCTTCATGTAATTAGCACGTTCAAAGGCGGCAGGTTCCGCACAGTTTTGTTGACTGATGCTGCCGATCATCTGCGATACGGATGCGTACTCTCGCTCGCCCATCCATTGCTCCATGTCGTTGAGAATTTCTTTAATCCGCCGGACGCCGTTTTGCAGTAACTCCGAAGCCATCATCGTTACCTTCGCACCCGCCATCAGGCCCTTGAGCACATCCTCGGCAGTATGCACGCCGCTCGTGATTGCCAGATCGGCATTCAGGCGTCCATACAGTAGGGCGACCCAGCGCAACGGCAGGCGCAACTCATTTGAGTTGCTGAGCACGAGGCGCGGAGTTACTGAAAGGCTTTCCAGGTCGAGATCCGGTTGATAGAAACGATTAAAGAAAACGAGTCCAGCGGCGCCCTTCTCGACGAGGCGCTTGGCCATGTTTGCGGTGGAACTGAAGAAGGGACTTAACTTCATGGCAACGGGAAGGGACACTGATGATTTTACCTGGCCTAAGAGGTCCAGGTAGATCTGCTCTACTTCGTGGCCGCTAAGTTCGACGCTGGTAGGGACGTAATAGACATTCAGCTCCAATGCGTCGGCGCCCGCATCTTCGATCAGCCCTGCATAGTCGGTCCAGCCGCCGGTGGAAACACCGTTGAGGCTGCCAATGATAGGAATGTCCACAGCCTCTTTCGCCCGCCGAATTAAGTTCATGTACTCGTCGGGCCAGACGTTGTATGAATCCATCTCCGGAAAGTACGTGAGCGACTCTGCATGACTATTCGTGCCCCTTTGTAAGTAGTAGTCGATGTAGAAACTGTCGAAGGTAATTTGCTCTTCAAAAAGCGAATACATCACCACCGCACTAGCGCCGGCATCTTCGAGACGACGAATGCTATCGATATTGTGCGACAGCGGGCACGCTGACACTACGATCGGGTTTTTCAACGCCAGACCAAGATAGTTCGTAGTTAAGGACATTCGGTTACCTCGAAATCAACTTTCAGGTTTCAAGTTTCAGGTTTTGGGTCTCAGGTGTCGGGGATCTGCGGTCCGAGGCTGAAATCTCACTTTGCTGCGTTTCGGAGCAATAGCTTTAATCACGATCCCAGACTCGACACCCGACACTCGAACTCGAAACTTGAAACCTGGAACCTGGAACGCGAAACATCAGGTCGCCATCTGCTTATATTGCTGCCAGCGGTGGTTGACGACTTTCTGAGCTTGTTCCAGCAGCAGCTTCGCGGTTTCGGGATCGCTCTGCTGCAACATTCGATAACGACCTTCCGTGTAGATGTAGTCTTGTAGCGGAAGCTTCGGCTCGTGCGAATCAAGTTGGAACGGGTTTGCGTTTGCAAGCTCACGCGCCGGATCGAAGCGATAAAGCGGCCAATGACCACTGTCCACTGCCAGTTTCTGTTGCAACATTCCTTTGGCCATGTCGATCCCGTGGGCGATGCACTGGCTGTATGCAATGATCAGCGACGGTCCCGGATGAGCTTCCGCTTCCAGAAACGCCTTTACCGTGTGGGTATCGTTGGCCCCCATTGCCACTTGCGCGACGTAGACATTGCCGTAACGCATTGCCGTCAGACCGAGATCTTTCTTCGCGCTGGCCTTTCCGCCCGCCGCAAACTTCGCGACTGCTCCCAGGGGCGTCGCTTTCGACGCCTGGCCGCCGGTGTTCGAATAAACTTCCGTGTCGAGCACCAGAATGTTCACGTCCTGGCCACTCGCGAGCACGTGATCGAGGCCACCATAGCCAATGTCATAAGCCCACCCATCGCCGCCAACAATCCAAACGCTCCTGTTCACTAACGAGTCAGCAACCTTGATCAGATCGCGCGCCTGGTTTCCCACTGCGTCTTTCAATTTCGCCTTCAACGCTCCGACCAGCTCGCGTTGCGCTGCGATTCCAGAGTCTGTTGACTGATCGGTGCTGAGCAGACTGGCTGCGAGGCTCTCGCCTACAGAGCCTCGTAGCTCCTCGATCAGGTGTTTTGCATAGGACGCTTGATGATCGACGGCGAGACGCATGCCAAGTCCAAACTCAGCATTGTCTTCAAACAGTGAGTTGCTCCACGCCGGACCGCGACCTTCGCGATTGATCGTATAGGGCGTCGTAGGCAAGTTGCCGCCGTAGATACTCGAGCAGCCGGTTGCATTCGCAATGATTGCTCGATCGCCAAAGAGCTGGGTAAGCAACTTGATATACGGCGTCTCGCCACAACCTGAGCAAGCACCGGAGAATTCGAAGAGCGGTTGCAGGAGCTGAACGTTTTTGACCGAGCTGAAGGTGAGCTTGTCGTTACGTTTAATTTCGGGCAACGTGAGGAAGTAGTCCCAATTAACTCGCTCGCTGTCGCGCAATGGAAACTGGGGAGACATGTTGAGCGCCTTGCGGGAAACATTGCTCTTGTCTTTTGCCGGGCAGACTTCGACGCAAAGTTTGCAACCGGTGCAGTCTTCAACGGCAACCTGGATCGTGTAGCGCTGATCAGGAAGCTCGCGCCACTTCGCGGGCATGGTCTTGAAGCCGGCGGGCGCTTCCGCAAGGTCACCTGGTTGGCAAACTTTGGCGCGAATCGTCGCATGCGGACAAACCAGGACGCACTTGCCACACTCGATGCAAAGATCCGGTTCCCATACTGGAACTTCCTGAGCGATGTTGCGCCTTTCCCATTGTGCCGTGCCTAAGGGATAGGTTCCGTCAACAGGGAAGGCGCTGACCGGCAAACTGTCGCCGCGTCCTGCCATGATCTCCCCTGTCACCTGTTGCACAAACTTTGGGGCTTCCGCAGAAATCACGGCGGACAAATCAAAGGTGCTGGTCACTTCTGCGGGAACCGGAATTTCATTCAGGTACGCCAGGGCGGCATCGACGGCCGCGAAGTTCCGGCGTAGCACCGCCTCGCCCCGGTTTCCGTATGTTTTCCTGATCGACTCCTTTATTTTGTCGATCGCCTCGGTTGGTGGTAACACGCCGCTTATCGCAAAGAAGCAGGTTTGCATGATTGTGTTAATGCGGTTACCGAGCTGCTTTTCCTTCGCTACTTTGTAAGCGTTAATTGAATAGACCTTGATGTCCTTGGCGATGATTGTCTTCTGGACTGAGCGCGGCAAGTTGTTCCAGACCTCGGCAGCCTCAAAAGGTGCATTAAGCAACAGGGTCGCGCCCGGCTCAGCAACGTCGAGAATCTGATAGCGATTTAGGAAATCAAAGTTGTGAACAGCGATGAAGTTTGCACTTTGGATTAGATAAGTGCTCTTGATCGGCTCCCGTCCGAACCGCAGGTGCGACACGGTCATGGCGCCGGATTTCTTGGAGTCATAGACGAAGTAGCCTTGCGCGTAGTTGGGCGTCTCTTCACCGATGATCTTGATCGAGTTCTTATTGGCGCTGACTGTGCCGTCAGCACCCAGGCCCCAGAACATCGCGCGAACCTGTCCCTCAGGTTCGGTTTTGAAAGTGGCATCGAAAGACAGACTATTGAAAGTCACGTCATCATTGATACCGACGGTAAAATGATTCTTCGGAGCCGTCTTTTTCAATTCATCAAAAACCGCTTTGACCATTCCCGGGGTGAACTCTTTCGAGCCTAAACCGTAGCGCCCGCCAACGACGTGTGGAATTTTTGTCCACGCCTTGACCCCACTCATCTCGGCCTCGGCAATTGCAGTGACTACGTCCTGGTATAGCGGTTCGCCGGCGCTGCCCGGCTCCTTGGTCCTGTCCAATACCGCAATGATCCGGACTGACGCCGGCAGCGTTGCCACGAAGCGATCGACTGAGAAGGGACGGTACAGGCGAACCTTAAGCAATCCGACTTTTTCCCCGCCGGCTACCAACGCAGAAACAGTTTCTTCCGCGGTTTGGCTTCCTGAACCCATCATGACGATGACTCGTTCGGCGTCCGGCGCCCCAAAATAATCAAACAGTTGATACTTGCGCCCGGTGAGCGCGCCAAACTTATCCATGGTTCGCTCCACCATCGCCGGCGTATCCAGGTAGAAAGTATTTGCGCGTTCGCGTGACTGGAAAAAGACGTCTGGGTTTTGTGCTGTGCCGCGCATTACCGGATGATCAGGAGTAAGTGCGCGATCGCGATGCGCTTGCACAAACTGCTCGTCGATCATCGCCTTGATTTCCTCGTCCGAGAGCTTTTCGATCTTCATCACTTCATGTGAAGTACGAAAACCGTCAAAAACATGAAGGAAGGGAACGCGAGACTCCAGCGTGCTCGCCTGAGCGATGAGGGCAAAGTCCATCACTTCCTGAACCGAGTTGGCGAACAGCATCGCCCAGCCGGTCGAGCGTGTTGCCATCACATCGCTGTGATCGCCGAAGATCGAGAGAGCGTGAGTTGCTATTGAGCGCGCGGCGATATGGAAGACGGTGCTGGTCTGTTCCCCGGCAATCTTGAACATGTTGGGGATCATTAACAGCAGACCCTGGCTGGCGGTAAAAGTCGTGGTCAACGTGCCGGTCTGCAACGCGCCGTGAACCGTGCCTGCCGCTCCGCCTTCCGATTGCATCTCGCGCACGATCGGTGTCATGCCCCAGATATTCTTCTGGTTCTTGGCGGCCCAGGCATCAGCCGATTCACCCATATTTGACGACGGGGTAATCGGATAAATCGCGATCACCTGATTTGTTTTGTAGGCGACGTGGGCGGCGGCTTCATTGCCATCGATAGTAACGGTGCGGTTGTTCATGACTTGCAATTCATCGTTCACATTCAGGGACTAGTTCGGTGTGTTGACTGAGTCTCGGGAGCCAGATCCCTCTTAAAACTTGGGGTTCCTGGCAGGAACCCCAAGTGAGCAGAGTCAACTTTTCTTTTACGGACATCGCGTTCAATTACTCGCGCCAGCCGGCATGTTCAGTCGCCGTGACTGGGTAATCTCGTTGATCTTCGTCCGCATCCACTGCTTCAGCATCGCTTCCAGCATCGCCTGGTTCTCCAGAGCCTCAAGATCTTCGATTGTTACTCCTGCATCGTTCAAAGGAATGTAGTGACACGGGATCGGCTTTGAATGGTCCTCGGTAGGAACGAAATCAAGCAGGTGACACTCACTACACGGATGTGCCCGGTATGGGTAACCGTAGTTAATGCACGTCAGGGAGTCTTGAAAGGCCAGCTTAGGTAACCACGGCGTCGAGACGGAGCGGCCGTAACCGCCGTGCTCGATGAAGGCCAACTCCTCTTGAAGCAACTCGAGAATGTCTCGATCATCCTTAACCATGATGTCGTCCTCCTTCCTCGCCGGCGTCTGCAAAATCAGTGAAAAGCCGCTTTACCCGATCTCACCAACGGCAACGCCTATGCCGGAGTGACAATGCACCCTTGAGCAACAAACCCTATGAATCGACTCGGGTTTTCGCGGAAACTTGCGCAGTCACATGCGGGAAAATTCTCAAAAGCGATGGGTCGGAAGGGAAGGCGCCCGCCTCGATTACAAACCAGGAAGGGAGGCAGCTGAGACGCGATTCGAATCAAACAACAAATCTGATACTCTTCAGGCCAAAGCACGAGTTAAGGGCTCTGTTATGGTTGAAGAGGTCAGAGACGAGTAACCGAATTTCCTAAGAAGCATGCGAGTAACCCTTAGTTCAGCTAACGAGATCCAGCGCCCGGTTGTGAGGAGATGGTTTTGCGTCGCTGCACTTTTGTGTTTGGCCCTCCCTGTTGCGAACGCACAATCGTTAGAAGCAGGCACGCCGACGCCCATCAGTGCCAGGGATCTTAGTGGCAGC
>JBAPXA010000053.1:0-3058 GCA_049283975.1 Pyrinomonadaceae bacterium | reverse complement strand
CCTTTGTACCGCTGCCGCCGCCTTCGTCGTTTCCGACGGTTGCGACAATACCGTCGGTGCTCTCGCCGCTCGCGCCTTTTGTCGGCGTACCCGTCAGTGGAGTCTTTGTCGATCCAAACATACGAACGCCATATGTGCAGCAGTACAACCTGGGTGTGCAGTGGGAGTTTATGAACAACACGGTCCTTGAAGTCGGGTATGTGGGCAACAAGGGCACCAAGTTGTTACAAGTAATACATCTCAACCAGCCGAACTATGTTGCGGCGACAAACAGCTTCGTGCCGCCCTTAGCAGCCGGCAGTATTCTTGCCACGAACAAGAATGTGACTGGCGGTGTACATCAGATTCAAAGCTCGTCAAACTCGAGATACAACTCCTTGCAAGTGACATTGTCGCGGCGTTATGCACAAGGTTTACAGATGACTGCCGCCTACACCTTCGGAAAGTCGCATGATTATTACAACGGCACACCGGTAAATGAACTTGCGAGCCCGGCCGGCGACCAGTTTAATTGGAAATTGAACTATGGACGTTCTGACTTCAATCGCGAACACCGGCTGGTCATTAGTGGCGTTTACGATCTGCCGAAGTCGAAGCACGAATCAGACTTCGCTCGCGCATTGCTGAACAATTGGCAGTTTGCAGGCATTGCGGTGTTCCAGTCGGGCTTGCCATTCTCAGTAATTGATAATCCCGGGAACGCGGTCTTTAGTCGCGCCAACTTCAATCCCGCCTTTACCGGGCAAATCCAATGCAGTGGTGACGTTTCGGGTTGCCTCAATAATTACATCACTCAAGGAGCATTTGTGACTTCGCGTCCGCGCCTGGACGGCACGAGTGTTGGTGTTGTCAATAATCCGACGTTTGATCGGACGGCACCTTTTGGCAATACGCCGCGAAACTTCCTAACTGGTCCGGGACAGAAGAACGTCGACTTCTCCGTGATCAAATTAATTCCTATCAACGAGCGCGTCCGCGGCGAAGTGCGGGCGGAATTCTTTAATGTCTTCAATTGGGTGAACTACGCAAATCCGGTCAACAACATCGCGATTGCGTCTTTCGGAAGAATTATTTCGGCGAGCACCGGGCCTCGTGTGGTTCAGTTTGCTTTCAAGCTGAACTTTTAGGCCCGGCGTTTCGTCGCGTAGCGACGACAAGATTTTAGCCCGGCCTTTCAAGGCCGGGATCTGAAGTGACGCAGGCGACTCGTCAGGTAGTGACGACGGAGAGGCTTATTCAATCGTCGCTGACGCGACTTGCATTATTTCGGCGCTCGCAAGCCGGCCTTGAAAGGCCGGGCTAAAATCACACCGCCGCACCGCGGCGCCGCACCGTCTCTTTCTGTCTCCATGCATCGGTGGGATACCTTCAAAAGCATGCCCCAGTTCACTCTCGGTAACGTTGATATCCATTACGAGGTTTATGGGAATGGTGATCCGCTCGTACTCATTCCCGGCTTTGCTGCCGGCGCCTGGATTTGGTTTAAGCAGGTCGCTTCGCTGGCTACCAAATTCAAGGTAGTCACCTTCGATCCGCGAGGTATTGGGCAGTCGTCATTCGATGCGGAGCCTTTGACAATGCGGTCCCTGGCCGATGACACCGCCGCTTTGCTGCATGGTCTGGGAATTGAGCAGGCGCATATCCTGGGGGTCTCTTTCGGCGGATTCGTGGCGCAGGAATTCGCGCTGGCGTATCCCGAAGCGACACGCACGCTTTTATTTTGCTGCACCAGTTTTGGTGGGCCCAGCCATGTATCGCCTTCGATAGATATATTGACGGCAGTCCTCTCGAGAAATGGCTTCAACACCGAAGAGAGGATTCGGCGCATTCTGTTGCCAGCCTTCTCCCCCGATTTTGTGCGCAGCCATCCAGGTGAGGTTGATGAAGTGATTAAATTACGCTTGGCGAATCCGGTGGTGGAAGAAGCTTTCAACGCTCAATTGAAGGCTGGTATCGGATTCGATGCCGAGTCTCGAGTAAATGCGATCAAAGCACCGACGCTTGTACTTAGCGGTGACGCTGACCGGATCGTGCCTGCGCAGAACTCGCGGAACCTCGCCGAGCGGATCCCCGGCGCGCGCTTACGCTTGGTCGAAGGTGGTAGTCATCTGTTTTTCATCGAGCAACCCGATGAGTTTAATCGCACAGTGGTTGAGTTCTTAACGCAAAACTAGAATGACCTACGCCCGCATCGTTGGAACCGGTTCGTATGTGCCCGAGAAGGTCCTCACCAACGACGACCTCAGTCGCATGCTGGGCGAGGACATCAACGAGTTTGTTTCCCAGGTGATTGGCATAACTGAACGCCACATCTGCGCTGCTGACGAAAGCACTGCAGACCTGGGTGTGGCGGCAAGTCTGCCGGCATTAGCATCTGCCGGGATAATGCCGGAACAACTCGATCTGATCATCCTGGCGACCGACACTCCTGAACATCTGTCACCTGCGACCTCTGTGGTAGTTCAGCATCGTATCGGCGCCAAGTCCGCGGGAACGTTCGACATCAATTGCGCTTGCTCCGGCTTCGTCACTGCCCTGGATACGGCGTCGAAGTTCATCATCGCTGATCCGGGATACAAAAATATTCTGGTGATCGGCGCTTACGCGATGAGCAAGTATCTCGATTGGAACGACAAAAAGACCGCAACAATTTTTGCGGACGGGGCCGGCGCGGTTGTCTTGCAAGCGAGCCATGAAGGGCCTGGTTTCCTTGCTTCGAAGTTGCTCGCTGATGGCACGTTCTCGAATTACATGGGCATCTACGCGGGCGGCACTCGCATGCCTGTGACAGAAGAAGTCCTGCGCGAAGGGCGTTGGACCAAAGTGCGCTTTGCCCAGAGGTATCCTCCGGAAGTAAATATCGAAGGGTGGCCCAGGATCATTCGGGAGGTGCTGGAAAAGTCCGGTCTCAAGCTCGATGACATCGGGGTTTTTCTCTTTACTCAGGTGAACCTGAGCACGATCAAGGAAGTGATGCGGATACTCGACCTGCCGATGGAGCGGACGCACACGATCATGCAGAAGTGGGGATACACAGGATCCGCGTGCATTCCTATGG
>JBAPXA010000052.1:0-8440 GCA_049283975.1 Pyrinomonadaceae bacterium | reverse complement strand
GGTTTAAGGAGATCGGTAAGGGTCAGTTTGGGAATGGGACAGCCGGTCTGACCTGTTCGCGTTGGTTGGTGTGATTTAGTGGTTCGAATCTTCTGCCACCAACAACAGCAACGAACCACGAACCAACACGAATCATTACGAAAACGAATTTGCTTGGCAGGTGCAATGTCGCGGGCGAGACTCCCGCGGTCTGATGAAAACACGAACGCCGTCAGGTTAGTACCCGACGGCGCCCGGATTGTTGCCAAAAGCGATCGCTTAGTAAGCCTTCGCGTACTGCTCGTTAAGCGCTTCACGCAGTCGGCGAAAGTACGGACTGAAACTCACAAAGCCGCTTCCCTGAAAGAAAGCTTTGCCGCCCGTTTCGTTCGCCAAGCGGTTCAGAGAACTTTGACCATAACTCACGGCCAGGCGGTTTCGACTCGTCAAGCCGACCGACGGTGCGAAAAACGTGTAGACAGCAACTTCGCGTTTGCGCGCATTATCAATCGCGCGATGCAAATCGAGCGTGTTACCGGCGGCGCTTGAATCAAAACCACGAGACGTATCCAAGCCATCCGAAATCAACAGCAAGACATTCTTGCCCTTGCCGGACTCGAATTTCCGCAAAGCCTCAACTACCTCGACGTACGGATTGAAAGGCGAAGCACTAGTGGACGACATGACGATTCGCAGGGAGCCGGCAGCCTTGTCCAGATCGGTAGTAAACGGCTGTCGAACTTGCAGCGTTCCAGTAGTGATGTAACCAACCATGACCTGCGAACCCGGCGGAAGCGAACGAATGAAATCGCGAGTTTCGTCGAGCTCGTTGCCAACCTGGGACACCAGATCGTCCTGAATCAAGATCGCCAGGTTGATCGGCGTCAAAACACGGCGCTGTACCTTGTCTTTGTCACTGTGATTGGGAGTCGCTGCAAAAGCTGCGACCGCCGCCGCCACTGTCACAATGGCGACAACAAAAAACGTAACCAACTTCTTGTAAAGCATGATACTCCTCTCAAAATCTCTCTCTATTTCCGGTTACTCCGATTCCGGAAATCTCCTGCTATTTCCGGTTAGTTCGATGCCTGAAGCGCTAAAAGAGATGGCTATTATTTGAGGACTGGTGCGGGCTCGTACGAATACTGAGGCAACTTGCGTTTACCTTTCTCCGTCGGATAAATTACTCCCAATCCGGAAGCACAGTGCAGGCAAGAATTTGCCTCTGTAGCAACGAGTGAGGCGGGCACCGATGTCCGCGTGCCCGGTATCCTTCGCCAAATTCGCACACCTGAAAGGAATCTTTTTATGAAAACCTATTCGACAGAAGCAATCCGCAACCTTGCGGTCATTGGACACGGCGACGCAGGGAAGACGCAACTGGTAAGTTCGCTTCTCTACGTCGCCGGCGAAACGCCTCGTTGGGGAAAAGTTGATGAAGGCACCACGGTTACCGACCACGAAGAAGATTCCATCGCCCGGAAGATTACCCTCAATATCGGACTTGCCCATTTAGATCATCAGGACACAAAACTGAACTTTATTGACACGCCGGGATACGCTGCATTTGTAACCCACTCTCGTCCCGCTCTGCGCGTCGCAGATTGCGCCATAGCAGTCGTCGATGGTGTCAAGGGAGTGGAAGTGCAGACCGAAAAGACCTGGGTCTATGCGAATGAATTTATTGTTCCGCGCTTTATGGTGATTACTAAGCTGGATAAGGAACATGCGGATTTTGGCGCCGCCCTCGAAAGCGCGCAGAAAACATTTAGCCGAGCGATTATTCCATTCACGTTACCGATCGGGAAAGAAAAAGATTTTCGCGGAGTCGTCGATGTGGTTCATATGAAGGCTTATGAGCTCGGCGCCGACGGACAAGCAAAGGAGATCGAAATCCCGAGCGAGGGTCGCGACGTAGTTGAAAAGACGCGTGAGCGCTTGATCGAGTTAGTAGCTGAATCGGACGACGTGTTGATGGAGAAGTATTTTGATCAGGGCACGCTTGAAGAGTCGGACATTTTGCCCAACATCAGTAAGGCAATCGCGCGGAGCAAACTTTGTCCTGTCTACGCTGTGTCTGGCGCAACCCTTGTGGGATTGCGAGCCTTACTTAACGGCATCGTCGAGTTCGCGCCGGATCCGGCACACCACGAGGCCGAATATGGCCGGCCGATAGATGGCGGGAAAGACGCGGAGCGTTTGGCCCGACGTTACAGTGATAGCGAGCCCTTCTCCGCTTATTGTTTCCGCACAGTTGCAGATCCTTTTGCCGGCCGCATCAACGTAATGAAAGTGATCAGCGGACACTTGCAAAGTGATGCCAACGTTTTGAACTCCAGCCATGGAACGATGGAGCGCCTCGGTGCCCTCCATGCGATACAGGGAAAACAGCTCGACAAAATCAGCGAAGCTCACGCGGGCGACATCATTGCCTGTGTGAAACTAAAAGAGACCCGCACTGGCGATACGCTCTGCGATAAGCAGGCACCGATTGTTTACGATCCAGTGGAATACCCGGAAGCGGCCATCGCCTTTGCGATCGAGCCGAAATCGCGACAGGACGAAGAGAAAATCAGCGTCGCCTTGCACAAGATCCTCGAAGAAGATCCGGCACTTCACTTCACTCGCGATCCGCAAACCAAGGAGTTCTTGCTATCCGGCTCCGGACAACTGCACGTGGAAACGGTGGTTGAGAAACTGAAGAAGCGTTACAGCGTGGAAGTGACGCTGCACCCGCCGAAAGTACCTTACAAGGAAACGATCACGCAGCGTGCTGAAGTACAGGGCCGGCACAAAAAGCAGACTGGGGGACGCGGACAGTTTGGCGACTGCAAGGTTATCTTTGAGCCACTACCGCGAGGCGGCGGTTTTGTTTTTGAAGACAAAATCTTCGGCGGCGCCGTGCCGCAACAGTTTCGCCCAGCGATCGAGAAAGGAATTGTGGAAGCGGCTATGTCAGGTGCCATCGCCGGTTATCCGCTCGTCGATTTCAAGGTGCAGTTGATCGATGGCTCTTACCACGATGTAGACTCCGACGAACATTCGTTTCGCGCTGCTGGGCGGAAAGCATTCCGGGCAGCGATGGAAAAGGTGAAGCCCTCGATCCTTGAACCAATTATGGATGTTGAGATTGCGGCGCCACAGGAAAACAGCGGCGACATCATGGGCGATCTCAATTCGCGCCGCGGCCGTGTACAGGGAATGGAAGCGAGCGGCAAGCAGCAAGTGATTAAGGCCCAGGTGCCGATGTCTGAAATGCTGAACTACCAGTCGACACTGAACTCCATCACCGGAGCGCGCGGATCATTCCACATGCAGTTTTCTCATTACGATCCCGTCCCCGGAAATCTTTCGCATAAGATTGTCGAGCAGTCGCGCGCCGAAGGCAGGATTCGCGGCGGCGAGGATGAGGACTAAACAAAAGTCTCAGGTTTCAAGTCTCAGGTCTCAAGTTATTTGGTCATCTGAGATCGGGTTTGAATCTCAAATTTGCCGAGCTAGCAAGCCCAATAAAAGAAGGCCACTCGAGATCCCTTTCGAGTGGCCTTCTTCGTTGTAACGCAGACTGTTAGTCCGCGATCTATTCCTTACTGCTCGCTTCCCGGTTTCCTCATGCGAATCTTTTCCGGCAATGTTTCTTCTTTCAGCACGTAACCAGAAGGTAGCTCAAATAACGAATGGTCGGGTTCCGTCCGGTTGATGTTCGTTAGTTTGTAGGTTGTTTCGCCAAAGCGCGGGTCGCTCTGGCGAGTCATGACTACCGTCTGCAGCTCAGGCGAATACCAACGCTCACTAACGATCTCGATTGCACGCTCGTTGCCGATTTCACCGGCTGGAATTGTTATCGTGGTGCGCGTGCCCTCTGCCTCGACGCCTTCGATCAATTGTTTGCCTAGCGATTCCTTCTTAGCGTTATTGTCGCGTGCTCCGTGCCACTCCATAACCACCGGGCCTCCCGCGATCTTTCGATCGATCTCGGCTTTCTCAATCTGAATCCGGTCGATCTTCTTTTCAAAGATCATGTCAGCTTTGTCACCCGACGGTGGCGGCGTTTTCATCTCGAACTTGAAACGCATCGGCATCATCTTGCGAGCCGTCCGCGACCGCGTATCAAGAGAGTAATCGACACCGGCGACCGGATCGCTGATGAAGATCATTTGTCCTGGTTCGCCACCCGCCGCCAGCGGACCGATAGCCTTAAAAGTCTGTTCGCGTCGGGTGCGGCCTTCACTGTCGCGATAGAATGAAGTGGTCGACTTGCGAACGATGCGATTACCATCGCCGAGAGTTTGCGTACTCTCAGTCACGGCCTGAGCCGAATAAGGCGCGCCCGTGACTCGTTTGCCGTCGTAATTCATCTCATTGGATATGTAAATAAAATCACCGTGCGGCGGAGGCGTCCGTCCCATCGGTCCCTGAATAATAAGATCATGTTCGACCTTGGCTCGGTCCGCACCAGCTTGTTTTTCCTGAGCATTGATCACGGAGACGCTGCCCAAAACAAACGTCCCAATCGCAATCGCGCTAAGTATTCGAGTTATTCTATTCATAGCTTTTCCTCTTATTGCGGGTTCCTGGCCCCGTCTTAGTTTTCCAAATCCTGCTCGCAGCTATTGCACGAAGCGAATAGCACGAGCTAAACCATCAGCGCCCATCAACACATCCGCCTTCACTCGCTCGCCGTAGCGATCCATGTTCACGGCAAAGCCCATGCTCACAATCGTTGAGCGCGGCAGCTCGACGCGAACCACGGAACCACCGTCTTGCAGGCTGGCGGAGTTGACGTAACCAATCGGCATGAAATCAGTAGCAACTTCAGTCTCTAACAAAGCGGCGGCGTTTTCAGCTGCGGGCTGCGCGTTTGTCGCCCGCGGCTTAACCGCCCGGCGTCGCTTGTTGGGGTTGGGGCTGGCCTCAGGCTTACCTGACGGCGAAAGCGCCACTTCGTTGCTACCATTCACAAGGGGAACTGTTGCCTCGACTTGCCCTGCGGAGGTGACCACATTCTCAACCACAGGCTTAGGCGGCATCCGCAAGTTCCACGCCGCCACGCCAATGCCGAAGGCGACTAATAAAACCGCCGCTGCGGCGATAGTCTGATAATTCCAACGTCCTGTTCGCGCCTGCCGAGAGAGTCGCTGTTCATTGAACGCCGCCAGCAGAAAACTCTCGACCCGTTCAGGCGCGCTTGCCGAGTTCATTTCAAGCGCCAGGGAGCGCAGACTCGCAGTCAGGCTTCGTTCATCGTTGAGCCGCGCCGCACAGGTCGCGCAGCCGCTGCTGTGGTGCATTGCTTCTTCCCGCAGAGTGGCTTCGATCAGTTGCTCGCGAGCGAGGTCGTTGACGATGTTTTCAAAGCTTGGGCAATTCATGCGAAACACCTCGTTGAATTGATGGCGGCGGAAGCTGTTTCCTCTTTTGCCGCCGGGCGCAACTTGCTGCTGAGCAAGGTACGGGCGCGATGCAGTCGGGAACGGACAGTGCCAACCGCGCAACCGAGAACTGCGGCGGTCTCTGCATAACTGAGTTCTTGCAAGTCACAAAGCACAACCACTTCGCGGTAACGCTCCGGCAACGCGAGGACTGCCTTTCTAACAGATTCGATGGTCTCCATGCGCGACAGCTCATCAAGCGGCCCGTCGTTGATGATCAAGGCTTGCGGCACCAGGGGATCGCCAACTTCAGGATCGTTGGCCTCGAGAGGCGAATAGAATCGCTCGCGTTGCAACCGGCGCAGGACGTGGTTGCGCGCCACGCCAAAAAGGAAACTGTTTAGCGAGCCGCGGGTCTCATCGAAATTGCTGTTGTCGTGAATCAAGTCCAGAAATACTTCCTGAGTGATGTCTTCGGCGATCGAAGTCGAACCGGACATTTGCAGGGCAAACCTGTAGATACCTCTTTGCCGCCGCTGATAAAGAGTAGCCAGCGCATTGGGGTCTCCGCCCCGCAACAGCCGGAGCAATTCGCAATCGGAGAGGTCTTTTATGGTTTCCATTCAGGACAATCGTTCTGAAAATGTGCGGCCACACCTAATTCGCGCGAGAGGTGAGGAAAGTTCCAGAATTTCTGGGTGGCAAACTGATATGCGCTCAATTCGTGTTGTTTCGTGTCACTTAGTGGCTGGTCATTCCTTACCTTCGATTAGAAAAAGCAACCACTAATTCACACGAACAAGCACGAAAACAGATACGCATAATGTTCTTGTACTTTCTCTACTGGAATCTTTGCTGGTACTCCGGAGAGCGTTGTCTGAGATTGAGCCAGTCAGAAAAGAGATCAGGCTGCTCCAGCCAGACAGCCAACCAGTCAGCGATCTCTTTTGCGACGGCTTTTTCCGATACTGAAACTATCTTGCTGCGACTGATCAGATCCTGTTGCTGCCGGAAATGAACTATCAACTCCCGCAGTCGTTTCAGTGTGGCTCGATCGTGTTGTTCCTGCGCCGAAGCGCGTAGCGTTTCTACGACTCCCATGGAGGCGGCGGCAGACTCGAGGTTGTCGAAATTCACTTCGCCCGCAGCAAACACCTCCATCAACTGTCGTTCGCGCCATTTCGTGTCGCAATGCAAGACTTCGGGATGTCGCATAACCGCGCCTTCATCCGCCACTTCGCGCGCGATTGCCGCGGGACTGATAACTGCCCCGGCGCCGAGTGCCGTACGCAACTCTTCCTGAATCGCGAGCAGTTCGCGCTCGCCGACCGACTCGCAATCGAGTGCTTCCCAGACTTCGATGATGAGTTCCTGCCTGGTGCGCGCCTGCCACTTTGTCGTCTTCATCGATGGATGCTGTAACACGCGGGAGACTCAAGTCTCAAGTCTCAGGAATAGGTGTCGGGTTTCGGGTGCAAGGTGTCGGACTCTGGTCTCAAGTTTCAAGAATAGCTGTCGGTCGTCAGACCGAACCTAAAACCTGAAACCCGATATCTATTCTTGAAACTTGAGACTTCTCCCCGTTCCGTTTACTTTGAAAGTTCACTTATGACCATCACTCAGGTTCATAATCCAATCGACGAAGCTAGAGTCCGCCATTTTCTCTCGGATGTCGCGGGCATCTTCGCCAAACATCCTTTTAGGCCGCATCGGTTTTTCAAGGGTGGTCATGCACAAACGCTCGCTGCTTATGCCTGGCCGCGTCGATTCCGCTTGCGCGGGCCGGCGGATGAGAAGCGATTGTTCCAAGTGACGTCCGACACCCAGGTACTCGCCTTCTGTCGTTGGCAAACAAATCCCACCGAGCATCCTACGGTCGTAAGCTGGCACGGAATAGAAGGATCTAGCGAAGGCGTTTATATGCGGGCCACCGCAATCAAGGCATTTGCTGCCGGCTTCAACGTCGTGCGCATGAACCTGCGCAACTGTGGCGACTCAGAGCATCTGACGCCAACTCTCTATCACGGCGGATTGACTGAGGATTTGCGAGCGGTGGTCGCTGAGTTGATCGAACAAGACAAGCTCAAGAAAATATTTGTAGTTGGTTTCTCCCTCGGCGGCAACATGGTGTTGAAATTGGCCGGTGAGTACGGTGAACAGCCGCCAGCGGAGATTCTGGGCGTGGGTGCCATATCGCCTTCCGTTGATCTCAGTGCCAGCGCCGAACTGATCCTGCTGAGATCAAATTGGCTCTATCACCAGGATTTCCTTAGACGCTTGAAGGGGCGTTTGCAGCGCAAGCAGAGACTGTTTCCCGATCGCTACGACACGAGCGCGATCAAATCGGTTCGCACACTGCGAGAATTTGATGATCGCTACACTTCCCGCGCGCATGGGTTCGACGGTGCCGCCGACTACTATCAGCGGGCCAGCTCCATCCTCGTGGTTGATAAGATCAGGATACCGACGCTAATCATTCACGGTAAGGACGATCCATTCATTCCTTTTGCACCGTTGAATGATCCGAAGTTCGCAGCCAACCCTTACATTCTTCTAATCGCACCAGCACAAGGTGGGCACGTGGCGTTTCTGGGAGCGGCAACTCGTGACGAAGATCGCTTCTGGGCCGAAAATCGAGTGGTGGAGTTTTGCCGGTTGGCGGTTGATGAATTTGGGCATCAGTACTGAAGCAGAAGGCGAAGGGCTGAAACCGCCAAGCCGCCAAGGACCGCAGAGTTCGCCAAGCAGAAAACGAGCTTAGACTTTTGGCTTAGCGCTTTGTTTCAGAAGCTCAGCCTTATCACCTGCCGCTAAAATTTCATCAACGAACAAAGTTCAAAGAACTAGGTTCAAGCTCGCTTTCTGCTTCGCGAACTCTGCGGTCCTCGGCGGCTTGGCGGTCTTAGTCTTCAGCTCCCAAGCGGCAATCGGCAACGGATCTCACGGGCCGAAGCGGAAGCGGTACTCGAGCGAGTTCATGAAGCCATTCACCATTCCTCGGTAGTCATTAGGGTTGGAATCCAACACCGCGATCCAATCGAGATAAAACGCGTCTGGATCGCGACGCAAATACCCGAAGTACTGCATCA
>JBAPXA010000051.1:0-3919 GCA_049283975.1 Pyrinomonadaceae bacterium | reverse complement strand
CGGTACGTCGATTTTAAATCCGTGAGCGGTCGCGTGCCCCCAGCCTACTGTGCCCACGCCAGGAAGGAGACCGAGCCAGTTGGCAGAGAGGATGAAGATGAAAACGGTGGCAAAAAACCAAAACGTTCGGTCGACCAGGTGCTTTCCCAGCAGTCCTTCGAGAAAGCCGTAGAGACTCTCCAGCAACCATTCCAAAAAATTTTGGGCTCCACCAGGAACCTGGTCCATGCGCCGCGTGGCAATTCGGGCAAAGAGAATCAGGCCGAGGGCAACGATCCAGCTGACGATCATGGAATTAGTGATGGGAAAACCAAAGACCCTGCCGACCTCAAGGGCCTTTGCAGACAAGCCGTGTTCTGCCGCTGCAGAATTCGACGCTGGCGCGGCGTGTTCGACCGTCGGGCTCACTACCGGCGAAGCTGTCTGGGCCTGCGCCGCTGCGACGAACACGCTCAGGCATATCAGCACTGCAAGTGCCAGGCATCGCGCTTGCATTTTCTGCCAAGCGCGCGTCGTTGGCGCTGGGCCTTTGCGACAGAGAAGATCTCGCAAGTCTTTAAGCATCGGACGAATGGTTGAAAACTATTTGGCAGGACAGATAAAGGCCCTGCGGTACGGGTAAGTTAGGGCGGCGGGAAAGTGAGGGCTACTGTCAAAACTGACAGTGCTGGATCGGAAGAGCCGTTCTGTTGTTAGCTCGAAGGCCCGAAGGGCCAACAGTTAATAGCCACGCCCGTCAGGGCGTGGAAAACTGCAGCAGCAAAGATTGCGAGCGCCGAAGGTGCGACAGTAGTAGTCGTCATAATTGAGTAATGTTGACGCTCGTTTTAGTGCCGCACCTTCGGTGCTCGGTATTACAGGGACTGTTATCCACGCCCTAACGGGCGTGGCTATTAACTTTCGGCCCTTTCGGGCCTCGCGCCTTACCCGTTTGAGCTTCGCATTGATTTCGCTTATTGCTGCCAACCGCCACCCAGCGCTTTGTAGAGTTGGACGACAGTAATCAATTCATCACGGCGCGCCTGGGCCAGGCTTAGTTCTGCGTTGAACAATTCGCGATCGGCATCGAGAGCTTCCAGCAGGTTTGAGACGCCACCCGTGTAGCGCATGTACGAGAGGCGCACACGATCCTGAAGCGTGGCGACCAACAGCGCACGCTGCTCGCGCACTTCTCTTGTCTTGCGGCGGGCAATCAAGGAGTCAGAAACTTCCCGAAAGGCATTTTGAATGGTGCGTTCGTAGTCCACGAGAAACAGATCTCGCTCCGCTTGAGTGAACCGAACGTTCGACTTGAGCCGGCCTCCGGTAAAGATGGGTTGCGATACCGCCGGAACGAATGCCCAGATACTTTGCGGAGACTTGAAGAGATTCGAGAGCGAAGTACTTTCGAATCCGAAGAAGCCAGAAAGCGAGATGCGCGGTAAGTAAGCCTTGCGAGCGACGTCGATACGCGCGCCGGCGGCAATCAGGCTCTGTTCCGCTGAACGTATATCGGGACGTCTGACCAGCAAATCAGAAGGCAGACCGGGCGGAACGCTTGGCGGCAGTTGCTCCTCAGTCAGAGAAAGGCCGCGCGTGATTGGTCCAGGATTCTTGCCGACCACGACACTCAGGAAATTTTCCTGTTGCTCGATCAACTTTTCCAGAAGTGGAATGGTCTCGGTAGCGTCATAGACGAGTTCTTCGGCTTGTCGCAGTTCCAGCTTATTGGCGACACCACGTTCCTCTCTTAGCTTGATTATGCGCAGCGACTCCAGCCGCGAAGTCAGAGTGCGCCTGGCGATCTCGAGTTCAAAATCCAATTCCCGCAGGACGAAATAAGACCCGGCGACGTCGCTCACAATCGTAGTCAAGACAGCCTTGCGAGCTTCTTCGCTTGCCAACAGGTCTGCCTTTGCAGCCTTAGTCTGTTTTCGCAAACGGCCCCAAATGTCCAATTCAAAACTGAGCAAGTTGATCAGGACACTGCCAAAGCTATGCGCTTTCTTTGCCGGTTCAGGAATTCGCACTTCGCCGTCTCGTGACCTGCCCACGGTGGCGAAGTCGGCGCCGCCATAGATTTGTGGGTACTGTTCCGAGCGAGTTAGTCCCAGATTCGCGCGGGCCAGATCGACACGCGCGACGGCATCACGCAAGTCATAGTTATAAATCAGCGCCTCACGAATGAGATCTTGAAGCCGCGGGTCTCGGAAGACGTCGAACCATTTCGTATCAGCAAGGGTTTGCGGATCAGGCGGAGCGTTTGGATCGGGCACACCGCGATACACCGAAGGCGTGGACACCCTGGGTATCTGATCTTTCTTTTTCTGCGCGAGCGCAGCGGTGGCGGACAAATCAGCAATCAACAGAAGGATGAGGACACGCTTCATGAGTGGCCACCTCCTCCTCCCGCAGGCAAAGGTGGTGGAATCGCCGCGCCAGCTTCAGCCGCGGGCAATCCCTCAACTTTCTTTCGTCGCCAAATTGATTCAACGAAAGTGTAGTTGCCCGGAATGATGAAAACGCCGAGCGCCGTCGCGACAAGCATGCCGAAGAATACGCCGGTGCCCATTACGTTCTGAGCACCGGAGCCAGCGCCGCTCGCCTTCATCAGAGGAATCACGCCCAGTATGAAAGCGAACGCTGTCATCAGAATCGGACGAAAACGGAGACGGGCCGATGTCAGCGCCGCCTCTTCATAGGACATTCCGTCTTGATCGTGTTTCGCCTTCGCAAATTCGACGATCAGAATTGCGTTCTTCGCCGCCAGACCGATCAGCATGACGAGACCGATCTGCACATATACGTTATTGTCAAAACCAAACAGCCAGACACCAAACAATGCACCCAACGCCACCAGTGGCGAGCCCAACAACACCGCCCAGGGTAGCCGCCAACTTTCGTACATTGCGGCGAGCAATAGGAATACGCAGAAAATTGCCAGAATCAATGTCGGCAAAGGCGGCGGGGCAATTTTCTCCTGAAACGACAACTGAGAGTGCGCAAAACCCATTTCCTTCGGCATCTGCTCAGCAAAAACTGCTTCCAGGGCGGCCAACGCCTGGCCCGAGGTGTAGCCTGGCGCAGGCGCCCCCTGCATCTCCACCGAGCGCAGCAAATTGAATCGCGTCGTCAGCTCCGTCCCGGCAATGTCCTTAACGGATACCAGCGTTGCCAGCGGGATCATCTGGTTCGTCGATTGTGAGCGCACATAGATCTTGCCGATGTCTTCCGACTTGAGCCGGCTCTCAGGTTGCGCCTGGACATAGACGCGATAGAGCCGGCCGAACCGGTTGAAGTCGTTGACATAGGCGCCGCCCATCGCGGTTGACATCGCCTGGAACACCTCGTTGACCGGCACGCCGAGCGTACGGGCTTTCTCGCGGTCGAGCTCGACTTTGACCTGAGGATAGTTCGGATCAAACGATGTGAACACATTGCCTAGTTCAGGCCTTTGACGCGCTGCCGTAAGAAACTTTCTCGAGAGCTCGCCTAATTCCTCCACCGTCTTCGACCCGCTGCGATCCTGGATCAAAAAGTTGAAACCGGAGGCGGCGCCAAATCCCGACAACGTCGGAATGTTGAATGGGAAGATGATGGCTTCAGGAATGCCAGCGAACTCTCTCTGCAACTCGGCCATGATTCCCTTAACCTTTTCCTTCTCATCATGGCGTTCTTCCCACGGTTTCAAACGCGCGAACAGCGTGCCGTAATTAGGCTGGAAGGTATTAGTGACGACGCCGTAACCACCGACTGTTTGATACGACTCGATGGCGTGGACCTTGCCCAAAATGACTTCTATCTTCTTAAGCACTTCGCTGGTGCGCTCGAGGGAAGCTCCGGGCGGGAGTTGTACGTTTACTCCGAGAATGCCCTGGTCCTCTTCGGGAATAAAGCCCGCCGGTATCATCCTGCCAAAGAAGCCCGCGCCAACTATTAC
>JBAPXA010000050.1:0-13431 GCA_049283975.1 Pyrinomonadaceae bacterium | reverse complement strand
CTCCAAAGTCGGGTCACTAGTAACATTGGATCTAGGACCTTGAACTTGAGAGGTCGTCCTGAACCACGAAAGTCTAGTTTCTGCGCCGCCCTCGCCCCCGCATCTCGCTTCGTTCCTTTTGAAACTGCTGCCACTGTTCGGGAGTCAGAACTTTCTGTAAGCGCTCATCCGCCTGGCGACGAATTTCTTCAAAGCGCGGTTCTGATTCTTTTCGCAAGGTCTGCAACTGACCGCGGGTATCGCTCAAGATCTGATGCACCTGAGTCTTTTGGTCGGCGCTAAGGTTCAGACGGTCAAGCATCCTCTCGAAACGATCCTGGCGCGACATTCCCGCGCCCGTGCGCTCCCAGCGCTTATATACGTTGAGGGCGAGGGCGCCGGCCGCAAAGCCAATTACAAAAATCACAAGCGCCGCCACGCGCACTTGCCATTTGCTTTTCTGGATGGTGTTCATAATTACTTAACCGTATCCTCCGCGGCATCGTAGAGCGTCGTTAACACAAGTCCATCAGAGGCTTGTTCGTCTAACAGATCACCAGGATTGAGAATCACTTCCTCCGCTGAATAGGCATTGCGTGCCGACGCGGCTTCCAACGCATCCGCAGTCGACTGAGACTCTGGAATGACAAACGTTAAGACGGCGAGGGCTGCGACGGTCGCTACCATCGACGAAGCGAGGGCTCCGGTCGCGCGCCAGATTCGGCTCCAGCTCCAGGTGTTTGCTGCCTGACGTTCACGCAGGTGGGCCAGCACTCGTGTCTGAAAGAATGGCGACGGCTCAACTGTTTCAGTCGTTCGTTCCTGCAACATTACGAAGGCCAAACGCGCGGACGCGAATGCCCGCTCGCATGAGTCGCACTCAGCCACGTGAACCCTGATCGTTTCCAGATCGGATTCGCTGATGCTTCCAAAGGAAGTGTTTTCGATCAGATTGATAATGTGTTTGTCCTGCATCTCATTCACCTCTACGCTTTCGCTGTGGCCCTCGGTTTCCGCGCCAGTAGTTTCTCAACTGCTTCGCGCATCCGGCGCCGCGCGCGAAAGGCCTGTACCTTAACTTTTGATTCTGACCAGCCCGTCAGTTTCACCACGTCCTTAACCGAATTCTCCTCAGCATCCACCAGCATCAGCACCAACTGGTCGTCGGGAGACAATGTCTGCAAAACGCGATCGGTCAAATCTGCTGCCACCATGCTGCGCTCGCTCGCTTGGTGACGTTCCCTCGCGGCCGCACCCATGTTCGAGTCAAGCCAGGCCGTTTCGTCTTTGGTCAAATCAGACGCTGTCAATTCGGGTCGGCGCTTCGCGCTGCGAAGCAGGTTGAGGCAGGTGTTCGTGGTGATCCGCGTCAGCCAGCCTTCCATCGACCCGCGGCCCTCAAAACTATCAAGCTCGGTAAACGCCTTCAGGAAAACTTCCTGTGCTGCTTCCTCTACCAAACTACGTTGCCGGAAGAAGCGGCTGGCGAACCGAAACACGCGCGGACTATAGCGGCGCATGATTTCTTCAAAGGCAGACTCGTCTCCGGCCCGCGCGCTGCGCGCCAGTTCCAAGTCTGAGGCCTGTTCGTGACTCTGCGACAGAAGTCGCCTCGCATCGAAGTATTAGGGATGGCGGAGTCGGGTGTCCGCCATCCAGTTTCGCTGTTAAGCGCTGTCGTATTACTGAACTTTGCGCTCACCGCGCTCTGCCCTCTTCGCTTTCATCTCAGCGCGCTTCTGTTCGAGCTGTGCCTTCTGTTCGGCTGTTAGCACAGCCTGCATTTCCTGGCGCATCTTGAACTGTTCGCCCATGAGCTTCGCCTGAAGACTTGCAGTCTCAGTCAGCTTTTGAGTGGCCAACGCTTCGTTGAACGTACCGCTCCCACCTGCCTGACGCAACTCCTGACGCTTGGCGCGGAGCTCCTCATGCAGCGACTTGGTGCGCTCATGGAAGCTTTCGCTGATGGTTTTCATTTTGGCTTTCTGGTCCTCGGTCAGGTTGATACCGCGGAACATCATGCCGCGCATACCGCCACGCTGGCCGCGCTGGCCGCCTTTGCCAAAGCCGCCGTGCTCGCCGTGACCGCCCCAGCCTTTTCCACCACGTCGCTCACCGCGAGTGGTCTGCTGCTGGTCTTGAGTTGTAGCCGTTGACTGCGCAAAGGCAATCGGAGCGGCCAGGGCAACAGCTGACAGGGAGGCGATGGTCAGTGTCTTAATTTTTCCTAGTTTGTTCATCTTTTCCTTTTACTCCTGGTTTACTTGATTTGTATGGAGGGCCTTTCCACGACCTCCTGAACTGTCAGACACCTCGCGTACTCATCCGGTTACAGGGATAACCGCCAAGCCGCAAAGAATCGCCAAGGACGCCAAGAACTTAAGGCCATTTAAAACTGCGAGTCCAGACTCAGACGGTCAAACTACCAATCTCACAAGTTAGGAAGGGGCCTGCCCCCGCTCCTAACAGCGGATAACTCCTTTTCGTGATTATTCATGTGACTTCGTAAGAGAAAAACTCAACCACGAAATGACACGAACGGACACGAAATCGTTCTCGCAATGAGCGGCGAAAACCTTCAGCAACCTGTGAGACGGCCTCTACAGGGCCTGTAACGTAGCTGTGCTTTCCGGTGTCTAGGTTGGGGATGAGAACTGCAAGCCTAACCTCGCTCGCCGTCGTCCTGTTCTTGATGATCAGTGCAGGGGTGAATGCTCAAACGACTGTCACCAAGGCCATAGCACCGGGCAACTCAGCCAAAACCAGCAGCTCGGCGCCTGATTTGATCGCAGCGGCAACGCAAACAAGAGATAGCAATCAAGCCTTGATCAAAGTCCAGGAGGCTGCAATTGAAGTTGGTGTTGTGAAACTTGAGGAGTTGCGCAAGCTGGTGGCGGACGGTCTCGTAGCCCGCGTGGAATTGGAAAATGCTGAAGCCTTGCTTTCGGGGTTGCGCACCAATCTTGAGACCCTCAAGAAGAATGTTGCCGATTCGGAACAGATGCTTGCCAAGTTACGCAAGGCTGAGGAAATGGTGAAGGCAAAGCCCTTAATTGCATCGGCAAACTCCTCCACCACTCGAAGTTTTTTGAAACCGACGATTCTGCGTTACGGCGGGCAAGGGGGTTGGTCGCTAAACGGATTGGCCGCGGTGCAGAGTTTCTTTTCAAGTAATTTCGGACTGATGTTGCCCGTGAGCGCGTTGGGCCAATCGGCTACTCATAACCGGCTCGGCTACGATCACCGCAACGCGGTTGACGTGGCGCTGCATCCGGACAGTGTGCAAGGTCAGGCGCTAATTCGTTATCTGCAAAGCCAGGGCATCCCCTTTCTGGCGTTTCGTGCAGCCGTGCCTGGAGTTGCCACCGGCCCCCACATTCATATTGGCAGTCCGTCTCATCGTGCATAGGACAGCTTGCGCGACAAGCCTGAATTGGAGTGCGCCGACTCGTCGGCGCTTTTGGATCCGCGGCAACGCTCCAACTTAAAAAAACTAAAGCCGCAACAAGTTGCCGCACTCCAAAATCAAGCACTGCTCCCAAACTAACGCTTTGCCGCGACTTTGCCTCACTTTTTCATGTCTTTTGTCCGCTTTGCCAGCTTTGGACTAGGCCTTGCAAACCAAGGGTTTGTGCTGGCTTTTGTGTAACCAAACCAAGCAGTGAAGTGTCTAGCAGAGTAGCCCCAACATGGGCGCAGTGAGCACCAAAACCTGAAATCGATAAGGGTAAAGCGAATGTCAACGCAAACAATCAAGGAACGGCCACTAACCGGATTGAATACGGGGCGAGATTTGAACCCGGCGAAATGGATCAGACCCGCGTGGTCTAAAGTTCTCGCTCGCAAGAAGGTTGCGATTGCGGGGGTGGCGGCTGTGGCTGTGGTCGCCGTCGCGGCCTTCTATTTTTTCGGTAGTGGAACCTCAGCGCCCCAATACATGACCGCCAAAGTTGAACGCGGAAACCTTCGCAACACCGTTACTGCTACAGGTGCATTGCAGGCAGTAACCACCGTCCAGGTTGGTAGCCAGGCATCAGGAACGATCTCGGCGCTCTACGCGGACTTCAACTCGGTTGTAAAGAAAGGTCAGGTCGTCGCGCAACTCGATCCCTCGGTGGCGAAAGCACAAGTCGATCAGTCGCGGGCAAATCTGCAACAAGCACGAGCCGGTTTGCAGCAGGCGCAAGCAGCGGTAGCAAATTCTCGCGCTGGCGTTAGCGACGCTCAGGCTAAGGCGCTCGCTGCACGGTCGACAGTACAAAACAGCCAGGCGGGCGTGTCAGGCGCGGAGGCGAATCTTGCGGTGCTCAAAGCTCAGCAGGACGACGCTCTCAGTTTTCTAAGACAACAGGAAGCGCTCGTTCAGAGCGGTGTCATCGCGCAACGCGAACTCGATATTGCGAAGACCAGTTATCGCACGGCACAGGCTCGTTACGACCAGGCGGTCGCGCAATTGAACCAGGCAAAGTTGAGCACGCAATCAGCCGCGAGCTCCGGCGTGGCGCAATCGCAGGCGCAAGTGCAGCAATCGCAGGCCCAGGTACAACAGTCGCAAGCGCAAGTGCTGCAAGCCCAGGCGCAAGTGCAACAGGCGCAGGCGGCGTTGCAACTTGCGGAAGTGAATTTGTCGCATACGACTATAACCTCGCCCATCGACGGCGTGGTCGTTTCGCGTGATGTGAACGTCGGTCAAACCGTGGCGGCAAGTTTGTCCGCGCCGACTCTCTTTACGATCGCCAACGACCTGACGCAGATGCAGATCATCGCCAATATCGATCAGGCAGACATCGGTCTTGTGGAACAGGCGAAGTCAGTCAGGTTTTCAGTTGATGCTTTTCCCGGCAAGGACTTTGACGGGCAGATCCAACAGATGCGATTGAATCCGCAGAACGTGCAGAACGTAGTCACCTACAACGTTGTGATCGACGTGAACAATCCGAATCAGAAACTAAAACCGGGAATGACCGCGAATCTGATCATCACGATTGACGAGCGGAACAACGTGCTCAAAGTCCCGAATGCGTCGTTGCGTTTCACGCCACAGGATGCAAGCGCGCGCCGTGGACAGGGACAGGGTCAGGGCAATGGCTCCGGAGCGGGTGGCGGTCAACGTCGCCGGCAGCAGGAAGGAAATGCGAATAGTGCGGCTGCGGGTAACAACGCAGGGTCGCCAGATAATCAGCAGGGAAGTGGCGAGCGACGCTTCGCTCCAGCCAGCGCGCCCGTGCTTGAAGGCCAGACTCGTTTGGTCTGGGTACTGGGCCAGGACGGCAAACCGCAATCGCGGCGGATCAAAGTTGGCTTGACTGACGGTTCGTCCACCGAAGTTGTTGAAGGCAATTTGCAGGAAGGCGAAGTTGTTATCACGGGCCAAACGATTAGCAGTAGTGCGGCTCAAACGAACCAGACTACGGCGCCGGGCTTTGGTGGTGCGCAGCGGGGTGGTGGCGGCGGCCGGAGATAAGCGATGCAATCAACTTTAGAAATCAGACAGCCTGAGCTGTCCACCGGCTCGCTAATTTTCAGGCCGGAGCCTGATGCGGCGCCAGTGATCCAGTTGGATCACATTCATAAGACTTACACGATGGGGGACGTAGCGGTTCACGCTTTACGCGGAGTCTCGCTGACGATTCGCGAAGGTGAGTTTGTGGCCATCATGGGAGCGTCGGGGTCAGGAAAGTCGACCACAATGAACATCATTGGTTGCCTCGATCGTCCGACGCGCGGCACTTACATTCTCGCCGGTCAGGACGTATCCGAAATGTCGAAAGACGAGCGCGCGGACATCCGTTGCCAAAAAATCGGGTTTGTGTTCCAGGGGTTCAATCTGCTCGCGCGCACATCGGCGTTGGAAAATGTCGAACTACCTATGCTTTACGCGGGGGTTGACGGAGCCGAACGCGACCGGCGCGCGAAAGAAGCACTCGCGGCGGTGGGCTTAGCGGGCCGGGAACTGAATCATCCCAACCAACTTTCGGGCGGGCAGCAGCAACGTGTCGCCGTGGCCCGTGCCCTCGTGAACGATCCAGCACTGATTCTTGCCGACGAGCCGACAGGTAATCTCGATTCACGCACTTCCGTGGAAGTGATGGAAATCTTCCAACGCCTGAATCGGGAACGGGGAATCACCCTTGTGCTAGTCACGCATGAATCCGATATCGCGCAGTACGCGCAGCGAGTAGTGGTCTTCAAAGATGGAAAGATTCGTAAGGACTATCAGATTGAGGAACAGCGCGATGCGGCTGAGGAGTTGAGAAACTTGCCTCCCGTGATAGAGGACGAAGATGACGACTAAAAAATCGTTAGCGGAGCCGCGAAAAAGATGAACCTGACAATGATCATTCGTGTGGCTTTTCGTGCTCTTGTGCGCAATAAGATGCGCGCCAGCCTGACCATGCTCGGGATCATCATCGGCGTCGCAGCCGTGATCGCGATGGTGAGTATTGGGCAAGGAGCACAAGCTTCGGTGCAGGCTCAAATTGAAAGCATCGGGACCAATCTGCTCTTTATCAGCGCGGGGGCACAGAACGTGGGCGGTGTCCGGAGCGGCACTGGCGACAGTGGCACGAATAGTTTAACGGCTGAAGATCTCGAGGCGATTCGTCGCGAGGTGCCCAGCGTGTCGATGGTGACCCCAACAGTTAACTCTCGCTCCCAACTCGTCGCGGGCAACATGAATTGGAATACACAAATTCAGGGCGTCAGCGAGCAGTATCCGGAAGTGCGTAAGTGGACCGTGCAGAGCGGCGAGTTTTTTAGCGACACGGATGTGCGCACGGCTGCGCGTGTGATCGTGATCGGGCAAACGATTGCTGACAACCTTTTTCCCGGAACCGATCCAGTGGGACAGACGCTGCGCGTTGCGAACCTTCCTTTCCGAGTCGCTGGGGTGATGACGCGAAAAGGCCAGGATCAGCAAGGCCGTGATCAGGACGACACTGCCTTTGCGCCGTATACAACGGTGCAGAAGAAAATCCTGGGGAGCACGATCTTGCGCATAGCCTATGTCTCAGCCGTTTCTCAGGAGGCAACATATACGGCTCAGCAGCAAATAACCGAGTTGCTGCGGCAGCGGCATAAACTTTCAGCGAACGAACCGAGTGATTTTACCGTAAGGAATATGACGGACATCGCCGAAGCGGCGAATGAAACGAATAACACGATGACGATCTTGCTGGCGTGTATCGCAAGCGTTTCGTTGCTCGTCGGCGGCATCGGCATCATGAACATCATGCTGGTATCCGTAACTGAGCGGACGCGTGAAATTGGGATTCGGATGGCGATCGGAGCACGATCTTCGGCAGTACGCAGTCAGTTTCTGATTGAATCGATTGTGCTGAGTTTGACCGGGGGACTAATCGGAATCGCATTGGGAATCGCCCTCTCACTGCTTATCCCCATGATGTTAGGGTGGCGGACGTTGATTTCGAGTTTGGCGATAGTTGGCTCGGTGCTCTTCTCGGTTGCGGTAGGTGTATTTTTCGGTTACTACCCGGCACGGAAAGCCGCATCGCTGGATCCGATCGAGGCGTTGAGATACGAGTAAGAAGGTCATGCCATGAAGCATAAGCCAAGAAGAGGATGGTCACGATTAAGAAGAGTACGACTGCGGAGACGCCTCCGTCGCCGGAGTTGGCTCCGTGGCGATAGTTTCCCCGCGACATTGGCTGTGATTTGAATCCTGTAGGGCCCACCTCACACGCAATGAAAAAGCTTTTGAGAATCAGCGCAGTATTGTCGCTAATACTCTTGATTGGAATATCGACTGGTATAGTCGGCCTCCTTTTCGACACGGCGTTGTTCTACGTCAAGGTCGCCCGTCTTTACGCGGCAGACGCGCCTGCAAAAATTTTTATGCCCGTGGCTGGAGCCACCAGAAAGCAAGTTGCTAATACCTGGCACGCGCCGCGTGGCAGTGGCAGACGCCACGAGGGTCAGGACATCTTTGCGAAACGTGGGACCCCGATCTATTCAGCGACTCGCGGCTACGTCTACAACATTGGTGAGAACAATTTGGGTGGCCAAACGGTTTCAGTGATTGGCGCCGGTGGACGCGTCTACTACTACGCGCATCTCGATTCATATGCAGCTGGGTTATCGGAAGGCGACTATGTTACGCCGCAAACCAAGCTTGGTGAGGTCGGAACGACGGGGAACGCGCAGGGTACACCACCGCATTTGCACTTCGGCGTCTACACACCCAGCGGAGCGATTAATCCGCTCCCGTTAATCGAGAGTCGCAAGGTTCAAGCGCAAACTCAAAAGTCCAGACTGCCAAGTCCGTCTTAGTCCAAAGTCCAAACTTCAACATTGGCCGCAATGCTGCCGCGCAGCGGCATATTGAGTTTAGCCCGGCTTTTCAAAGCCGGGTTCAGGTTCACAATATAATTTAGCGTCGCGTCAGCGACGGCTGTGTTCTGTAAAGCTTGGATTACGTGGCCACCGAGGTCGATTCGTCGCTACGCGACGGGGTCGGTTAGGGATCGCTAAACCCGGCTTTGAAAAGCCGGGCTAAACTCAGATCGACGCTCCGCGGAGCGAACTGCTGAACACGGGCGGCGCCGCGAGAGTTATTGACGCTGTTTGATAAGGCGAGCCTTACCGCACGGAAAGCGGCAAGCCGCGCTGCTTACTGCCCGCTGCCGGCCGCTTCCTGCCTACTGCTTCGGGCTACTGCTTGCCTGCTTCACCTTCGCAGCTGCCCGGTCAAAGTTCGTTTTGTATAGCTGAGTGTTGGGATCGTTGAGCTTCTGACCATTCTGGTACGCTTTCTCGTAAAGCGGCGCCGCCAGGTCGGCCCGTCCGCCGCGCTCATAAGCCTCCGCCAAACTGTCGTAGACATTCGCCGAATCCGGATAGCGTTCAACGTTAGCCTTGAACGTGGCGATGGCATCCTCCGGCCGATCCGCAAACAACATCTGATACCCGATCTGATTGATCAGGAGTTCTGGAACCGGAAGCGCGAAACCAAACTTGTCTGACAGTTTCTTGTAGTGCTCGTCAGCGCCTTTTAGATCAACCGCAACCTGACCCGAGTTCGGATCCTGGGGAATGCGCCAGTCGGAATAAATCTTCCGCAGGGCGGCGTAATGACTCCGCAGTACAACCGAGCCGTGATCTTCGTCATTAAACTCTTGCGCTTCCCAGTCAAGACCTTTGCTTTGTTGCCGCGTCAGCACTTGCTTGAACTGATGATAGGCATCCTCAAGCCCGGGTTCATTGCCGAGCGAAAAGTAGAGGGTCTTGGTTCCTTCTTTGCGCGTCTTGAAAAAATCTTCCGCCCGCTTGACCACAACCTGATTGTCCCACCCGAGCGCCGGGCTCACGGCAATGTAGGCATTGAACAACTCGGGGCGCGAAATCATCGCATGCACCACAAACAGTCCACCCAGAGAATGACCGGCAAGAATGCGATATGGGTGTACGCGATAGTTCTTTTCGATATGCGGCATCAACTCGGTCTCGATGAACTTGAGAAACTTGTCGCCGCCACCGCTTGTGGGAAACTGTGGCGCCCCCGTCGCACCGGTCGTGGTGATATGGGTGGGCGATAGATCGCGAGTGCGATCGGTGTTGGGGATCGCGACGACAATTAATTCGGACATCCGACCATTACGGGCCAGAAATTCGACTGTCGACGAGGTGTGTGCGATGTGTGCGTCGCCATCGAGCAGGTACAGCACCGGATAGCGTTGATTGCCTGCTTCGTAGCCCTGCGGTGTACGAACCAGAATCCGACGATCTTCGCCGAGCACTTCTGACTTTACTGTCAGGGAAGTGACACCCGGAATGGTCGGACCTTGAGCAAGCGCTGAAACCGACAGCAACAAGAGCACGAAGAAAGTGCCGACCAAACTCTTAACCAGAGTTGGCTGACGATGTTTCGTAGAAATAAACGGGGCTTCGTAGTGATTCCCGAGGGAGGGAACAAATGCAGGGATTGGCATTGTCAGGACTCCTTAAAATGGGTGGTTGAAGTGAAACGAACTGTGCTTTTTTTCAGATGCAGTGTCGCGAATCACGGTTGCGCACTGCCCAAGCTACTTGAATTCGAATGATTGCAGGTACGCGTTGAAAGCTTTGTCCCAATGGCCCACGGTCTTCGACGGACCGACTAGTTTTACGTAATGAGTACCCTTCGGAGTTTCAATTACTGCGGCGCGCAAACGAAAATCAGGTTTGTTGTGCCGCACGCTGCTGCCAGGCGCGGTTTCAGCAATGTACGTTCCCGTTAGATCGATTGTTGCTATCTTTAATTGATTAACTGTTAGCGACTCCTGTTTCGCTTTCTTCGCTGATGAGCTGCCGTCAGGTTGTTCCATTTGACTGATCCAACGCTCCACGTTTGCTTGCACCGAGCCGCCCTGGTTGGTTCCGAAGAAATAGAGGACGAGCGAGGCGTCTTCGCCGTCGCCGTCGACCTTAGGCAATTTGTATTGGGCGAGGCGCATGGTTGAGGAAGGCTTCTCCACGACCCATTCAGGCGGTGCTTTGAAACGGAGTTCAGCGGGAGTCTGCTTAGGAGCATCTTGAACCAAGCAGGCTGCCAGAACGCTAAAGGATCCAACGGCGATTAAAACGGCTGCGAACAATGCGGTCGATTTCGGATGCCTCATTTTATTCCTCAACAGATTTTGGATTTTCTGCAACAAACCGTGCTGGTCCGCTCCGGCTTTGCCGCAGGATGTGAGGCGGCGGCTTTGCCCCGCCGTCCGTAGCTCTCAATTCCTAGGGCTTCGCCCCAATGATCTACGCTGGGGTGAGATTGGTTCGGGCAATTGATCATGAGTAGCTTATCAGGGCATAGCCCATAACCTTCAGCCGCAGTACGGCGGGGCAAAGCCACCGCCTCACATCCGGCGGCAAAGCCGTTTGCAAGAGACCCCTATCCCTCACGTGTCTTGACCGCCCCTCTAATATTCATAATTGCCAGAGCCAGTTGCAGCAGAATCAAAGCGTAGGCCCGGTCGTGTAATCCCCACACGACCCACAACACGTTGCTTAAGAGAAAAAGCCAGAACGCCCAATTGCGTTTGAACTTCTTTCGCGACGCTATCATCCAGGCGGCAATTACAGTTACGGCCATCGCCGGCCATTGAATCCAATCCAGCAAACTACTTCCCCCGTTACCTTTTTTCCCCGTTATCCTTTCGAACGGGATCGATTAGTGCCTTCAGCACTGCGCCTGATGCCACCGCCGCAAGCGCTTCGTTAGCGTGTGCCAAATCGTAGCGATCCAGCTTCATGCTTGACCAGCGTTGCGCATGCACCGGATCCGCAACCAACTGTGCGCCACGATAAAAATGCGAAAAGTCTGAACCCCAGCAACCCCGAACGTCGAGATGTTTCTGATTCAAATCCAGATGAGGATTAAACTGAGCCTCGGCCGGAACCGATCCGTGATCGGTGTACTGGCCGACGATCACCACGCGTCCGGCGTCGCGCGTGAAACGCATTGCCTGGACAACGGCCACGGGCGCGCCAGTCGCCTCGATCGTAATGTCGGCCCCTCGCCCTGCTGTTCGTTCGCGTACCCATTCCAATCTCTCTGCTTCGGTAGCTGACTCGATGTTCAAGACTTCCGCAGCGCCCAGCGACAAAGCGCTTTCAAGTCGATGTTCAGGTGCGCCGATACAAAGCACGCGCAACGCGCCGCGCAGCAATGCGAGGATGATCGCGTTCAGTCCCACTGGTCCCGATCCCAGCACCAGCACCGTGTCGCCTATATTTACTTCGCCACGTTCGATGGCATGCAAGGCGGTGGGAAGAGCGCAACCTCCAGCCATGAAAAGTTCAGGTTCAGCGTCGAGCCGAATGCAACGAACTCCCGGCTTTAGATAGATCTCCTGGGCCCAGCCACCACAGAGTCCGTCATTAAGTCCGTAGGTTATTCCATACACTTTTCTTTGCGGGCAACGGGTTGCAGCCTTCGCCACGAGACAATACCAGCAGGCGTTGCAGGTGCGATGCACGTCGAGGAAGGTGACGCGGTCACCTTCGCGGAAAGGCTTGCCGTGAACGTCAATTAGTTGTCCGCGAATCTTGCTCAGCCGGCCGACTGAAACATGACCGGGGATCAGCGGATAAGGCACTCCTTTTAGGCGACCCTGTTGCAGATAGACGTCGGTGCCGCAAACTTCCGAGAGCTCGACTTCTAATAGAGCTGAGTCCGGCTCAAGCTCCGGATGGGGAACTTCTCGCAGTTCAACCGGAGCATTTGGTTCGGGGATTAGCGCGACGAGGGGCATTAAAATTCAGTTTCGCGTTTTCGCGTTCCGAGTTTCGTCTTAGATCTCAAGTCTCAATACGCCAGTCTCATGTCTCAGGTCTCAAGTTTCAAGTTCAAGTCTTTGGGTCGCAGGTTTCCGGTTTTTTGGTTCAGTATCACTTCTAAGAAACTTGCTCCTTGGCAAGAACCCAAAATATCTTCCGAATGCGAACACGAAACTTGGAACTCGAAACCCGGAACTGTTTTGTTGATGTTTGAACGATCTTCGGAAACAGGTTATAAGTCTAGGCACCGATTACACCACACATAGGGAGATCGCCGTAACGTGCCGCAGAGCCGTCATCGAAAAATTATTAAGGCTAAGAAACGCCCTAGAGGCGCGTATCCGACTTCGAGTCCGGCTGCGCCAAGCGGCAAGAACCGCAACCTCCGCATCATCGCGATTGTGCTCGTGGTTCTGCTCGCGCTTTCAGCCGTCGGTTATGTTCTTTCCAAACGAGGCGGCGGCGGTAGCGGTGGTGGTAGCGAGGTGACGACGGCTTCAGGCCTCAAGTATGTCGATCTCGTTGAAGGCACGGGGGCGACGCCGCAGCGAGGGCAAACGGTGACGGTTCATTACACGGGCACGTTGACCAACGGGAAAAAGTTTGACAGCTCAGTTGATCGCGGAACGCCCGCCGAATACAAAATCGGTGTTGGCGAGGTGATCAAGGGCTGGGACGAAGGAATTATGTCCATGAAAGTCGGGGGCAAGCGCAAACTCATAATTCCTGCCAACCTCGGCTACGGACCCATGGGTAGACCTCCCAACATCCCCGGCAACTCAACGCTACTCTTCGACGTCGAGTTATTAGGCGTGAAGTAGCGGCTTCCCACCTTCATTGCAATATTCTTGCATTTGGGCGGAACCCTGACCGGCTGCTGTTTGAAAGGGTATTATCTTAACCTCTCCTCTTTCCCCGAACTCACTCGACCATTGAGCTATTGAATAAGATTAGAGACGAGGAGGCAGCAATGAAAAACAAGGGATATGGCAGGTTGTTATTTCTCGCGGGCGTTTTTTTGCTCGCAATAGGTCTGGCAACATCAGCTCTGGGCCAGGGTCGTGGACGCGGTGGCGGCGGCGGAAGGGGAGCAGGTGGAGGCTCCAGTGTTAGTCATGGTGGCCCACCAGCGGGCATCGGTGTGGACCGAGGGATCAACACAGCTTCAGAACGTTCTGG
>JBAPXA010000049.1:0-7942 GCA_049283975.1 Pyrinomonadaceae bacterium | reverse complement strand
CGTTTATCTGTGGCTAATTTCTTTTCGTGGCTGGTCGAGTAGGCTGATGGAGTATGAGATGCCGAAAACTCTCAAACTACAAATCGTCACGCCTGAGGGCATCATCTTTTCTGACGATGTCGAGATGGTTGGCCTCCGCGCGGCTCAAGGACAAATCGGGATCCTACCGCAACACATTCGGCTGATGACGCAAATGCTGCCCGGCGAAATGTTCGTGCGGAAAGATGGGCATGATCAGTTTCTGGCAGTGGGCGAGGGTTTTGTGGAGGTCACCGGCCACAGTGTAGCCATAGCAACAGATATGGCTATCGCAGTTGAAAACATTGATGAAGAAAAAGCCGAGGAAGCGCGCCAAAGAGCCCAAGCGCGGCTTCGAGACAAGATTTCTGATGAAGAAGTGGCTACTGTTAACGCTTCACTGGCTCGCTCACTGGCCCAACTTCACGTGAAGCGTCGTCGCCGACATTAAGGATAGGGGAACCGGGAAAAAGGGAAAAGGGAAAGCGGCAAAGAGTAAAGAGTTAAGAACAAAGTACAAAGCACCAAGCACACAGCCTTAGCCCTTTCCATTCAGTGAATTTCATCAGACAAAAACGGGACACGAAGTCTTGAGGCTATATGGAATCCCAGGCTGGCTATCGCGCCACACTCAAAAGCGAGTGGTATAGGATTGTCTGCTTCTTGGTAGTCCTCGGCGCCTTGATAGTTTATACGGTTGCCCGCGGCCTGGCCGTTGATGGGTTTCGCTTGCTTTGGGTGCAGACTGTAGCGCTAATCCTGGTCGTTGCACAGGAGTTCTTTGTATTGCGCGCAGTAAAGCGGGCGCTGCGCGGTGAAAAAGACGTGCCGGCGGTAGTCTGGGCCGTTAACGTTCTATTCGAGAGTCAACTTCCAACACTGGGACTCTTCCTGTTGTTGGCAAGCCATTGGATGACGCCGTACCAGGTGCTGGTAGCGCCAGCCGTTCTTGTTTATTCCCTCCTCATTATCCTATCTACCCTGCGCCTAAGTCCGCCGCTCTCTGTTTTGACCGGCATCATGTCGGCACTTGGATATCTGTCAATAGTCTCTTACGTTGAAGCGAAGTTTCAGGCCTCGCGCGCCGAACTCGGTGCGTTTCCTCTGAAGTTCTATCTCGTCTATGCCAGCCTGATTTTGGCCGCCGGCCTGGTTGCCGCAATTGTCGCAGGACAGATTCGCGGTTATGTTGCCAGGACGCTCAACGAAGCTAAGTTGCAAGCAAAGCTCGATCAAGTAAGACACGATCTGGATATTGCGCGCTCAATACAGCAGGGACTAATGCCTGTTCAGGCCCCGCGGCTGGACGACTTCGAGATTGCCGGCTGGAATCAGCCAGCCGACGAAACCGGAGGTGACTACTTTGATTGGCAGGCTTTGCCGGACGGCCGTATCGCGGTCAGTCTCGGCGATGCGACCGGCCATGGGATTGGCCCGGCGCTGGTGAGTGCCTCCTGTCGAGCTTACGCGCGTGCGAGTTTGCTGGCGTCCGACGGGAAAGATGGATTGCTGCGTCGGCTGAATACTTTGCTGGCTGAAGATCTGCCATCGAACCGATTTGTCACATTTGCGGTGGTCTTTCTCGATGCTGCCGCGTCACGCCTGAAAATACTTTCGGCAGGTCATGGACCAATCCTCTGGTACCAGCGGGAACTAGACAAAATCGAGAATCTCGAGGCGCAGGGAATTCCGCTCGGTATGATGGCCGACGCGGAGTACGGCCAGGCAACTGAAAGAATTCTCGCTCCGGGTGACATGTTGATGCTGGTTACTGATGGCTTTTACGAGTGGGAGAATCCCAGCGGCGAACAGTTTGGATTGAGCCGACTTGAAACGGTGGTCCGGGAATCGCGAGACTGTGGCGCCGAGATTGTGATCGAGCGGCTGCGCCGGGCAGTGGAAAGTTTCTGCAAGGGAACTGAACAGCAAGACGACCTCACAGCGATCGTGATCAAGCGCAACAGAAGGGCGACTTGACTGCGTTGGTTCTGAAACGCAATACCGATCTATCCAATTGAGATGCGAACTTCCGCGAGATCATTTGTGCCATGTATATTGCCATGCGACGGCAACCGTACTGAGGTGGCCTCCTATTCGGGTAGTCACACCTTTGGCCACGGCTACCTTGATGGACTGCTGCTGATTCAGGGGAATCGAAACTGTGGCCCCGACCCGCGAATTTCCCTGGCGATCGACTTTGCCCTCGCCATTCACAATCGTTTGCCCGCCGTTGAAGTAACTCGCATGAACCGACACCCACGTTCTTGGACGCAAGGTGTAAATCAGACTGCCCTGCAGCGACAGAAGTGGCTTTTGTTCTCGCCGTGAGCCGCCGAGAAAATTATTGTTGGCCGTAAACAGCCACGCTCCACCTGCCATTTCCAAAGTCCACCGTCCCACGGGTTTTGACACTCCCACTTCGGGTTTGAACGCCCACCGATTTGAACTGAGGTTAACCAGACGGCGGGGATCGTATTGGCCACTTGGAGCTATGACGGTAACGCTTGCCCCCACCACGGTTCGCGTCGTGTAGGTGGCAAATTCTTTAGGACTTAACGCCGGCGATCCGATCAGGTTAATCATGAACCGTACTCGAACATCTCCCAGCCCCGAACGGCTTACCTTCAGTTGCTCCTCGAAAACTGTTCCGCTTGCGTTGCCCTTTATGTAGGGAAGGAAAATACTCGCGCTTGCTTGTCTTCCAGCCAAACCGAATGTGCGGCCATAGGCGAGTGATCCTGAACTGAGTTTCACTTTGACATCGCGTAACGGCAGCGACGAATCCGTCAACACATCACCACTTTGATAAGCGTAGGTGAGGAGGACAAACTGAGTGCCAACTGGAGCTCGTGAGTATGCTCTCGGCTCCATTTCTTGAGCTGAGGCCACAGCGCAACAAGCAGCAGTCAGCGCGAAAAGTATCATGGCAAACTTTTTCACTTTGAGTTTGTCCGACAGACCAGAGTTACTAACAGTGAGCTTTGAAGCATCTAATGGCCTGAGGTATTGAGTGTACTGGCAGAAATGACAGGGGCACATCGGATACAGCATGATGCCAACATCTGACAGTCAACTTAGAAACCTCACTCGGCCGGATTCAATCTCGTAGATCGCGCCGACAAGTTTCAATTGACCTTCAGCCAGGCGGGCTTGTCCTTCCGGAGTCTCCACAATCTGGCGGAGCGTCCAACGCACGTTGGCTTCGACTGCCTGCGCTAGCCGCATCTCAGGCGATACTTGCGGATCAAATCGCGGAAGCGCGGGCAATATCTTTTCGACCAGGAGTTGAATGCGCGAGCGGTGCAGCTGATTCTGGTCGCGCGTCTGTAACGCCGCACTTACTGCTCCGCATCCCTCGTGGCCCAGCACCACAAAAAGCCTGGTTCCCAAATGGTGGCCGGCGTACTGCAAACTGGCGGCTATTTCCGGAGAGAATACATTTGCCGCCACGCGTATCACGAACAAGTCGCCCAGCCCCGCAGCGAAAATCAATTCCGGCGGAACGCGTGAATCGCTGCACCCCAGAATGGTGGCAAACGGACGTTGACCTGCTGCCAGGTCGAGCAGCGATTCTTTTGGCAGGCCCGAGAAGCTCACCTGGCCGGAGACAAAGCTTTCATTTCCGGCAATCAACCGGCGTAACGCTTCATCCGCCGGGACATTTGATACGTCCATCTTTGTACTCATGGTACTCAATCAGACCCATCTTATTTCGCACGTCGGTTGAGGATTACTGTTAGAAATGACAGGAGGTACCTGCACCAATTTTTCGCGCTATCAGGGCTAATTCAGGACCTTACCACTCCTTGTCGAGCCGCTGCCGCCAGTACTCGCGCCGCCTTTCAAGCTCTTCCTCCTTATCGACCGAATAATCTTCGTCATCTCCATCTTTGTCGGCTTTGCTGTCCTTGGCGTCCGCGTCATTGTCGTCCTTGGTTTGCTCGTCCAGGTACTCCTCGCGACTCTCGAGCCGACGCAGGACGCGCTTGTCCCAGTACTGGCTGCGCCTGTCATATAATAAGTCCTGTAGCAGCGCGACGCTCGGGCCGACAGCAGCTTTACTTTCCTTGCTGTGTTTGGCCTTGCTGTGTGTGTCGTCCGCATCTTCGTTGTCGGCGGTTGTTTGTTGATCCAGATAGTCCTGCCGTTCCTTATGGTCTGCTCTTGCACTTGGACTAACGCGGGCTGTGATCGGTATTGCGATTGTTGCCACGCCAACGATCAGAACAATGCGCCATACCGACAATTGCTTCTTCATAAATCTCATTTGGGCCTCCGTTATTTGATCGGTTTGATCGATTTGAAAAAGGCCTCAATGTTCGCCCTTTCGGCCTTGAGCCCTTCGGTGTCGGCCATGCATACTGCGATACCGACCCTGCCGGACCCCGTTTCGAAGAGGACGACCTGGGCATTGAACACCTGCGATTTTCCGTCCTGCATTTTCATTGTCCCGGTGTGCTCCGAGTACTTGGCTTTCATTCCATTGACCTCACCGATGTACGCCGGTTTCGTTTCCCTGGCATCGGTAATCAGCGTTCTTGCCGTCGCCTGGACATATTTATAGGCTTGGTCGACTGTCTTCACATCTTTAACAACCCAAACGCCGAACCAAACCAATCCCTTCGGTGCGGTGCCGGAGATGCGCTTGGAAGCCGGATTTCTCGGGTTTGGTCTTGACACAAACTTCCACTCGTCGGGCATGTGTACCGTGAAGAGCGGAGTATCGTTGAGGCTGTAAGCGACCGTCTGGCTAGTTGCCGGCTGTACTGTCAGTAAGCCGAACACTAGAATAAATAGAAACTTGATCTTCATTGTTTTACTCCTTTTGCCTTACTGCTTTGCTATTTTGGACCGTCTTCAAACGTTCCTTACGCGCGAAAGTGTTCAACGAGGCGCCTTAGCTTTCGATTTCGCACCGAAGTTACCTGCTCGCGACTCATTAATTATTCGCCTCGTGACCCGAGGCTCGCTGAGCCTCATAACGCGCGTCTTCCGCACGGTTCCCCTGCCAATCTAACTTAAGATTAAGCTGCCGGGTGATCATGGCGGCGACGCGGCCCAGCACGCCCCCGTATGTAGGAAATGAAAGCGGGACTTGAGCGAGGTCATCGACGCGCAATTTCCCCGCCATGGCTACGGCTACCATTTGAGTAATCTCGACCGCACGCTCGCCAACCACATGACAACCGAGAATCTCTCGCGTTGTCCGATCCACGATCAACTTGCAGAACCCCGTCGTTCGGCCATCAATAATCGTGCGGGTCGTGGATTTGAAATCGGCGCGGGCTATCGCGATCTCATGCTTTTCTCTGGCTTTGATTTCTGTTAGGCCCACCTGCGCGTATTCCGGATCCGTGAAACTGCCAATCGGCGCCGGCTGGTTCAAACGCGTCATTGCAGAACCCTTTATTGCATTTGTGGCGGCCACGAATCCGTCCTGAATGGCTTGCGGGACTAGCATGAGTTCGCCCGTAACATCTCCGGCAGCAAATATGTGCGAAGCACTTGTTCTCAGGAATTCATCTACGCCGACAAATCCTCGGGCATTGGTCTCCACGCCGGCTCTTGAGAGATCCAGTGCTGAGGTATTTGCGACCCAACCAATGGCCACTACTGCAAGCGCTGCTTGTGCAGATTCACGGTTTCCATTCTTCGAGAAATGCATTCGGATTCCTGACGGAGTCTTTTCAAACGATTCGATGGTCCCGAAGTCTTCTCGCACGGCAATGCCCGACTCGCGAAATGCTGCGGCTAGGGCTGCCGAAACGTCCTCGTCTTCGGTCGGCAGAATTCGCGGCCCACTTTGGAAAAGCTGGATTTTTGCACCGAAGGCGTTGAACACAGATGCGACTTGCGCTCCGGTAGCGCCGCCCCCAATCACGATGATGGAGTGCGGTACTGAGTTGAGGCCCCAGGCGTCGCTATGAGTCGCCGTCAATTCCGCGCCGGGAACCGAGAGTCTTCTGCTAGTGCCGCCAGGGCAAAGGATGATTCTATCGGGATGCAGCGTCAGCCCGCTCTCAGTCACGATCGTGTGCGAATCCACGAACCGAGCGACGCCTGCGTGCTCGTAAATCTGAACTCCCGCTACATCCGACTGCGAACGAAACGTTGCATGGGCGCGAACGTCGGCAACTACATTCCTGACCCGCTCGAGCAGTTGTGAGTAATCCAATCGTGGTTCGCCCACTTGAATGCCGTAGCGGCCAAGTTGCCGCGCGTTGCGAATCAAACGCGCAGCATGAGCTAGGGTCCGCACAGGCACTGGACCATCATTAGCTGCCATTCCGCCGACGTCTCCTTCGGTGACCAGCACAGTTTTAGCGCCGAGATCGCCCGCTCGCAGCGCAGCAACTACGCCGGCTGGGCCACCACCGATGACAAGCACGTTCAACATATTCAAAATTTGATTGAGCCCGAAAACTGGATGGAGTGTCCCTGGAACGTAGAGCGATTAGCGAACTCCTGGAAATACTTAAAGCCGACATTGATTTTCGTCGAGATGCTCAGGTTCGAGCCGATACCCAGCGCGTTCACTTTGTAGTGCGCCTTTGATTGTTCCGGCGTGATAGTCGGACCGGTTTTGTCGGTCGTCTGCCTCGCGTTGTATCCCACCAGCCCCAACTGCACGCGCTTCTCGCCTCCCAACGACAACGAATGCATTACCGAGTAATCAAGATCAAGAGTGTCGCCAGGGTGAATGGAGGTGCTCTGCTGTGTCGTGTGGACTTCGTACATTTGAAATGCCGAGATCGAGGTCGCTTTGTTTTTGGTTAGATAAAATGTTTGTCCTGAAGAGAACGCGTGGGTCCAATATCCGGAGCCGACATTATCGTTTGCGCCGTTCCGAAATTGACCAGTGGGCGCGAGAAAACCATAGACCGCGCGGATGGCGAAACGCGATTCCTGCCAACCCAGGATGAATGGTTGATAATAAGAATCGGCAATGCCGCCCCCGCCACTGACCGGACCGGCCACATCCGAAGTAAGTGAGTTTCTGGCAATCGGAATGGTAGCCGTCATCGAGAACTTCGCGCCGCCGAGGATCTTCTTCTTGCTCACCCACGCGAGGGTGTTCATGTCCATCACGACGGAGTTGCTCCCCGTACCCAACACCTCACCGTCAGGCCCCTTCGATTCATCGCGCGAGTAAATCAGCAGCTGGTTCACATACGCAAAGCCGGGCTCGGGCGTCACACCCGAGTTAGTGGCGCTCATGCCGAGCGGATATACGCCTCTGTTCTGCGCACTCGTCGTGCGAGTGAGTGCGACGCAGCATGTGGCGGCCAGCATAGCGGAGGTGAGCAATCGGGCGCTGAGTCTTCGCGTCATCGGACGGCGCCCTCTACGTTTGAAGATCGGAGAGCCAGCGCAGGGCGCGCAGTCCGGGCATAAAGCAGTATTCCCCGCCGCGCGTAACCACAAAGTTCGGAATTCCCTGAATTCTTCGTCTTACCGGCTTACGAGGAACCGTAAAATCTCCGCCATCGCCATTCGATCCCACAACTGGATCTTTGTCCTCGCCACCGCCAAAAAAGATTCCGTCGTTGACCCATTGCGATTGAATGAACTCGAATTGACGGCCGATGTTTGCACCGACAAAAGTGAATATGATTCCGCGATCGGCGCCGTCGTCATCAAGGATCCCTTCGGGTAGCAAAGGACCATAGGCAGTACCTCGCCTAATCATTCGATGGATGCGAGCAACGCCGGCGATCGAGGCGTCACGTGGGTTGGTACGGCGAATATGCGAACCGCCCGGAGTCTTCAAACCAGCCTTGTCATCAGCCTCAAACATGAAGGCGTTGTTTCGTTGCGGGTCTGCCCCGAGCTCGGGATCATCATGGAAAGGGCACAGCGCGAGCGGAGCGCCGCTGCGCCAACGGCCCATCATCTTGGCAGCCAGCAATTCTTCTTCGTCGGC
>JBAPXA010000048.1:0-6214 GCA_049283975.1 Pyrinomonadaceae bacterium | reverse complement strand
CTCTACACTGAGTTAATGAGCCGGCGCGAGGAAGCGGACACGTCGCTGCGGAAGGAGATGTTCAATTCGATCATCACCAACTTTCTCAAGCCTTCTGCAGATGAGCCTCCCGAGAAAAGAGTGCTGAACCTGGAGTTGCTCGCCTACAACTTTCACGACTCGCTTGATCTGGGTCCTCTCTTTAAGGACGTCTACAAAGCGCTCGAAGAAAACCAAACGCGGAATCAGCCCTACATCGATCGCTTAACTCGGGTCACTCGGGACGTGGTCGATAAACAAGTCGCGATGCTGGCGGAAGCTGGCGGCAAACGAGATGGCAACATCATTTTCGAACAACTCAAAGATCAGCCGGGCGGCGTTACGGTGATGGACAACTTCATCACGGTGAAATCCGATCAGGATCAATCACTCGTGCAAAAGCAGGTCCGCATCGAGGTGCTGAGTGTCAATAAGGAGAAGCAGGAGCTGAATGTGCGCTTAATTGTGAGAAGCTCTCCGGACACCTACGAAGCCGACGCAGTTTTCACGGTCGGGTTTTTCGACTTCCCCATGCTGGATAACATTCGGCTTCCCGGAGGATCTCGCTGCGCAGTCGTGCTGAATACCTTTGATCCGGAGTTTGCGGACTTCACCTTTGTCTATTTCCCCGGCACGCGCGCGAGTCTAAAAGAGAAACCTTACTATGACGAAATTCTGCTCAATCTTAAGCGGCCATTAGTAGGACCCTAGATGAAGGTCGAAGTAATCCCACTTTTGCAGCGACCATCATTAATTGCTTTCAAAAAAGGATGTTCCAATGTGCAAACACAAGTTTCAAAAGCTACTGCTGCTGGTCTTCACAGTCTTATTCCTTTGCGCCTCGGATGTTGTCTCGCAAGCGCCCCGGCCCTCGCCGCGGAGAACTTTTAAGCTGCAATTGGAGGTGACCGCAGGCGCGGCCAAAGTTGAGGGTGCCAGGGTGCTCGTATCTTCCGAAGAAGAGGGTGTCAGTTTCAGCAAAGAAACCAGGACAAATCAAAACGGAATTGCGAGCGCCTCAGCAGTGCCTGAAGGCAAAATCCATGTCGTGGTGATCGCGAAGGAGTGCGAAACATTCGGCTCCTTTATCACTCTTTCCGGGGACCAGATGTTGCAAGTCTCCCTCGTCAAGCGAACGCCCACACCGTCGCCTGCGCCTTAGGCTTTGGCCTCATCGAGTTGCTGGAGCGTATCGAGAATCAGGTTGGTATTACTTACGGCCTGGAGCACGACCGGAAATTGCTGCGGGGATTTTTGAAACTCAAAGCTACCGTTGGTCATTTCCACGATATGGCGAAAAGCGAGGTTCCCTTTGGAGCCCGCAGCCTCGGCATCAACGATGCGGCCATCATTAAAGAGGACCCGGCCGCTTTGAGCATCGCTCGAGAGAATCAACGCTCCGGTTAACTTCGCATTTTCCACTACCTGAATCGCATCAAACAGGCTCACAGCTGCGAGATCTCCTGCAAGCGTCACGTATTCCCGTCTTAACTCCCGCTCGGCCTGAGCAACGGGAGACGGTTGCACATCCGGCCGGCGCGCTCTGCGAATCGCTTCCAACCCCTTCGCCACATTGATCCGCGGATCGAGTTGCTTAGCTTCCAGCAGCCGATCATAAGCGCTATCAAAATCATCGCGTTCGATGTAGAGGCTGGCCAGCGCCAAACCCTGGCGCGCAGCTTCGTCAGGGTGCTTGTGTGACGCGGCGATCTCCCGGAGTCGCTCACGCAAAGATATCGAGCGCGGGTTTCGTTCGAGGGCGGTTTTAAGTCGTTTGATGGCCCGTTCGGGAGCTTTGTATTTGACGAACAACTCGGCGTCGAGCAACGCGGAGTCGACCTCAGCCGCGGGACCTGTCTTAGGTTGCGAATCGGCGTTGAGGGAAGTGTCAGCCATGCGGGGTTTTCGTTCTAAAGGAGACGAAATTTCGACGGCAGCGAGTTTAGCATAGGGTGGGCTCCACTCCGGGTGCTTCCTGTTCCTTAGATTGCATTACGCGAGGCGAGTTTCTTTGCGTGCAGATTCGTGTTTGTTAGTGGATCGCTTTTTTGGAAACAATGCGAATACGATCCCCGAAATCAAACGAACAGACACGAAATGGGCGGCTCAAAAATCGAACCGAATGCCTAATCGAATCTGTCGCTGCCGCAGCGTCCGGGTAGTTAAGAGAAACGAATCCAGGAATGCTTGGCGTTGAGCTGAGGTGGCGTTCGGGGCGAGGGCGTTGAAGTTAATGAACTCAGCGCCGAAACTAAACACCGTCTTGTTCAAAACGTTATCCAACTCAATTACCGGCCGCAGCCGGATCCGTTCGTTAATTCGAAACTCGCGGGTAACACTAAGGTCGAACAAGATGAAGCCGGGCCCATGTCCGGCGTTGCGAGGAAGGGTTCCTGCCTGGCCAATTGTCGCCGCAGAAAAGTAATTCAGAATCGACGCGTCTGCTACAGAGCCAGGTCCGCGCCAACGCAATCTGCCCCTGTCTCCCGTAAAGTTTGGGCGATCGTTGCCGACATCATCCAAATTGCGATCGACGCCGCCGCTTGAAATGTTGAAAGGCGCTCCTGAAGCGGCGCGGAGGATTGGCGCCAGGCGCAGCGTTCCCAACTGGCGCGGCAGTGTGAGAGTTCCCGACACAACGAAGCGGTGCCGCCGATCAAGCAGGCTGGGAGCACGTTCATGCCGGAAATCACCGGGCGTTAGTGCATCTGAAGTATTAACCACGCCGTCGTCGATCAAGTGCGAAAGAGTGTAGGCGGCCCGAAAAGCGAAACTAAAATTTTTGCTCGCAATGAAGCGCTTGCGGATTTCAAGAGTGAGACCGCGATAGAAACTGTTCCCAGCGGAAACCAATTGTTCTACCTCGGTGCGCGAGGGATCAGGTCGCAACTCTTGCAGCGCCGCCAGCGCCACATCAATCGCGGTTGTCGAGGAAACGCTGTTGAGGTTGATCAGCGAGACGGGAACACCGAACTCGAGCACATGACCGACTGCATTGGGATTCGCGGGATCGGAAGCAGTGAAGACAAATCTTATTAACTCCCCCGCCGTTGCAGCATTGTACAAGGGACGCAATCCCGTCGGGTCGGCGCGAAAATTGGCAAAATCGCGGGAAGCCAGATAATGAGAAAAGTCTGGAAACCCAGCCGGCAGCCGCGGCGCGTTGATGTTCATCTCTCGCCAAAGATGAAGTCCGCGATTGATCGTGTAGTTCGCTTCGAACGTGAAGCCGTGTCCCAACTCGCGTTCCATGCCCACATTGGCCTGGTAACTCTCGGGAATCCGTAAAGCGGGATCCAGTTGTCGCGAGAACCCCGTATTCAGAACCCCATACTGCGTCACTAACGGCGAGTTCGCTGTGAGCGGGTGAGGAAAATTGAGATTCGCGGCAATGAACTCGCGGCGTTGCGCTGAACTCAACAGTCTGCCGCTGACAGTGTCGCGCAGAGTGTTCGTATCAAAGAATCTCTGCCTGGCTCCGAGGGTAAAGTCATCGACAGTTCGCAATAAGGCGCGATTGTAGAAAACTCCGGCACCGGCGCGCAGCACAGTCCTTCCGGATCCAAAGGGATCGTAAGCAATTGAGAGTCGCGGAGCCCAGTTGTTTCGGTCAGCGATTATGCTTTCGCGTTCATAACGAAGCCCAAAGCTCAACGTGAGATCAGGGACCACGCGCCACTCATCGTGGACAAAGAAGCCGAGGTACTTATTGCGTTGCGTTGATTCCCCGAGGAAATTCTGGCGGAAACGACTCGGCGTGTTTGCGAGAAAATCTCCCGCACTGGCAAAGCTGAAAGTCCCGGACGCATCGGCTAGGTCGATGAAAGTCGAGCGAATGATCTGTAGATCAAACCCCGACTTTATTGTGTGTGCACCTTTCAGGTGTGTCAGAACTTCTTGAATTTGGAAACGCACCTCGCGTCGATCCGTAGACCCTGTTGTCGAGGAACCGGCCACTAGTGTTCCGGTGTGGCGAGCGGCATCATTCGCCGGCAAGGGATCATTTAGTGTGATCAAAACAACCGGATTGGCTCCGCCGCCAGCCGCTATTCCTGGCAGCAACCGTGCCCACTGCAATCGAAGCTGATTGACGGTCGTTGCTGAAAACACGTAACTGTCCGAGTAAGAGAGCGCGTCTGAGTTGCGCGTTTTCGCCTGCAAAGCCTCGGCAAGTCGATTGCCGCCACCGAACTGGCGCAAGTTTTTCAGCCGGCCCACCTGATAGAGAAAAGTTCCGTTGTGCGTCTGATTGAACTGGTGATCGATACGAGTTGTGAGGGTCTGATTTCTTAACGGCGTGGAGATGGTCGAAATGAAGGGCGCCACTGCGGTGCTTGCCGCCGAACCACTGGCGTCCTCGACGCGAAGACCAGCTAACGTAGTCGGCCCGGGCAAGGGAAAGCGGGGATTCTGCGCAACCGGAACAAGAGTGTCGATCAGGGCGCTATCAATCACTTTCGTCAATTCATATGAAGTGAAGAAGAAGGTGTGGTTTCGTGAGCGGCGGCGAAAGAGCAACGGACCACCAAGAGTGAAACCGGGATTGTGTTCCTGCAACGGCAGTCGTTTCAGACCGAGTGTGTTGTTTCTGAAGGTATTGGCGTCGAGTGCTTCGTCTCTGAAGAAGGTGAAGATACGACCGTGAAAGGTTTGCGCGCCGCCGCGAGTCTTAATATTGACGCGACCGCCCGAGGCGCGCCCGTACTCCGCGGAAAACTGGTTAGTAATAACTTGAACTTCCTCAATCGCTTCTACCGAAGGCTGAAAACGCTCGCGTGCAGCCCGGTCGTCATTGTTGTCGAGGCCGTCGATCGTCAAGTTGTTCGAGTAAGCTGGCCCACCCGCAACGCCAAAAATTCCCGCTTCCTCCGGACTGCCAGCGGGATTGGCTTCCCGATCTTCAGCTAGGTCGCGCGTGGAAAGTGGCTCTTCGGTAATGCCGGGTAAGGTAAAAATGAGATCGAGAGCTGACCTGCTTGAAATCGGAAGCGCTTCAATTTCAAGGGTCGTTAAGGTTCCACCAACAACGGTCCGAGTAGTATCGAGGACCGCTTCATCGTTTGCTCTTACTGTCACGGGCTCGACTGCGAGACCTTGCGGAAAGAGCGTGACTTCGATGAAAGCCGTTTGTCCGGCGATCAGCACCAGATCGCCTTTCTCATTTGAGGCAAAGCCTTCAGCGGAGATTTGCAGCGTGTATGTTCCGGGTTCGAGTTGGCGAATGTTCAAGCGGCCATCGGCACCCGCCGTGGCTTCCCGGCTAGCTCCGGTTCGCTTGAGAATTGCCGTGACCGAGGCGCCCGGGATCACTGCCCCATTCTGATCGACGATTCTGCCGTTGATGCTGGCGCCATCGAGATCTTGTGCTGAGGCGGCTGGTGGAGCGCTGAGGAAAGCTAAGACGGCAATGAACGCCATTTGAGGAATGGCAGCCCGGGTCAGCGGTGGCTTCATGTGATTTCTCCTGTGAGGAAGGCGGTGCTAATTTGCCCGACCTAAGAGAATCGATTTGGATGAACTCCGTACATCATCGAGGTGGCCCAGCTGCGACAAGAGAGTCGGGCCATGGCTCGAGACGCGGAAAGTAGCACTAGAAAACGGAGCCGGCAATCCGGTGAAGCCGAATCACAATTTCAGCTCGCTGCAAGAGTTCAATTAGCCGCGGGAGACTGTGCGGCGGCGGAGAATGGTAGTGCGGCTGATGGGAACGAGTGCGTCGGACGTGCCTTCGGCAGGTGGTTCGGTGAAGTTAGTAAACTCTTCGGCGTGCGACTGCAGATAAAGAAAGAAGCGCTCAAACTCGTGTTGCATGGCATCCATCTTCTCGCGCATGTTCATGATGATTTCCACGCCAGCGAGATTCACCCCCAGGTCACGAGTTAGCGAAAGAATTAGTTCGAGCCGCTCGAGATCGGAATCAGTGTAGAGGCGTGTGTTGCCTTCCGAACGCGACGGCTTCAGGAGCCCTTCGCGCTCGTAGAGACGCAAGGTCTGCGGGTGGAGACTATATTGTTCCGCCACCGCGCTGATCGTGTATGTCTTTGGCTTGCGCTTCATCTCATTTCCGATTGATTTTCATTGCCGATTGGCAATTGCCGATCGCCAATTTGCCTTATTATCGAACTTGCCCCCTAGGTCCTATTATCGAACTGCCCTAGGTCCTATTATCAAACTTGACCTAGGTCCTGCCAAAATA
>JBAPXA010000047.1:0-5495 GCA_049283975.1 Pyrinomonadaceae bacterium | reverse complement strand
GTTACTGGACCCCAAACGAAGTGTTTTTCAAACAACGTTCTGTTGCACTTCGAAGTTGAATCTGCGAATGACAAGTGATATATGGAAAATTGAAAAGGACTTTGCCCCTGGCTAATTATCACCAGTGGCCGTTTAGTGCTGTCCTGCCCTGCCCCTGCCCCTCCTCCCTGCCTTCCGCTCTGACTACTGGTTACTGTCTACTGTCTACTCCCTACTTTTCTTGTAACTTTTGCCGCGCTCATTTGTTTTAGTTAGTGTAGCGCACGCTATGGCGAGTGAAGACGACGAGTTCACCACGCTGTTTCAGGATTTCTACCCCAGCCTTTGCAGGTTTCTTGAATGCCTGCTTGGAGGTCGAATTGCGCTCGCGCAAGACCTGGCGCAGGAGAGTTTTCTACAACTCCACCGGAACGCCTGGGGAACATTGCCTCACGAGGAAGCGCGCTTCTGGCTTTATCGCGTCGCTCGCAACTTCGCTATCAATGAGTTTCGCAAGGGTCAGACCCGCTTCAAGCTTTTTGATCGAGTAGTCGAAGTCATGAGTCCACGCGCGCGTAACCCCGAGGAAGAATATGAGATGAAGGAACGGCAGCAGTTGGTTTTGGAAATGTGGCAGAGTTTGCCGGAAGACCAACGCGTTGCTTTGCTGCTGCGAGAACAGGAACAACTGAGCTATCGCGAGATTGGAACCGTGCTGAACATTTCCGAGAGCAAAGTCAAAGTCGACATCTTTCGCGCCCGCACGGCACTAAGAGAAAACTGGACCCGGCGCACCAGAGCACACAGCAACAGCCAGCATTAAAGAGCTAAAACGATGACCTGCGATCAAACAGAACAAGTCTCGCTTCTAATCGACGGTGAACTTCCGCCGCACGAGATGGCAAAAGTTAAGCAGCACCTGGGCGAATGCGCTGACTGTCGTGCAGCACACCAATCATTCCTGTTCTTGCGTAGTCAAATTACTAATTACCCGAGCAACGTGGATGCCACTGCCGTTGCTGCCGCGCTCGGGAAGATTCTTCCCCAACATCACGGCCACGCCGCGCCAGTTGCTTCCCGTAATTGGCGTGAACGGCTGGCGGCGTTTGGCCTCGCTGACGCTTTCAGTCCACGCTTTGCCTCCGCCGCGGCCTTAATTGTTTTGGCAGTCACGATTGGTATCGTCGCCTTGCTGCTCAAGCGGCAGGATGCGGATTTCGCAGTTAATCAGCCGCAACAGATAAACACTCCGGGTTCGCGGGACTTGCTCGCGGAGGCTCGCAAACCACAGGCGCAGAAACCCAGGAGCGGGGCACGACCAACTACGCCCTCAGACAAAGCCGAAAAACCAAAGCCTGCGCAAACACCTGGGCGCAGTACTCCCAGAGCTCCACGTCGCCGCACTGAAACGGCGCCGAACTACTCGGCTATCGAAGACAACGTTGCCGGCAACACTATGAGCCCGGACCGGGCTGAAGTTGAATTAATGACTGCGCGGCACCTCGAGCAGTCGGAATTACTCCTGCGAGCTTTTCGTAATGTACGCGCACCAAAGAAAGGTCAGGCGCCGGAGATCCGCTACGAGCGACAGCGGGCGCAGAAACTGCTCTACCAAAACATGCTGGTACGCCGTGAAGCTGACGCCCAGGGCGACGTGCAGGTGTCCACGCTCCTCGGCAGTCTCGAGCCAATCCTGCTCGACATCGCCAATCTGCGCGACAAGCCACGCAATGAAGATGTAGTCGCAATCAAAGATCGCGTAGAGCGCAAAAGCTTAGTGCCGCTCTTACAAATAAATTCAGCCGCGGTAGCACGCGCTTACGAATGATTTCACGCACTTCCACCACAGAGGCACAGAGAACACAGAAATGGCCCAGCGAATCTTGTCACCGCTCGATCCTGCGCTGCTCTCGTGTTCTCTGTTCCTGTGTGGTGAATTTGCATCACTGATCATTAGTTAGTTAAGGAACAACCATGACAGCTATTCTTCGTTCATTAAATGCTCTGAGCCGTATTAGCCGTTCGCCCCTCGGACTTGCGGTTCTGATTATCCTCTCGCTCTCCCTCGCCGGCATCGTGCATACGCGCCAGGCATTCGGTATCGATCAGGACGTGCAAAAACTTAATCGCTTCGTGCAAACGCCGCGTAGTAACCCGGCTGCGATGAAAACATTTCGTGAAGGACGCGATCTAATCGAGGGCGAGAAGTGGCAGCAGGCGGCGGAAAAGTTCGACAGCTTCATCAACGAGTTTCCCAAGGACCGCGACGTGGATGCCGCGCTCTACTGGTACGCCTATGCCTTACAAAAGCAAGGCAAAAAAGATGAAGCAGCGGCTCCTCTCCTGCGCTTGATCAAGAGCTTTCCCAACTCCTCATGGCGACGAGAGGCGGAAGCCATGCTGGTGGTGATGGGCAGGGGCGAAGCCGTTCAGCAGGCACTCGATAAGAACAACTGCGAAATAAAGATGCTCGCGCTCCAGAGCCTCTTTCAGGCAAACGAAGACCGCGCCATCGGCTTCGTCACTGAGGTCTTGCAGTCCAATGCGGAGACGGCCTGCCCCGGAATTAAGGCGGCGGCTGTTTCGCTGCTCGGCTCACACGGCGGGGCGCGCGCCACACCGATCTTGCTGAACATTGCCCGACAACAAGGCGACCTGAAATTGCGCCTTACCGCAATCCGGCGTCTAGGCGAACAGAACAGTGACGCGATCGCCGATGAGCTGGTGAAACTCTATGAAGCAGATCGCACCCTGGAAATCCGGACACAGATTCTTCGGGCATTAGCCGAAATGCACACTGCTCGCTCACAAGCAAAACTGATCGAGATTGCCCGTAGCAACGATGATCTGGTTTTGCGTCAGGTGGCCGTACGCTACCTTGGCGAGCAAGAAGATGCGGCCTCGCTTGACGAGTTGATTAGACTCTTCGATGCCGAGCGGACCCCGGAGATTCGCAGCCAGATCCTCCGAGCGCTTGCCGAGCGCGAAGATGCGAAGGCCCAGGCCAAGCTGCTCGATATCGCGCGGCGTGGCGAAACACCTGAGTTGCGCATTGAAGCCATTCGCCGGATCGGAGATCGCGGACGCAGTTCCTTTGACGATCTGATGCAACTCTACAACTCCGAAACCAACCAGCAGATCAAACTGGGTCTAATTCGAGCCTACGCTGACATGGACGATCCGCGCGCGCGCGCCAAACTGTTTGAGATTGCCCGCGCCGGCGAGTCAATGGAATTACGTCTCTACGCCATCCGCCGATTGGGAGACAACAACAACGAACAAACTGTCGATCAACTGATCAGTCTCTACGACTCCGAAACGGACGTCCAGGTCAAGGCGGTGCTGATTCGCTCGTTCGGCGATTCGAAGCAGAAGAACGCGGTCCGCAAGTTAATGTCCATCGCGCGCGACTCGCAGTCAGTAGATTTGCGCAAACTCGCCGTTCGCATGCTGGGCGAAAGCAAAGATCCCGAGGCGCTGAAATTCCTGGAAGACTTGTTGAAGTAAGAGAGTGGGATTCGGATAAAGAATTCGCAGGTCAGGAAGGGGGCCTGCCCCCGCCCCTATTCTTATTTTCCGAATCATTGATCCCGGTCGACCTTAGCGGGGGCAGGCCCCCTTCCCGACCTGCGAGGTCTGCCAAATTGAAATTGAAAGGAATCATCATGAGAAAATCCAGTCTGCTTTCATCGCTTATTTTGTGCTTCGCAGTCGCCGCCACCGCGTGCGCGCGCAACTCTTCTCCTCTCAGCGTCGCTGATGCAGCGGCAACTGAACCTACTGAGCAATCTACGCGCGATCAGTCGGTCGCAGTGACGCTTCAGGGTTTTACCACTGTGGAAGGCGCGGACCTCGCCGCGCGGCTTGAAGCAGCCAGCCAACGGGCACGTTCAAAGTCAGGTCCATATTGGTCGGCTTACTCTTTCGATGTGCGTCCGAATGTGGCCGTCGATCCGGGCGTGCGCGATTTTCATGGATCGATGAATACGGTGGGCGACACTTCGGTTTTCGTGGGCACCACCGCAGGCGGCATGACTGTAGAAACGCGCAACCTCGCTGTGTTTCTGTTACGCGAGTCCGGCAACAACCAGGTCACGCGCATGGAGGTGTACAACCTTGAACGAAAGCGCGAGTACAGCGGTTATCCTGTTTTTTGGTTAGGTCGTGCAAATAACGAAGAGAGCTTGAACTACCTGCGTTCCCTGGCTGCCGTCGCTCCGCAAAGTCTCCTCAGCGAACGCTCAGTGCTCGGCATATCGCTTCATGACGATCCGCGCGTAGCGTCGATGCTGAAAGGCTTTGTTACTTCGTCGCAAAACCCCCGCATTCGTTCGACGTCGGTTTATTGGCTGGGTCAGGTTGGCGGTGAACAGCCATTTTTGGCCGACCTCGTTCGAAACACGGGAGAAGAACTCAAGTTGAGGCGGCAAGCCGCTCATGCAATTGGCGAGAGCCGTGATCGCGGTGCGCTCAATATGTTGCAGGGTCTCTACGAATCAGTGAAGGAGGTTGAGGTGCGTCGCGCCATTATTCAGGCAGCGGGAAACAATCAGGATCAGGAAGCCGCCTTCGCATTCCTCATCAAGATCGCCAGGAGCGATCCGGAAAAACAATCGCGGCGTACTGCAGTGCAGCAGCTCGGCGAATTCGAACGTGCAAATATCGTGGAGGAGCTATCCAAAGTCTACTCCGGAGAGACTGACGCGGAAGTGAAGAAGGCAGTGCTTCATGCGCTGGCAGAGACGAAGAGCCCGAGTGCTCAGGCTCGGCTGCTGGAACTGGCGCGGTCGGAACCCGATCCGGAATTACGTAAGCGTGCGATTCATGTGCTCGCGGAGCGGGGAGAAGCCGCCACCGGTGATTTGATGAACCTTTATGATTCCGAACGAACGCCGGATGTAAGGCGCACTGTGCTGCATGCGCTTTCCGAGATCAAAGGCACTAAGGTGGAAGACAAGTTATTCGCCGTTGCCCGCAACGATGAGAACATGGACTTACGGCGCCACGCGATTCGCCTTCTCGGCGAGCGCGCCGGCAAACGCAGCCTCGACTTCCTCAGTGACACTGTGCAAAGCCATGACGGCAATACGGAAGTGCAAATACAGGCCGTGCGAGCAATTAGCGAACGCAGCGCTGAGGAAGCAGTGCCACTCTTAATCAAGATCGCGAAGACGCATGCCAATCAACAGGTCCGCAAACAAGCAATCAGAGCCTTGGGTGAATCAGGCGATCCACGCGCGGTGGAGTTCTTCCGTGAGGTTCTGGCGAAGTAGCACACCCTAATCCGCGAAGCGGACGGCCACAGTGCGGTAGGCTTGCCTTACCGTCAGGTATTTTCCAATTCCCAGGCGCGAGGCAAAGCCTCGCGCATTTTTTTGCTTAGGCGAGGGCCGGTGAGGCAACCCTCACCGCACGGAAACGGCCTGGTCGGCTGCTCCTTTATTCCCGTAATTCCTTGAACGACTACTCTACCGTTCGGCCAACTGCTCGCTGGCTTATGCACATTCGTTATAAAC
>JBAPXA010000046.1:0-12286 GCA_049283975.1 Pyrinomonadaceae bacterium | reverse complement strand
GTTTTGCAGCTTTGTTTCGTGCGGTTTTGCTTCTGCACGGAGTGCAAGCACCGGTGGGCAAGCCTGAATGCGTGCGAACGACCGTTCGCCTGCTCAATCTCGACGAACAACCGTTTGAAAAAATCTTCGCGCTGCGTGCGAGTGGCGAAATGCCGGCAACCGAGGAGGAAGCAAACGACATCTTCGCTGCTTACATGTCGCAAATCGAGCGCGTCGTGGAAGCTGTTGATGAAACTAATATCGCGGAGCAACCCCTGCACTGAGTCAAACAACCTACGCGGAGAATCACTATGACTTACAAAAAAGTTCTACTGTTAACGCTCGTCGTATTCGTATCACTGTCTGCCAGCGGGTGCGGTTACAACACCCTGACTACCAAACAACAAAACGTCAAAGGAAAATGGGCGAATGTCGAGACTCAGCTTCAGCGGCGCGCGGACTTGATAAACAATCTTGTCGAGTCGGCAAAACTAGCAGGCGTTCAGGAGCAGGAAGTTTTTGGAAAGATCGCTGAAGCGCGGTCGAGATTGTTGAATGCGCAGCAGCAGGCGCCGCAAGGTGAGGCGGGCGATAAGAGTCCGGAACAGAAGCAGGCTGTGATCGATGCCGCTAACAGTTTTGGTGGCACGATTGGGCGCTTGCTGGTGCTGCAGGAGAATTATCCGCAGTTGCAGTCCAATCAGAACTTTTTGAAGTTGCAGGACGAAGTGGCGGGAACGGAAAACCGGATTGCTACGGCGCGCAAGGACTATAACGACGGCGTTCAGGACTACAACACCACGCGAGCACGCTTCCCCACTGTGATCTCCGCGAAGCTTTTCGGATTCAAGGAAGAGCCTTACTTCAAGGCTGAGGAAGGTGCCAGCCAACCGCCAACTATTAACGCCAACTCGCTGCGACAGCCCACGCAGTAGTCATGTTTTGGTGTGCGCCGGCAGAGCGAAGTCCCGACGCGTCGGGAACGGCGCTTTGGTTTGTGTTTAGGACGGGGCCAAAAGACCACGTTTGATTAGGATTCTCGATAATCCAAAGCGGTGTCGCCGCTTCGCTCTGCCACCGCACTCCAAAAGCACTCAAAATCCTCTTGAGCTGCACATCGCGCAGTGGTCGCAAGGCTTGCCTCCCGGCTCAACGCTGCAAAGCTTTTCCTTTTCGAAAAAGTCTACAAGTGCCGAGACTGTCGCTTCCTCCACTCCGAATTTCTCTTCACTGGGATGCGAGTAAGAGCTGTTGATTCCTGCTAGCCAGGGCGAGTGGGTCGTGAGGCCTGCGCGCTGAGGGCTATTTGAAACTTGCTTCACTGTTTGTGGCTGCGGGATCGGCTCGGAGGAACTCGAACTGACGGTCGCTTCCAGTTGCGCCAGCTTCCTTTGCAGGTCATTAATCCCCGCGCGCACTGCAGCTAACTGTGAACTAACTTCAGAACCCGGTTGCCGCGCAGTCGAGCTTGAACTCGAACTACTACCCGAGACGCGCCGCGCGATTCGTTCCGCAATCTCCCGAGCCTGATCTTGATCCGTGCTCATCAGTTCTTATAACAAATCAATGCGATCGACGACGCCGACGATTGCCGAATCGATTGCCGCTCCGGCTTTCCCAGTTGCTGCGGTCGAAGCGCTCCAACCTTCCTGAACAATTAGCACCGTATCGCCCACTCCGGCATCTACAGAATTTAGCGCGAGCACCGAGTATGAAGTTTCGTCACCTTCGGGAGTGATCTGCTGGCAAAGCATGACGCTCGCATTTTCATAGCGCCGATTCTTTTGCGTAGCAACGATGTTTCCGACCACTCGCGCGAGAATCATTAGCCTACGAAATCCTTTTTTGATAAACGGCGCTCTGCGTCACGTGGAAATCGGAATCAACGATACCGACAATGGTGCAGTCTGTGGGCGTGTCCTCGCGTTTGAAGGGGAAACTCGCTTCCTTCCCACGACACCAGAAAACCAATTCGCCGAGGCCCGCGCCAACGGAGTCCACCGCCACGAGGGGTTTACCCGAGGGTTGCAAATCCTTGTTCAGAGTTTGCACAACAAGCAACTTACGCCCGTCAAGAGACTCATTCTTGACCGTCGCCACTACGGTTCCGATGACGCGAGCGAGCTGCATAACTAAGTCCAAAGTCCAAAGTCCAACGTCCAACGTCCGTGCGCCTCGCGGGCTTTGGACATTGGACGTTGGACTTTGGACATGCTTATTCCCGCGTAATATCCACAGTATCAATCACACCTACCACCGCGGCATCGACGGGAACGTCTTTCATACCTTGCGCCAGGCGCGCGCTGGAACCAGCAACCACCAAAACCTTTTCGTGGAAACCGGCGCCCACAGTGTCAACCGCCACAACGTAACCTGTTGTGTCCGACCCATCGACATTAACAGGACGAACTATCAAAAGCTTCTTACCGAGCAGACGTTCGTCTTTTTGTGTGGCCACGACGGTGCCGAGAATGCGCGCGATAATCATGCTAGCCGCGATTCCCTATCGGAAGTGCATCGTCGACGCTGCCATGCGGTCGAGGAATTACATGGACGCTTACTAGTTCGCCCACGCGGCGTGCGGCCGCAGCGCCCGCATCGGTAGCGGCTTTTACCGCGGCAACGTCTCCGCGAACGATGGCGGTAACAAAACCGGCGCCAATTTTTTCGTAGCCAATAAGTGTTACGTTGGCAGCTTTCACCATCGCATCGGCGGCTTCAATCATTGCCACCAAACCCTTCGTCTCTACCATGCCGAGTGCTTCTTGTGGCATCTCTTCTATGCTCCTCTTTTTTCGTGAATCGTGAAATCGTGAATGGTTAATCGTGAATCGTCTTGAAAAACGGTTATTAACCGCCAAGTCGCCAAGATCGCAAAGAGCGCCAAGAATAACTATCAGTTAAGATGACCTTCAGCGATAAATACCTTCTGAGTTAAAGCCTCAACTAAAACGTATGGTGTTAGTCTATTAACTCGCGTCCTTGGCGTCTCTTGCGGCTTGGCGGTAAAGTTTTTTAGCTCACTTCAGGAACCTCTATTCACCGCCTGAGCCAGAAGTTCAACCAGCTCTTCACGCGTCAACGCAATCTTTCCGCTGCCGTTTGTTGCTGGCTCATGATAACTCGAAACCGCTGGTCGGTCGCCTGTGGGACACGTCATCTGTGTTTCGTGCAAGTATCCACACGCCTGACAACGAGCACTCTCACCTAAGTATCCGGCAGCTTCGCGCACATTGATCAGCTTCTCAATCGCGTCCACCGGCAGATTCTTCGATCCGCCCAGGATACGTGACAGGATGGCGATGCGGGCCGTGTGTTCCAAGGTTTCTAAACGATCGAAAGCCTGCCATAGATCCGATCCGTAAGCCACGGCACCGTGATTCGCCATCAAAAGTGCGTTGTGATGCTTCACAAGCGGCCGCATTGCTTCCGTCAACTCCTCCGTAGAAGGCGTTCCATAAGCAGCCAGCGGCACACAACCGAGGGTGAGAATTACTTCCGAAAGTATTGGCTGATCGATTGCGAGTCCAGCAACTGCAAAGGCTGTCCCGTGTGGTGGATGAGCATGGCAGACGGCTTTAACATCGGGTCGCTCGTTATAGATCAAAATGTGCATTGCCAGCTCGCTCGATGCTTTGCGATTGCTGAGTGCTTTTCCGGCCGCATCAGTTAGCGCCAAAGATTCTTCTGTCATGCGGCCCTTGCACGTCATCGTTGGCGTAGCCAGGAGACGACCGTCATCGAGACGCACACTTATATTGCCGTCTGAAGAGACAACGTAACTGCGTTCGTACATGAGTTGGCCGATGCGAACTATTTCGCGTCGAGCGGTTTGCTCATCCATTGATCGGCGGTGTCGTCCTTTATAGTTCCTGTTTGTTGTGCGCGAGCAGTTCTTCAGGTTCGGAGCCCTTGCGGGCTTTGGTCGTCACGCCGGCCTGCGGTCGCGAGAGGAAATAAGATAATGATTCCAGCGAAGTTGTTAAGTCAACGGTCTTAACTTTTATCCCCAGCCGCGCACTCAATACTGCGGGAGCAAAATTCAAGACTGCTCTAACGCCCGCGCCGGTAACTTGATTCAACACTCGTTGCGCGGCACGCGCAGGGACTGCAATCACGGCGACGTCAACGCCCTCTTCCCTAACCACGCGCGCAATTCGCTTCACGTCGTGAACCGGAACCTTGCCCGGACCGATGCGCGTCCCAATCTTCGCCTCATCGTTGTCGAACAAAGCGACCACAGTGAAGTTTGATTTTTCGATGCCTTGATAGTTGGCGAGGGCCGTGCCCAGGCGACCAGCTCCGATGATTCCCACGCGATGAGCGGTATCCAAGCCTAGAATCCCCGTGAGGTGAGCGCGCAAATCCGCTACGTAATAACCGACACCGCGCACCCCAAACTCGCCGAAATAACCGAGGTCCTTGCGAATTTGCGCTGAGTTTAGATTGAACTGTTCCGCGAGTGCTTGAGACGAAATTGTCTTGATGCCGGCGCCAGCGAGTGTGTTCAAACAGCGAAGATAAACGCTCAACCGGTTCGTCGTCAGCTCAGAGATCTTTTCGGATTTCATTTCGTTTCTGGATTGAGGGCCGCGCCAAGTATAGCGCCAATGCCGGATTCGGGGTAACGGATACAGCGTTTCGAGTTTCGGGTTTCAAGTTTAAAGTTCAGGTATCCGGTCGGATCATTGCTCGCGGTTCGGGAAAGCGCTCGTTCGTAGTCCTTTTGAAGCGGGTAAGCTCTAAACTTGAAACTTGAAACCCGAAACTCGAAACTCGAAACTTAAGTACTGATGCAGTTTGGACTTATTGGCTGACGATCATTGGATGAGGGTCTGGTTCGGACCCATGAGGTCATCAGTACCGAAACTTACTATGCGTTGCCGAACGTTGTATCCGTAACTTACAATCGCGACCGTTCGATCCGAGACAATGATTGCTCACCTTTCAGGTACACTGCTTTCCAAGCAGGCCACTTCCGTAATCCTCGACGTTGCCGGAGTCGGTTACGAGGTGTCTATTCCACTCTCGACGTTTTATGAGCTTGAAGACCCGGGTTCGAGTGTTCAACTGCGCATCTATACGCACGTTCGCGAAGACGCGCTGCAACTTTACGGCTTCAAGACGGCGCGCGAACGCGAACTCTTTCTGCGCCTGATTTCGGTGAGCGGCATCGGTCCGAAACTCGGTATCACGCTGCTCTCGGGCATGAGCGCTGAGGAAATGATCACTTCGATCCGTAACAACAACCTGGCGAAGTTGACTTTGATTCCCGGCGTCGGCCGGAAAACGGCCGAACGACTTGTGATGGAATTGCGAGACAAGGTGGCATCGCTTGCGGCCGGCGTGGACGAAGACCTGGGGGTGACAGCGGAAGCTGCAAGCGCGCCAACCGAAGACTCCATGCGTGCCGACGCATTGTCAGCGCTGCTTAATTTGGGTTACCAAAGGAATGCAGCCGAGAAAGCGGTGTCCGCCGCGCTTGGCGAAAACGATGAAGTTTCAGTGGAGTCAATTCTTCGAGCGAGTTTGCGTAAACTTGCGAAGGGTTGATTAGCATAGTCAGAATGGTGAAAGCACAATGGCCAAAGAACAACCGGTAAGAGTTCGTGACGAAGTTCCCAGCGACGCTGATCGTCAGTTTGAGTTGACGGTGCGTCCCACGCGACTTGCCGACTATATCGGCCAGAAACAAGTCAAAGAGAACCTGCGTGTCTATATGAAGGCGGCACTCGGGCGCCGCGAAGCACTTGATCACGTACTATTGACTGGCCCGCCAGGACTCGGCAAAACCACGCTCGCAAATATTATCGCCAACGAGATGGGCGCTGAGCTGCGCTCAACTGCCGGGCCCGCAATCGAAAAAGCCGGTGACATCGCCGCACTCCTGACCAACCTCCAGGAAGGCGACGTGCTCTTCATCGATGAAATACATCGTCTGCTGCCGGCCCTGGAAGAAAAGCTTTACCCTGCAATGGAGGACTACAACCTCGACTTGCTAATCGGCCAGGGAGCAGGGGCGCGCTCCATCAAGCTCGATCTACCAAAGTTCACACTCGTGGGCGCCACTACGCGCGCCGGCTTGATCACGGCGCCGTTGCGCGGACGCTTTGGCATCGTCTTTCACCTCGATTTTTATCCTCATGAAGATTTAGAGGTGATTTGCAAACGTTCGGCTGAAATTCTTGGAGTTGAGATTGACGAGGAAGGCGCGCGCGAAATCGCGCGGCGTTCGCGTGGCACTCCTCGAATCGTGAATCGCCTGCTGCGGCGCGTTCGCGATTACGCGGAAGTCGACTATGCGGGCAACATCACTAAAGAGGTGGCGCAGAATGCCCTTAATCGAATGGAAGTAGATACCTATGGCCTCGACGAGATGGACCGCAAACTGCTGCTGACGATCATTGAAAAATTTGAGGGCGGTCCGGTTGGCCTGGGAACCCTCTCAGCGTCCATTCACGAAGAGAAAGATTCGATCGAAGAGATTATCGAGCCCTATCTGATCCAGATAGGATTTCTGGATCGCACTCCCCGTGGTCGCATGGCAACCCGGCGGGCCTGCGAACACTTCGGCATTAATGCCACCAATCCCACCTATAGGCCCGGCTTGTTCGATTCCCAGTGAAGATTTTGGTAGGGTTGGCCGGGCTCCCCACGAAAGTTTTAGGATCTTATGAGAAGTCTGTCCTCGTTTACTCGCCATTCATTCGGTGTGCGCAATCGCGGCCCTTGGCGGTCAATTCTCAGTCATTCACTCCACCAGTTTCACGAAAACGACCTATTCACATCAGCTGCGGCGATGAGCTATTTCGGCCTCATGACGCTGTTTCCGGCGTTGCTTTTGATGTTGGCGCTCAGCAACAAAATCACTGCGGCAAATGAGCTCATTAACCACGCCGTGGATGTATACCCGGGATCGCGAACCTTCCTGCGAGATACGCTGCGCTCGTTTTCTTCAGTAGGCACGGGCGTGATCATCAGCTGTTTCATCGTCGTGCTCTGGGCGGGATCGTGGGTGTTCTCCGTAATCGAACGCGGGTTGAATCGTATCTGGGGCGCAACGTCGCGCACCTTCTTACACGGCCGTGCCTTAACCATCGGAATGGTCGGAATCATCGGTCTATTGCTCGCACTCTCCGTCGGAATCACTTCAGTAGTGGTGGCGCTGCGCGAGATGACCGTGAGTCTTTCGCCTCGTCAAATCGAGCGTTACCCGATACTGCTAACTGCCGGCAGCGTCTTTTGGCAAGGCATCTACGCAATAATTAGCTTCCTCGTAACAGTCCTGCTCTTTGTTGTCATTTACCGTTTCATGCCGCGAGCGGAAGTGAGGTTGCGCGATACCTTGCCAGGAGCTGTGCTCGGAGGATTGTTATGGGAATTGGCCAAGTATGTTTTCGCCTGGAGCTTGAACTATTTTCATTACGATCAAATTTACGGATCGGTGGGAGCGGTCGTGGCCGTGCTGACGTGGAGTTATGTTTCCAGTTTGATTCTTCTATTCGGCGCGCAACTCACCGCCGTATTTCACCGCGAACATCCGCACTATCCTGATCCCAAACCTGCCGCTTGAACTTCTGTTCTCGTCACGCCAAGTAATGGATGTCTCCGCTTTTGACTATGAGCTGCCAGAAGAGCTGATCGCGCAGGAGCCGCTGCCGCAGCGCGACGCGTCGCGCATGCTGATAGTCGATCGCGCGAAGCAGAGTTGGACCGACTCGGAATTCCGCGACTTGCCGCAGCAGTTACGTCCCGGCGACCTCCTGGTTATCAACAACACCCGCGTCTTCCCCGCACGGTTAATCGGGCGCCGCGCGCCCTCCGGCGGTCGCGTGGAGATTTTGCTGGTGCGCGAACTGGAGCCAAATCTTTGGGAAGCACTCGTCAAACCTGGTCGCAGGCTAAGAAAGCATGATGAGGTGAGTTTTGACGGCGCGCAGTTAACGGCCCAACTTCTAGACGAACCGGGCCAGGAACTGCGCCGACTTCGCCTACAATCATCCAACTCTTTGAGTTCTGTTCTCGACGAGTTTGGGGAGATGCCCTTGCCTCCCTACATCAACCGGCCGTCTGGGAGTTCTGCCGCGGATCGAGAGCGCTATCAGACGCTCTTTGCGAAAACCCGCGGCGCCATCGCGGCACCTACTGCTGGACTGCATTTCACTACGAATATCCTCGAACAAATTGCTGCGCGGGGTGTCCGGCTCGCAGAGATAACGTTGCACGTTGGCTATGGAACTTTTGAACCGGTGCGCGTGAATAATACTGAACAGCATCAAGTCGCGGCGGAGCATTACCTCATTGAGAGCGCCGCCGCTGATGCGATCAACGAAACGCGGGCGCGCGGAGGGCGAGTGATTGCAGTAGGCACAACCACAACACGGGCGTTGGAGTCTGCGGTGAACGATGACGGTAAACTCGACGCAACCCAGGGAAGCGCCACACTAACGATTGTCCCGGGCTATAAGTTTCGCGTCGTCGATGCGCTCTTAACCAACTTTCATTTGCCGCGCTCGTCGCTGCTCATGCTGGTGAGCGCATTCGCGGGGCACCAACTAATACTCGACGCCTATCATCACGCGGTCGTCTCACGCTATCGTTTTTATAGCTACGGGGACTGCGTGCTGGTGATCTAGTGATCTAGAAAACTATGATGCTAAACTAACCCCGACGAATCGTCGTTAGAGCGCAATGGCTGTACTGAAAAAAATTCGCACACGATGGTGGTCACCGGCTGTTCCTCCGGAGCCATTTCCCACCCCGGCGGAGCGGGCAATCACTCCGGCGTCTGGGATCCGGTACGATGTACGTCCGCTCACAATTTCGCAATTAGATGAATGCTGGCGCCTGGATCAACGCTGCTTCGTCGATGGCGAAGCCTATAGTCGCGAAACCTTCGAATATCTTCTGACCGCTACCGAATCCGTTTCTTATCGTGCCGTCACCCCGGGGGGCGTAATGGTGGGTTTTGTGATCGGACTAGTGGAGCCAGATCATACAGGGCACGTAACCACTGTCGGAGTGGCACCGGAGCACCGCCGCCGGCATCTCGCGAAGCGCTTAATGCTGCAGGTAGAAGATGGATTTAAACGACGAAACGTGAGGTTGGTTCGTCTGGAGGTAAGATCGCTCAATACGGCGGCGCAAAGAGTCTATGAGACCCTCGGGTATACCGTCACCCAGCGACTGCCAAAATATTATTCGAACGGCGGGGACGGCCTGCTAATGCTCAAATCACTCGACTAATCCTGTTTAGCCCTTCCGCAGTTCAGTCAATACCTGCTTAGCGACTGCCTTCAACGTATCGAAAACTCCAGGACCTGAGGAAGCGACAGCTTCGATTACTGGCTCGCCGTTTCTGCGCAATTCAGCGGTTATCTCTTCGATCGGAAGCACATTTGGCAGGTCTCGCTTATTAAGTTGAAGCACATACGGAATCTTTTCAGGATCGTAGCCCTGGGCACGAAGATTCTCCTCGAGGTTGTACAGCGACTCCACGTTAGCGTCCATGCGCTCTTCCTGAGAGTCGGCGACAAAAACAACGCCGTCCACTCCCTTCAGAATAAGCTTTCTCGAGGCATCGTAAAAAACTTGACCGGGCACAGTGTAAAGATGAAAGCGCGTCTTAAACCCGCGCACGGTTCCCAGCTCCAAGGGCATGAAATCAAAGAACAGCGTGCGGTCGGTTTCCGTCGCCAGACTGATCAGTTTGCCCCGGGCCTGGGGAGCCGTTGAATCAAAAATGTACTGAAGGTTCGTCGTCTTACCACAGAGACCGGGTCCGTAGTAGACAATCTTGCAGTTGATTTCCCGCGATGCGTAATTGATGAAAGTCATGGCTTCTTAGCTGAAAAGGCTGTCAATATCTGCGTCGGTGATTCCGGCAAAAGGGGAGTCGAGATCCTGATTATCGGCGTTCTCAATCTCTTCAATCATTAACGAGATCTGTTGAGAGACTTGCTTGCTCCGTAGCTTTACCAAACCGAGACTGGAGCGATCATCGAAGACGACGACAAGCAGAAGCCGACCAATGACGGAAATGTGAATGCTTTCCCGTTGTCCCTCATGTGAAAGGGTGGGAAATTCCTTCTCGCCAATCAACTGAGCCATGCCACCAGTCGCCGCGACATTACCCGCGGCCAGCGAGGCGAGGCTCGTTGTGTCAAGATCTCCCACTTCTCCCTGTACAGCGATTTCCTGACCATCCTTATCAACCAGGAAAATCACTTTGGCTGCCGCGTCCATTCGGAGCCGCGCCAGGACAGCCTTGATTTGGTGGTACTGCTGCTCCCGCAGCAGGATCGGAGTGTCTGGCATCAATACAGCTTTCTTCGGCAAAAGGTGGGCAAGAGTATCGGGAGGTTGTTGACTGGGAATCCTAAGCAGCTTTTAGAGGCAAGATGTTGATTGCCTAGGAATTTTCCAGCGAGACTTGCGATGCGAACTTAGCGGAGCGGCTCGGCTTTGCTGAGCCTTGGGCACTCTAACATAGCCAACAATGACCTACAAGTGTTTTTCTTGGTTGGCCACGACGCGACATTTGTAGCTCTGCCATCGCTGAATATCGCCGCAACTCCCTTTTCCGCGTTGATTTACGAGGGAGGCTGTGTTAAACTCCGCCCCGTTCTCAACGGTACTTGGAGGACAGAATAGCGTCTTTCAAATTGAAAGCTTCCCACACATGAGCAGCCCCATGACAAAAGGATTAAGGCGTTCGACATCGTCCACACCGGCGCGACGACCTGCGACCAAATCGTCTGTCAAAGGCCGCCCATTGAAAGCCAAACCCGCTCGACCAAAAGCGAAGGCCTCATCGAAGCCGCCTCTGCGCAAAGCGCAGAAGGCCTCGCCCCGGGCAACCGCAAAAAAACTTTCAACCAAGAGAATTGCCACACCTGCCAAAAAGAAAGTAGCCAAAGCATTAAAGCCAGTAAAGAAAGTTACGACTCGGCAAGCTCCATCCCGTAAGGCCGTTGTTGCAACTCCGAAGAAGGCGCTGGTCTCAAGAGTCAAAAAGACTCAGAAGCTCGCAGCGGTTCGCGCGCAACGCCCCACTGTTGCTCCTCCGCCACCGCGCCGTCCGCCAACCGTAGACGAATCGGCGGCGTTGCTCGCGTTCGAACATGCCCATAAAGAATTTACCAATGGCCACTTCGGAGAGGCGCGCAATCAGTTCCGCGGTCTTCTGGAAAAGTATTCTCAGGTTTCCGAAGTCGCCGCTCGTGCTCGTACCTACCTGGCAGTAGCTGAAGCGCGCTTGCGTACAGAGAACATGCTCCCGCGCGATGCGGATTCTCTGTACGATCGCGGTGTGATCGAACTCAATCGCGGCGAGTACGTCGCAGCCCAGGAAATGTTTGAACGTGCCCTCAAACGGGAACCCGAGGCCGCCCATATTCATTACGGACTGGCGGCAACCCGTGCCCGCCTTGGGTCACTTGATTTAGCTCTGCAATCCCTGCAACGAGCCTTAGACCTGCAGCCCAACCTCCGCGTTCGCGCGCAGCACGATCAGGATCTGACCTCACTGCGTAATGACCCGGACTTCGATAGGTTGATCTTCCAACCTCGAGCCTGACGCCCGGCTTTTCCCTCTTCAGGAAATCAATTCGAAAAGACAAGTTGAAAGCTTTTCCGTTTTAGGTATCATTCCCTGTCGCCCGTGAGGCGAGGAGATTCAACAATTGCGCTTTAACTCCCCAAAGGATCGTGGCTTGAACTTAGTGGCAATCGGTGGCGGGACCGGTCTCTCCACCCTGCTCGCCGGCTTGAAACGTAAGGTCGGGCGCCCTCAGCGCGATGACGAGTGGATTGAAAACCTGGCAGCAATTGTGACTGTTTCTGACGATGGTGGCAGTTCCGGCCGGCTGCGCGAAGAGTTGCAGATGTTGCCTCCAGGTGATATTCGCAACTGCATGATCGCGCTGTCAGAAGACTCGACTTTACTTTCCCGGCTCTTCAAGCATCGCTTCCGCGGCGAAGGCGCACTCGGCGGCCACAGCTTTGGAAATCTCTTTCTTGCCGCCCTAACTGAAGTAACCGGTGATTTTGTGGAAGCTGTGCGCTTGTCATCTGAAGTGCTCGCCAGCAAGGGACATATCTATCCCGCAACAATTAATGATGTGCGCCTCGTTGCCGAACTCGAAGATGGTTCCATCGCCCGGGGTGAAACACAGATTACCGCGTCGCTTTCAAAGATCCGTTCACTCCGGCTGGAGCCTGAACAATGTCTGCCCCTTCCCGAAGCACTTGTGGCAATTAGAAATGCCGACTTGATCACCGTCGGACCTGGTTCACTCTATACCAG
>JBAPXA010000045.1:0-2724 GCA_049283975.1 Pyrinomonadaceae bacterium | reverse complement strand
TTCTAGTTCCATTGCGGGCAACTTAGATCGCGTTGGCCTAATCGAACCAGGGCGAGCGATGTTTCGCAGATCATTTTTTGGAAAGAGCTTGACAGGATCAGTGGTCCTGTCTTATACAAGACAACCTGCGCGTTGACATAAAAAGCGCAGATGAGGAAAAACCTTTCAATGTTGATGAGCTGGACATACAAAGAACATTCGACGAAATCGCAGTCGAGCACCGGCATGCGTGGCGTCGCGTGCGCCTTAGGTCTGAGCTTGTCAGCGGCCAATAATTTCGGCGGCAGACTCAGACAAGAGACGTCCATAGATAGCCGTCGTATCAGGCATTAATCAGCGGGAGCGGACTCCCGCTCCCAAATCTCAAAGAAAAATCGCGAGAATTGTTAGGAGCGGGCAGCTTCCCTGGGAGGCTTAAAGCCCGCTCCTTTTGTTTTTTGACAATCGAAGTACCTTTTTTGAGAGATGAAGGCAGGGAGCCTTCAACGGATGACGACGCCACTGCTTTGCGAGCGTGTCGGGCGTCGCCATCCTCAGGTGAAGTGTGCCTCGAAGTGTGTTCGCGGCGCGCTCTCTCTGCCTTCATCTATTTTTTAGCACAACAACTTGGAATTGGCGATTTCCGACTTTGGAGTGCGTCCGCTTTGAATGGTCCCTTAGAGCAACTTATTTCTGTCGAAACCTGATCTAAGGCGCCGTCGCGGCCGGCGCACTCCAAAATCGGCATTTGCCAATCGAAAGTTTCTATCTTGCGCGTGTAGCCCAATTGGAAGAGGCGGCTGACTTAAGATCAGCTTTGTGGTGAGTTCAAATCTCTCCACGCGCACCAAAACTGGACACGGGGAAAGGGAGACACGGGGACGGGGAAAGGATCGTCGCCCCGTCTCCGTGTCGCCCCTTCCCCGCGTCTCATATTGGAACTGTGGCCGAGAGGTGAGGCACTTGGTTGTCAACCAAGCCGATGACGGTTCGAGTCCGTTCAGTTCCGCCATTTGCTTCCGTAACTTAACTGGCAAAGTGTTGGTCTCTTAAACCAGAAGATGTTGGTTCGAAGCCAACCGGAAGCACCAGGTTTTGATCGGGTGTAGGAAAGCATGGCTAATCCGCCTGCCTTGGGAGCAGGAGATCGTCGGTTCGAATCCGACCACCCGGACGGGGCGTTAGTGATAGCGGCAGCACATTGGTCCTGCAAACCAGTAGGAAGGGTTCAAATCCCTTACGCTCCACCAAGTTTTGACGCGGGAAGAGAAGGCTCACAGTCAGGTCTCATAAACCCGACCGCGACGGTTCGATTCCGTCTCCCGCAACCAGTCTTTTCAAGGGACCAATGCTGGCTGTTGGCGTCTGCCTGTTAAGCAGAACATCGCGGGTTCGATTCCCGCCCCTTGAGCCAGGCGACAGTAGCGTAGTCCGGTATCGCGCAACCTTGCCAAGGTTGAGATCGCGGGTTCAAATCCCGCCTGTCGCTCCAACATGCCCCTGTAGCCTAAATGGAAAGGCACAACGCTTCGAACGTTGATTGATGCGGGTTCAAGTCCTGTCAGGGGTTCCATGCCACAAATGTCCATGTTGGACTTCAGAATTGCCCGAGTAGCTCAACTGACGGAGCGCTGGTCCTACAAACCAGAGGTTGAAGGTTTGAATCCTTCCTTGGGCACCAAGACCAACTATGAACTAGGAATGATGAACGCTGAACGTGAAGTTCTTATTCAGCGTTCATCATTCCTAGTTCATAGTTGACTATTGCTCTCGTATCGGTCTCGCCTTCTAAGCGAGTAAGCCGTAACCGGAAAGATGCAGGTTCGACTCCTGCCGAGAGCGCCACTTCTTCTGGCGTAGCACAATTGGTAGTGCAGCGGTCTTATGAGCCGTAAGCCCCGGATTAGGGCGTGATGCGAGTTCGAGTCTCGCCGCCAGTACCATGCTCCCATGGCGTAACGGAAGCGTAGATGTCTTTTAAACATCGGGTCAGAGTTCAATTCTCTGTGGGAGCACCAGAGGTCGCGGGTGTCGCCAAGTGGAAAGGCGCGAGTCTGCAAAACTCGTACTCGGGAGTTCGATTCTCCCCACCTGCTCCAATTGCTTTCCAAGCATAGATGGCGATGCGTCGGTCTTGTAAATCGAATAGCAGAGTTCAAGTCTCTGGGAAAGCCCCAATTCTATGATTGCCGATTGCCGATTGCTGATTGTCGATTAGCTCGCTGCTACAGTGACAAGTCTTGGGATAAACTTGAGAAAAGACCAAAGGCCTAACACAAAACTCCAAATTGGCAATCGGCAATCGACAATCGAAAATGTTTTTGGAGGGTAGCATCCATGGGGATAAACGGTCCTGAAAACCGTGCAGGGATTAAAAGCCCTGGGGTTCGATTCCTCTACCCTCTTCCATTTGGAGAAGTCGCCTAACTGGTATGGCAGCACCCCGCTAAGGTGCCGGGAGCAATCCTGCGGGAGTTCGAATCTCCTCTTCTCCGCCATGGACGTGTAGCTCAGTCTGTAAAGAGCGTCGGCCGGCGAAGCCGAAGGACGATGGTTAGAATCCATCCACGTTCACCACTTCGCACAAAAACTTGCCGCGTTTCATTTGCACGTGAAGCGACGCTGTGCCCTGTCGTGGGTCGACAAGTCAGAACCGGGAGCGATAGCGACCGGCTCTCAGGGATATAAGGTAGAGGTCATAAAGTTCAAGGCCAACCGTGCCATTCGACCCGGTCGCTGCTATCG
>JBAPXA010000044.1:0-2039 GCA_049283975.1 Pyrinomonadaceae bacterium | reverse complement strand
GCTCAGTGAAGCACCTACAATTCTAAGACGATTCGAAAACCTGCGTGTCGATGGCCTGATGACTCATTTCGCGGCCGCTGACGATCCAACCTGCGAATCGCTTACTGAAAATCAGATTGCACGGTTCGCTTCTGCGACAAGCGCATTTCGTCAGGCTGGACACCAACCGACGTTTCAGCACAGCGCCAATTCGGCGGCGATTTATAGTCATTCGGATTCATGGGGAAACATGATCCGGCCGGGTGGCGTGTTGTATGGACTTTGGCGCGACGTACTTCCGGCTACGGCCGACGGAGCGGAGCTGCAACCCGTGATGTCGTTATATTCGCAGATAAGTCTGTTGAAGTGGGTGCTGGCAGGCGAGACAATTGGTTATGGCTGCACGTTCGAGGCGTCACGAAAAACGCTCGTGGCAACGCTTCCGATTGGCTACGACGACGGCTATCCGCGAGCGTTGTCGAATCGAGCGCACGTGGTTATACGTGGCGTTTGTGCTTCCGTCGTGGGACGCATCTCAATGGATCTGACACTCGTTGACGTCACGGGCGTGCCGGGAGTTGAATTAGGTGATCCGGTGCTGCTGCTCGGCCGGGATGAAACTGTAGGGTTAGCCATTACGGCGGAAGAGCTCGCCAAAACTTCCGGGAGGCTCTCTTATGAAATCACCTGCGGAGTTGGGAGCCGTGTTCCGAAGTTTGTACGGAGAGCAAAAGGCTGAGGGCGCAAAAGCGCGGCTTCGCCGTCTCCCGTGCGGTGAGGCTTGCCTCACCGTACGCCCTAGTTTGATAGCGGCTATGCCGCCCAGTGCAATTTTGGTTAGCGGCGTAGCCGCAAAAACATAAGAACGCTTAACGGTAAGGCAAGCCTTACCGCACGGTGGTCGGCAAGCCCGAACACCAATTCAATCAAGTCAAATACCTGACCACTCTTTACAATCTCTGTTAACCTACCCATGTCCATCAATCCCACATCGCTTCAAGTCAAGGTCACGGAAACTGACGCAGTCACTTCGCTGCTCTATCCGGCTGCGAACAAGAATCGCCTCCGTATTACGCTCATTCTCGGCCATGGCGCAGGGGCCAACCAATCCAGCGGTTTCATGCGGCTTTTTGCAAACGGACTGGCCGAGCGCGGCCTCGATGTCATGACTTTCAACTTCGTCTATTCAGAACGCGGTCGTGGCGCTCCTGACCCGAAAGCAAAACTGGAAGCCTGTTACAAAGAGGTGATTGAAGCCGCCGCGAAGCACAAGAAGCTGACAGGGAACAAAATCGCGGTTGGTGGGAAATCGATGGGTGGCAGGATCGGCTCGCAAGTGGCAGCAGCAGATGCTTCAAAAATCTCCGCACTGGTATTTCTCGGCTATCCCTTGCATCCGCCGGGCAATCTCGAAAAGATGCGCGATGCTCACCTGCCCGAGATCAAAGCGCCAATGCTATTTCTGCAAGGCTCGCGCGACGCGTTTGGCACGACTGATGAGATTCAGACGGTGATTAAGAAGCACAAGCTGCGAGCGACGCTTTACACGATCGAGGGTGGAGATCATTCTTTTAAAGTCCCGAAGAGCACCGGCCTTACCCAGGAACGGGTCTACGAATTGGCAATGGATGAAATCGCGCGCTGGCTTAGAAATGAAGTAGGCAGTAGACAGTAGGGAGTGGGCCGTTGTCAGGGTAGATTCAAAACTTGCCTCCAAGTCTTGCCGCCGTCCGCTGTGGTGTAAAGACTGTCGCGTCCAACCAACCAGCCATGCGTAGGATCAGTAAAGCGTACATCAGTAAAAAATGGTTCTTCAGGGCCAAATTGAACTGGACTCCAACTCTTGCCGGCGTCTTCTGTTAGTAATAGGACACCAAGCAGCTTCACCTCCTCGTCGTTTATGATTCTTTGGCTACCGGCAAGCCATCCTTTGTCGCCTACAAAACAGACTGATGAAGGGCGTATGTCGGCCGCTACAGTTAACTCTTTCCATGAATCACCACTATCGGTGGTTTCAAGGAGAAGCGGTCTTTGCGTTTCGCCAGCGACTAATACCTGGT
>JBAPXA010000043.1:0-11245 GCA_049283975.1 Pyrinomonadaceae bacterium | reverse complement strand
TATCGGGAGCGGACTTCCGCAAGCCTTCGTTCCAGAAACCGGCGTTCACTATCGTTGGTTACTAACTCCAGTGCTCGCGCGTAGCTCTCCGCCGCTGCTTCATAGGATTCCAAACGGCGTAACAAATCGGCGCGGGCAGCGTGAAGCAAATGGTATTCGTCAAGCTTCCCGTCTGTCGCGATGCCGTCAATGATCTCAAGAGCCGCTTCGGGACCATCCACCATCGCTACTGCCACGGCCCGATTAAGTGAAACTATTGGCGAAGGTTGAACGCGCGCCAGCAGATTGTAGAGCCTAACAATTTCCTGCCAATTGGTTTCGTCTGCATGACGCGCACGGCAGTGCACTGATGCGATTGCCGCCTGGATCGCGAATGGCCCGGCAACCCCGGCAAACGCCTCGGCCACGAGCGGTAACGCTTCGGCAATCTGTTGCTGGTTCCAAAGGCTGCGATCCTGTTCTTCCAAAGTTACGAGGTTGCCGGCAGCGTCCAGACGCGCATCGCGGCGCGAATCGTGAAGCAACATCAACGCCAACAGCGCCGTCGCTTCGCCGCACTCTGTTGGCGACATCAATGTCCGGACCAGTCGTGCCAAACGGATCGCTTCGGCGCACAGATCCGTCCGCAGCAGGGTGTCGCCTTGAGTGGCAACGTAGCCCTCGTTAAAGATCAAATAGATTACCGTCAATACCGCATCAAGGCGGGCCGGCAACTCATGAGTCTCGGGAACGGTGTAGGGAATTCCCGCATCCCGGATCTTGCGCTTGGCTCGCACCAGTCGCTGAGCCATGGTTGTCGCTGGAACCAAAAAGGCACGAGCAATTTCTTCAGTCTGTAAGCCGCCGAGCGTTCGCAGTGTTAAGGCGACCTGAGCCTCGGGAGCCAAAGCCGGGTGACAACAGCTGAAGATCAGACGCAGGCGATCGTCTTCGATCTCTTCAGTGTCGTAGTCAGGGTGTTCTACAGTCGGAACCAGTCCTGATGCCAAATACGATTCGAGTTTTTCCTTAATTCTAGTTTGGCGCCGCAGGCGGTCGATGGCTTTATGCCGCGCTGTTTGAATGATCCAGGCGCGCGGGAATTCGGGGATGCCGTCTTTTCGCCATTGATCGACAGCCGAAGTGAAGGCCTCCTGCGCGCACTCTTCGGCCACATCAAAATCGCCAAATTGTCGAATCAGAGTGGCAACAATCAGTCCCCAGTCAGAGTGATACACTGCATCTACAGCAGCATTGGCAGTGGCGAGCATAGGGGATGATAAAAAGTTTGCGGCGAAGTGTCGATCTGACCGCGTCCTGTTCGATTTACAGTTGGAGGCTCACAAAATGAAATACATGTTGTTGATCTACCACGATGAACAGGCTTGGACCAAAATGAGCGAGGCCGAACGTCAGGAAATCTACGGCGAATACCGGCAGTTAATTGGAGATCTCAGTGCACGCGGTCAATATCTCGCCGGCGATCAGTTGCAGTTGGCGAATGCTGCCAGCAGCGTCCGTGTTCGCGAGGGCAAGCAAATCGTGACTGATGGACCATTTGCGGAGACCCGCGAGCAGATTGGCGGCTTCTTCATGATTGAGGCCAGCGATCTGGAACAGGCAACCAGCATTGCCGCACGTATTCCGTCGGCGCGGATGGGCCTGATCGAGATTAGACCGGTGGTGGAAGAAAGTGCCGGTGCGGCCAACTGAGATTCAAATCGAGGGGGTAACGCAGATGAAATACATGTTGCTGGTGTATCTCGATGAGCAGGCGATGACCGACGAGGAGCGAGCCCATTGCTACGTTGAGTCGGCGCAACTAAGCCAGGAGCTGAGCGCACGCAAACAGTATCTTGATGCCAGCCCGCTACATCCAGTGGCTACGGCGACAAGTGTGCGTGTGCGCGAAGGCCGGCGGCTAATTACTGATGGTCCGTTCGCCGAAACTCGCGAGCAACTTGGTGGCTATTACGTAATCGAAGCCAAGGATCTCGATGAAGCAATTGGCATTGCCGAAAGAGTTCCGCCGGCTAAGTTCGGCACCGTCGAAATCCGGCCGGTCATGGAGATCGAAGGATTGCCAACGTGAAGCAATTTTCACAAAGAGCTAAGCGCAGTCAGGAAGGTAACGATTCACGATTCACGAGAGTAAGGAGAACGAAGATGAGATTCATGGTGATTGTCAAAGCAAGTCCCGAATCGGAGGCTGGCGAAATGCCGTCGAAAGAAATGCTGACGGAGATGGGGAACTACAACGAAGAACTGGTGAAGGCCGGAGTGATGCTGGCGGGTGAAGGACTCCACGCTAGCTCGAAGGGTGCACGCATCAAGTTTGAGGGAACCAAGCGAACGGTTACCGACGGACCCTTCGCGGAGACGAAAGAACTGATTGCGGGCTACTGGATGTGGCAGGTCAAGTCGAAAGAAGAAGCAATCGAATGGCTGAAGCGCGCTCCTTTCAAGGATGGCGAAGAGGTTGAGATTCGTCAGGTATTTGAAATGGCCGATTTCGGTGACGACTTCACTCCCGAACTGAGAGAGCAGGAAGAACGAATTCGCCAGCAAGCAGCCGGCAACTAATTGACTTAACGAACCACGCAACGGTGGCGACTGAAAGCTCCGGCGACGGTCCGGGGTTGAGTCGCCTAATCATGAAGAGCCGAAAAAAAATGAGGAACATCCTTACTTTCGTTGTCGCTCTTTTCCTGCTTGCGCCCGCTTGTTCGCAAAAACCGACTGTTAACGCAAACAACACCACCGGTAACATCAAGGTCGGCGTCTTCTTGTCTTTGACTGGAGCCACTTCCGCCTACGGCATCTCGGCGTTGAATTCCTTCAAGCTCGCGACCGAGGAAATTAATGGTGGCGGCGGCATTGCGGGCCGACACGTTGAGCTTGTCGTCGAAGATGATCACTCAATTACGGGTGAAGTCGCCGGCATCGTCAACAAACTAATTACCCAGGACAAGGTTCATTCTCTGTTGGCTGAGCCGATCAGCACGCGAGCGATGGTCGCGGCTCCCATTGCACAGGAGCATAAGGTAGTGATGGTTTCGCCAGCGGCGGTCAAGCCCGAGTTAACCATGCAGGGGAATTACATCTTTCGTGCTTGCTTTATTAGCCCCGCGGAAGGCGAAGCAATTGCGAAGTTTGCTACCAACAGGCTCAAGGCCAAACGCGCCGCCGTCATACTCGATGGAAAGAATGACTATGCGGTGGTGTTGGCAGGATTCTTCAGCGAGTACTTCAAAAAGCTCGGCGGCGAAATCGTAAACCAACAGAACTATGAAGCAAGCGCTAAGGACGTCGCCGCGCAAATAAAGGCAATCAACGCTGCTAATCCCGACGTGATTTTTGCACCCGGCTTTTATTCGACGGCGGGACTGGTGGCGCGCGAAGTTAGACGACAGAGCATAAAGGCAACACTGATCGGTAGCGATGGTTGGGATTCCCCCAGTCTTCTAGAGGGTGCGGGGGATGCTTTTGATGGAGTCTACTTCGCTAACCACTTCTGGGTTGGCAGTGACGATCCGGTAGTGCGTAAGTTTGTCACTGACTATCTGGCGAGGTTTGGCATGGCGCCTGATGCAGGAGCGGCGACTGCCTACGACGCTGCACACTTGTTGTTCGCTGCGATCAAGCGCGCCGGCTCAACGGAGTCGGTTATTCTCCGTGATGCCCTCTCAAAGACTGCGAACTTTCCGGGCGTGACAGGTCGCATCACTATCGATGCCAATCGCAATGCGCTGGTGCCGGTTTACATGCTGCGAATCGAGAAGGGCGGAAAGTTTTCGCTACAGAGTTCTGAGAAGTAAAAACGCCTTTTGGAGTGCGGTGGCAATCCCGATGTATCGGGAGACATCGCTTTGGATCTCCTGTCTGGTATGTCTGTGACCGCACCTTGCGCCTGGAATCGTGAAGTCAACCTCAATCCAACGCGCCGTCGCTCCCGACACATCGGGACTCTGCCGGCGCACTCCAGAAGCTGCGCTCGGCGCACTGCAAAATCTACTCGATATGCACGCCACGGTTCATGGCGATGCCGCGCGCTTTCATAACCACGTCATCGTCGATGAGGGAATTGGCGGCACTCCACCCAGCCACCTCCTCAACGGACCGCCCGAGAGCAACTGCTAGTTTCTCGTCGCTAGCATCGAAAGCTCGATCACGAAGCTTGAGCAACATGCGGGCGGCTTTTTCCTGACTGGTGCCGCGATCGTCAACAATGTTGTCGGGTCGTTCCAGTTGCGGCACCCGCGTACCCAGCGCTTTAGCAATCAAGTAAGCGAGCGCGGAACCGAGGCCAACGCCGGCCACGACGATACCAACCCGCATCCCAACGCGGCGCAATGATCTGCTTCGACCAGCGGGCTGGTCTTGCTCATCATTTTTGTAGTCCATTTTATGAATCTCCTAACCCTATTTGTTCTTCATCCTTAGCGCCGGGAGAAAAGTGCCAGCTCGTTGCCTTAGCCCACTGTCATGAAAACATCCACGCGCGGTCGGCATCTGAGCAAAACGAACCGGCTTTGTACGATTTTCCAATCGTTCTCCACGGCGATCGGCGTAACGCAACGTGGCAGCCAGAGGGGAGGGAAAGGGGAAAGGGGGATGAGGCGAAGCGGGGAAGAGGAGAAGGGGAATGGGGAATGGCGAACAAAGGAGCTGGAAAATAATTCGCGTCTCATTGCCTCTCAAACATCTCTGGTTCGCTTCCCCTGTTCCTCCTTTTCCCCTTTTCGCCTTTCCCCCTTCTCCCCTTCACTCCATCTCCCTTCCCCTTTCCCCCGTCCCCATTGCCCTAACCGAACACATTCATTTAAAGTGTTTGCCTTCATCAATCGCAAGACACGTTAGCGTTCACGAGGCGTCATGAATTCCCCTGAGCCGCAACGGATGCTTTTGCATTACCGCCTGATTAGCAAGATTGATAGTGGCGGTATGGGCGAGGTCTATAAAGCCGAGGACACCAAACTCGGTCGCTCAGTCGCAATCAAACTGCTCCGTGTGCCCGATAAGCAGAAATCCACAGCTCGCCGCCGCTTTCTCCAGGAAGCTCAATCAGCTTCAGCGCTTAATCATCCAAACATTGTAACCATCCATGCCATTGAAGAGGCCGAGGGGCTGGATTTTATCGTCATGGAGCTCGTGGAAGGCTCAACGCTGAGGAGCCTGATCTACGGACACGGCGCCCTGCCGCTCATGCGGCTTCTGGATATTGGGATCCAAACGGCTGACGCCCTCGCGGCGGCGCACGAAATAAACATTATCCATCGCGATATCAAGTCAGCGAACATCCTCGTGACTCCTCGTGGTCACGCGAAGGTGCTGGACTTCGGTCTCGCGAAAACAGTGCAGACCCTCGCTGACAGTATCGATCACGACGCGCCCACGCTGACGAATCTCACTGACGAAGGAACTGTCCTCGGCACTGCTGCCTACATGTCTCCCGAGCAAACCCGTGGTCAGATGCTGGATCGGCGCTCAGATATCTTCTCGCTTGGTTGTGTGCTCTACGAAGCAGCGACACGAACCCTACCGTTCAGTGGTCCCAGCATGCTGTCTGTGATGCACGCGATCGCGACTTTTGCGCCACCGCCACCTAGTCTCGTGCGCCCCGAATTACCAAAAGAGTTTGATTTGATCCTGTCACGGGCGATGGCTAAAGAGAGAGAGCAACGTTATTCGTCTGCAGCCGAGTTGGCTCAGGCCATGAGAACCTTGCGAAGCACGGTAACAGGCGAGTGGCTCGGTGGCCCCATCATCCTGGATAAGGATCTAATCGGAGTTTCCAGCGCGCCCTTTGTTGGCCGGGGCGTTGAGTTGGACAAGCTCGAAGGATTTTTGCGGCAGGCGATTGATGGTAGCGGACGCGTTGTCTTCATCACGGGGGAACCCGGCATCGGCAAGACCTCGCTTAGCGACGAGTTCTTGCGACGCGCGCGCGCCCGTTTTCCCGCGCTGTCTGTTTCTCGCGGACGTTGTGTAGAGCAGTACGGCACGGGCGAAGCTTACCTGCCGTTTCTTGATGCGGTGGGAGGATTGCTCGAGGGACCCGCGCGTGAACGCCTCGCAGCAATAATGCGAACTTCCGCTCCCACCTGGTGTTGGCAGTTGCCCGCGGCGTTCTCTTCCACTGGAGCCATCGAAACCTTGCAACAGGACACGATTGGCGCCACCAAAGAACGAATGATGCGCGAAATGGGAGACGCGCTGGGGCTTCTGGCCGCAACTTCCCCGGTCGTTCTGTTGCTCGAAGACTTGCACTGGGCAGATCCTTCGAGCGTCGATCTGCTGCGGCATTTATGCCAGCGTATCAGCAACCAGCGACTGTTGATCACCGGGACCTTCAGACCTGAGGACATCGAGCGCACCAATCATTCGCTCAAGGGATTAAAAGCGGAGATGCAGGCACACAAGCTGTGTGAGGAGATCCCACTCGATTCATTCACTGAGGCTCACATCCAAGATTACCTGGACGACTTATTTGCCCCGCACGGGTTCCCGCCAGAGTTTGCCGCCCACATCCACGATAAGACCGAAGGGCATCCGTTGTTTGCCATGAACCTGCTCCAGTACTTGCAGGAACGGGGTGATATCGCGAAGGCGAACGAACAATGGGTCTTGAGTCGGCCTTTGTCACAGATTGAAATGGAAGTGCCGGAGAGTGTGCGCAGCCTGATCAGTAAGAAAATAGATGCCCTCGCTGAGGAAGAACGTCGCGCTTTGCAGTATGCGAGTGTCGAAGGACAGGAATTTCTTTCCACCGTTGTCGCTCGCTTACTGGGCATCGACGAGGTCGATCTGGAGGAGCTCCTCGCACGCGTCGAGAAGCATCATCGGCTCATCATGGTCAGCGGCGAGGAAGATTTACCTGATGGTTCGTTGGCGACGCGGTATCGCTTCGCGCACGCGCTCTATCAGAATTTTCTTTACGATGGTCTGGTCCCAAAGCGACGAACGATGCTGCACCGGCAGGCTGGCGAGACATTGACGCAGCACTACGGGAGGCGCGCATCTCAAATCGCCGCACAGCTCGCCCTTCACTTCGAACGCGGGCGTGAGTTTTCACGTGCCGTCGAATTCTTGATTCATGCCGGCGACAATGCCACCGCGCTTTATGCCAATGCAGAAGCTGCCGAACACTACACCCGCGCTCTCAGTTTGGCGGAGAAGCTGCCCGAGGAGGGTCAGGCTGAAACGAAGGGAACTCTCTATGCCAAGCGCGGCGCCACGAATATGGCGTTGAGCCGTTTTGACGAATCGATTGACGATTACCGGAAGATGCTGAAGCAGCAGGAGGGCTTCGACGCACCGGAAAAACACGCCGGTGGGCTTATTGCCCTGGCAACGACCCTGTTTTTTGCCCATCGCCTTGAGGAGATGGAGCTCCGCGTCAATGAAGCTCTCGACGCAGCTAAACGGGCCGGCAGTGAGAAGCTGCGCCTGGACACGATGGGTCTGATGGCGTTGAAACACGCCGCCTATGGGGAGCTGAAGCTCGGCCGGCCCATCCTCGAGGATGTGATCAAGAGTGCTCGCGCCATCGATCATAAACCGGCACTCTTGACCGGGTTGGCCTGGCGCGGCTGTATTCATTTCTTCCAGACTGAGTATGAGCGTGCGATCGAATGTGAGCTGGAGGCGAGAAAGCTAGCCTCAAAGTTGCGCGATGGCTTTTTGCTTTTGACCTCGATGTTCTTTCTCGGACTGTCAAAAGGCAATCTCGGAGAAATCTCAGAGGCGATTGCCATTCTCGAAGAAGCAATTCAGATGGCCGGACGCAACGGTGATGGTTTCTGGTTTCCCCGCATGCCAAATTGTATCGGCTGGATGCATCGTGAGCTCCAGGACTTTGAGGGAGCACTAAAATATGATCAGGAAGGATTAAGGGTTGCTCGTCAGTATCATGTCCTTGAAGCGGAAGCTAACTCCTTAATTAATTTAGGAATCGACCATACGATAGCCGGCAGACCTGACGAGACCGCATCCGCATTCAGCGAGACCCGAAACATCTTCGAGCATGACGCCTGGTTTAGGTGGCGCTACAACATTCGCCTTGAAGCCGCCACCGGCTGGCATTGGCTGCGGCAGGGTGACGTCGAGAAGGCTGACGAATTTGCTCGCCGCTTGCTCGATACCGCGAACGAACATGAGGTGCATAAGTACATCGCTGAAGCTCACAGACTAGAGGCGCAGATCGCAATCGTCCGCGGTGACTTTGATAACGCCGTGAAGGCATTCACCGCCGGTCTTGCGGAGTTGGATAAATATCCCGCACCGCTGGTGGCCTGGCGCACATATGGAGACCTGGGCCATCTGCACCAGAAACGTGGCGATGCAACAGCGGCGCAGTCCGCTTTCAGTCGTGCCGCGGAGATTATTGACGCGTGTGCCACAAGCGTCAGTGACGAGGTTTTGCGGTCAACCTTCTTGAATTCTCAGATAGTGCGCAATGTGAAGGCCGGCGCTCGGAATGAATAATGGCTAGTTAGAACCTCAAAAAGGGAAGGGTTCGACAATGGCAAATAGGCTACGAACAGGGAGTGGGTTTTCAGTGAGCACGTACATGGTGCTTGCGATCGCAATTGCGTTCACCGGTTGCGCCGGCAAGAAGTCAGTCACCAATTCTGAGGCCTCAGAATCGAGCGCATCAAAGTCTGACGGGGGGCAGCCTGAGGCGGGTGTGGAAAAGGCGAAGCCGGCAGCAGGTACCGGCAATGTTCAGGGCAAAGTCCTCTATAACAGCCAGCCGGTTGAGAACATCGAAGTTAAGTTGTGCGAGACATTCAATCGCTTCATGGGCGGTTGTACCGGACAGGCGTATACCGTACGCACCGACAAAGCTGGAGAGTATTTGTTTACCAACGTCGCGCCGAAAACATATGAAGCATTGACAGCGCGGGTCTTCGATACAGATTCTTATGTCTTTGCGACTTCTGGTATCGCTGGCATCAGCGCCGCGAAATACGATGTTGCAGCTGACAAGACTTTCTTCGTCACATCGATTCATCTATTCAAAGGCGATCTGAAAACTCTCAATCCGAAGGCTGGGACAAAAGTCAGTGCCCAGGGCCTGGAACTAAAGTGGGAGCCGTATCCGGACGCCACCTACTACAAATTCAGCATCTACCCTGACGACTCCAGCATCACCTCGCCTTATACAAACGAGCGCGTGGAGACGACTTCCTTTGCGCTTGAGAAGCCTTTGGAGAAAGGCACCTATCGTTGGCGGGTTGATGCCTTCAATAAAGACAATCGGAAACTGTCAGAGAGTGCGGACGACATCAAGTTCACAGTGAACTAAGAGCGAAAGACCACTGCCCAATTTGCAGTAGGGGCGGCACTCCGTGGCCGCCCCACGTTTTGAAAGATGGGGCGCCCACGGTGGGACGCCCCTACAGATTCTCCTAAACCCAACGTCGGTACTCCCGCTTTTGGAAAATAGATCGCGGCGCTGTCGATCTGTTATCTCTTCGTTCGACCTAGAGGTAGGAGCAAGGAGAAAAAATCTGTGAGCTCGACCCCTGGTCCAAACATACTTCGCAGTATCGCTGCCGTGATTGCCGGCATACTCATTATCTTTGCTCTTTCTCTTGGCACCGACGTGATTATGCATGCGACGGGAATTTTTCCTCCGTGGTTTCAGCCAATGGCCACGTCCTTATGGCTGCTGGCGTTTGCTTATCGCAGCGTTTATGCCGTGCTTGGTTGCTACATCACGGGCCGGCTCGCGCCCAACCAGCCGATGAAACACGCGATACTACTCGGCGTCATTGGTCTGTTCCTGAGTATGGTTGGCCTGGTCAGCACCTGGAATGCCGGGCCTGAATTTGGACCTAAATGGTATCCACTGGTGCTCGTGGCGAGCTCGCTGCCGTGTGCGTGGCTGGGCGGGAAACTCGCAAGAAGATAGAAACAGGAACAGGAAAAGAACGAACAGGGGGAAAAGCGGGAACCGGGGAAGGGGTGAACAGGGGAAAGTGAAATAGATAGCCTGAGTCTAAAAGGAGAAAGCTAATGACATCTGGTGGTCAAACAGCCTCTGTTTCAAAAGGCCGACTTTGGGCGGGCCGTATCATCGGCGGATTACCAGCATTGCTTTTGTTGGTGGATGCCATCATGAAATTCGTCAAGCCGGCGCCGGTGGTCGAAACGACCGTGAAGCTCGGCTATCCAGAGAGCTTGATCGTTGGTCTGGGGGCCGTCTTACTCGTCAGCACGATCCTCTATCTGGTTCCCAAGACGGCTGTCCTCGGCGCGATCCTGTTGACCGGTTATCTCGGTGGCGCGGTGGCTACCCATGTGAGAGTGGGTGAGGGCTGGTTCCCAATTTTGTTTCCCATAATTTTTGGAGTGCTGCTCTGGGGCGGCCTTTGGTTGCGCGATGAACGTTTGCAAACCCTGATTCCGTTACACGCTAGTTCGTAGTCTCAACACGGCAAAGACCGTTAAGGAATAAACTCATGAATATTGCGCTTTGGATCGTACAAATCTTGTTAGCACTGCTCTTTCTGTTTGCCGGCGGCATGAAGCTGGTGCTGCCCAGCGAAGTGCTGCGGTCAATGGGGTCACCGAATCAGATCATTTTGCCAGGTTTACTACTCAAATTCATTGGCCTCTGCGAAGTGCTCGGTGCCCTTGGTCTGATTTTGCCGGGACTATTTCGCAAGAAGCCCAGCCTGACGCCGCTGGCCGCTGCCGGACTGACAATCATCATGATCGGTGCAGTAGTGATCACAATCGCCGGCGACGGTGTCGCCGCCGGAATGGTGCCGCTGATATTTCTGATTCTTTGCGTCTTCGTAGCTTACGGGCGCTCGCGTCTAGTGCCACACGGTGGGGCGTGACAAAAGTGATTCGATTAAAGAGAGCGGGGGCAAGCCGCCCTTCCGGACTGCGCTTTCCCCAGATTCACTATTCCCGATTCACGAGAGGAGATGGCATGCAATACGTTGATGGATTTGTTTTACCGGTGCCGAAGAAGAACTTAAAACTCTACCGCGCGATCGCTCAGAAAGCGGGAAAGATCTGGCGCGAACATGGTGCCCTGCAATATGTGGAGGCAGTGGGCGACGACCTTGATGTGAAGTTTGGCTTGTCGTTTACGAAGTTGGTCAAGCCAAAAGCTGGTGAGACGATCATGTTCTCCTGGATCGTCTACAAGTCCCGCGCCCATCGTGACAAGGTAAACGCGAAAGTCATGAGCGATCCGCGCTTGAAAAAAATCATGGAAAACAGTGCGATGCCGTTTGATATGAAA
>JBAPXA010000042.1:0-12270 GCA_049283975.1 Pyrinomonadaceae bacterium | reverse complement strand
GTCTTGAGGTTAGTCAGCGCGGCGGGTTGTCGTTCGAGAGAGTTCAGTCCAACCGCTGACACCCAACAAATCCTTGCAGCTGACGGCGCGATAACATGCCTTCTCAAAATACCTTTTCCCTTCAGCTTGAATGCGATCGTGCGCCGCCAGGTGAAGGCAAGTAGGATGGCTTCAACATGAACCGATGAAAGTTCTCTCTCATACGTAGGAAGTTCGGGCATAGTTGATAAGCCCGCGTTAGGTGTTTCGCTGATGATTGAGAAGAAGATCAAGAGTAACTGGTCGGATGCCTGGCTACTCCTCGCAGTTATCTATGCCGGAGGCGAAGGCGCTGATCTGGAGAGAATTATTGCCGTCGGCGATGGTATTAATCACGCCATCTTTAATCCAGACGAATTGGAAAGCGGGTTGGCTCGACTAACATCCAGCGGTCATATCAAAGAGAAGAACGGGATCTTCTTGCCGACGCTCAGGGTCAGGAGAGCATTCGCCAAAATGTCACCCGAACGCTCAGCTATTCATAAGGATCTGGAAAGGATCGAGACGCTAATTGGGGCAGCACGTCCTACTGATGAGCAACCTAATACCAACAATCTAAAGTATCCGGGATTTTCGGAGGCGGCCTACACCGAAGCGGTCAACAAATACATTGAGAGATTCAGAAAACGGGAGCAGGCAGATGGCAAATAGCCGGAGGAAATTCCTCGCAGATACAATGACGCCATTCGGTGCGGCGGTGACCGGCGCACTGTTGCCCGCCCGGCAGATAAGGCCAGGAAGTGGGCTGAGGAGAGCGATGTTGTCGTTGAGTTCCTCCATGCTGATTTGGCAGACTAAGATCTTGGAGAAAGCAATGAAGCGCGTCCTACTTAGCTTGATTCTGCTGACAGTATCTACTTCAGCCGCCTCTGCACAGCAAGATGTGACGCCTCTGGTTGATCACCACACGCATATCGTTAGTGTGAACGCCTCGGCGCTTAATGTAGAGTCGCTATTGCCCGTCATCGCGCTGCCGGAAGACCTGGATCTCTTGCTCCGAAATAAAGAGCGCTGGGGTGGAAGAGATAAAGATGTTGCGGCACTCACTGATCTTTACACGCGCGACGCGCTGGTTTTAGATCCTGTGTCTTCCTCGTGGCTGCCCGCGGACCGCTGAATGATGAAAACGCTAGGGCCACCGCCTCACATACGGCGGCGAAGCCGAGCTGATTCTTATGAGGAGAATATTAATTACAGGACTTGTCGCAGTTCATCTCGTGGCAAGTCTCTCGCACGGCAATCTGCACTCGCGGCTAAGTATCAATCTGTCACTGTGGCAAACTCTTTTCGTCGTTGTCGTAATACTTTTCGCCCCGATTGTGGCGGCTGCACTTATGTGGACGCGTTACGTATCCAGCGGACTATGGCTATTTTTTCTTGCGCTACTGGGAAGCTTTCTGTTCGGCGTTTATCACCATTACGTGATGGTGTCGCCGGACAATATTAACTTTCTGCCTGGCACCAACTCAGCATCGCATCACCAATTCGCGCTCAGCGCCGGCGCGATTGCTTTGCTTGAACTGACCTCGGCTCTCTATGGAGCTTTCTGCCTCGGCGCACGGGGAAAGCAATGATGAACGATGAAGGGCAGTTAGGCACTCGGCGCAACCGCAGGAGTCTTCCAGTTCATGCGAATATTTGAGCCATTGCTTATCGGGAGGAGACCGATCCTCAAAGGTGGTTTTCCGGCAATGGAAAAGGAGGAGTGGGAGATCTACGATTCATTACCCACACGACCCCTCGTCTCAAAAACTCCAGCCCAGCGCAGGCGCAGGTAGTGTCCGCCAAGGCTTAGCGGCGCTGCAGGCAAATGTTCGACGTGTTCGCTTTGCACAAAAAGTCAGCGCCGTAGGCGCACAATGTTTATAGAATTGGATTGGATAGCGACATGGAGCCCCATTAGGGGCGCAATATCAACATTTCGCTCCTAACGGAGCTGGACGCTTCTTGAGTTTGGCTAGGTGCTATAAACATTTCGTCCCTCACGGGACGGTGCTGACGGTCACTTGCCCACTTTTTGTGCAAGCCTCCTCCCATATTGTTGAGATTGCTGTGTATTAAGAATGAAAGCCGCGACCAGATGTTATGGGGTTTGTTTCCTCGTCATAGTTGGCTGCTCCCTGTCAGTTAGCTCCTGTAAATCGCCTTCGCAAACAGAAATACCTGCTAATAACAACCAGTCAGTCACGGACTATGTGGCAAAAGCTGATCAGCTTTATGCCCAAAGAGAAAATATTCAGTTCCTGCGGCAGGCAATCATCGAGCTGCGTCAGGCGCAGACCGCTAACCCCGGTAGTTATGACGCAGCGTGGCGACTCGCCAAGTGCAATTACTATCTAGCGACGCATACTGAGGAGGATGAGCGCGATAAGGCGTTCCGCGAAGGGATAGCAGCGGGCAAAGCTGCAATCGGGCTGCAAGGCAACAGGCCCGAAGGCCATTTCTGGCTCGGAGCTAATTACGGCGGCAGTCTGGACCAGGGCGACGTCTTCGGTTTAGCGACCGTTGCAGATGTTCGTAAAGAAATGGAAGCGGTGTTGAGTCTTGATGAAGGTTATCAGGGTGGAAGTGCCCACATGGTACTTGGCTTAGTCGATCTCAAAACTCCGAGGCTGCTGGGCGGTGACCGGCAAAAGGCTGTTGCGGAAATGGAAAAGGGATTGCGCTTCGGTGAAACCAATGCGTTCCTACGTCTGCACCTGGCCGAAGCTTATCAAGCGGTGGGACGTTCCAATGATGCCCGCCAGCAACTCAACGCCATCATAAATATGACTCCAGATCCGAATTACCTGCCGGAATACAAAGAGGCGACGGCAGCAGCTCGCCGCTTGTTAGAGACAATAGGCGGCCCCAACAAAGACGCAGCCGAACAACGATAGACAATGAATGACCACCGGTCTCACGGTGTGCCTCATGAACCATTGGCGATGAATGTGCCAACCTCTTCGGTCAAAACGCATGAAATCACTAAGGGCGCACCGCAAACACATCGTTAGACCTTAAAGTGGTCGTGCGTTTGCTCTTTTCAGCGTTGGACGGCTTAAGGAGTTTTCTAACAATAGTCATGAGGCGTTACCTGCATTTCATCCTTGGTGTGGTGTGCGCTATCAGTGTCAGTTGCTCGTCGGTCCAGGAATCTCCAGCGAACCAGCCACTCTCTGACAGCGACCAAGTACTCGCTCGCGCCTTCGACGAAGGTAGCAGTAGTTTGCAGGTGGAAGGGCAGGGAGTCGTTCGTCGGCTGCTCTCGGACGACAATGAGGGTAGCCGGCATCAGCGCTTCATCGTGGCGCTCGCTTCGGGGCAGACGCTACTTATCGCTCACAACATCGATCTAGCGCCGAGAGTCGTAGGCCTGAGCGAAGGCGACACTGTGTCTTTCAGCGGTCAGTACGAATGGGACCCCAAAGGAGGAAGAATTCACTGGACACACCACGACCCAAACAGGCGTCATCCACCTGGCTGGATCAAACACAATGGCTACGTTTACCAGTAGCTAGTCAAACAGCCAGCGCACGCCGCAGCAACGATGACGATGAATGATGAATGACCATCTTCTGAATTACATACCATTCATGAGTCAGCATTGGTTTTTCAGACGCTTCGATACAAGGTGCTGGGTTAAGCAGTTAAATACAGATGAGCAAATCCATAACGCAAGAGGCGATCAAAGAAGCATCTCGCGAGACTGCAAAGCGACTAGCAGCAGCGGGCTTCAAGCGAAAGGGTTTCCATCTCCATAGAAAAGCTGGTGAGCTCTTTCATGCGATTCAATTTCAGGCCAGCCGCTGGGGCTCAGCTGCAGAGGGAAAATTTACCGTCAACCTGATTGTTACTTCACCAGATTTGTATGAGGCGTGGATCGGTCCATTTCCGCTCAATCCGGCGTCGGCGCTGTTCCCGATACAGATGAGAATCGGAAGCCTAATGCCAGAAAGGAGTGACCACTGGTGGACGGTAGATTCCGACACGGACATTTCTTCGTTGGCCACGGAAGTCGCGGAGACAATTGAAGACTGTGCTGTCCGGTTTTTCACCGCCTACGAAAGTAACGAGAAGCTCTTGTCGCAATTGAGAAAGGGAATCTGCCCTGGTTGCACAGCTCCGCTCGCGGCGGTTGTTCATGCTCTTGTTGCCAATAATCTGGGGTATCAAGCGGAGGCACTTGAAGCCTGTAGGACGGCATTAGCTAAATCAGCAGTACCCGGATTCTCGGAAAGAGTAGTTAGTCTGGCGAAGAAACTCGGATTACCAGTGACGTGAGTAAATTCCAGGAGCGCCCAATAAGCGATTATGGATTGATAATAAAAGAGCCTTTGCTATGAATACTCTATCCTCCGATATTGAGACCCGACGTGCCCAACTCAGAGCTGATCTCGAAGGCTCGCAGCGGGAGTTTCACGCCCTGATCGGATCGCTCTCGGAGCAGGGATGGACCGCGCCGAGTCATAACCCTGGCTGGACGAACGGTCAGCTTCTCTTCCACATCCTGCTCGGCTTCATACTCGTTCGCCCCCTCGCTGATCTTCTGATGGTCTTTGGTCACCTTCCCCACGTCTGCTCGAAGGTCTTCGCAGGCATTTTGAATTTTTCCACACCGCTCTTCAACCGGCTCAATGCGATCGGCCCCAGGGTTGGCGCCCGGCTGCTTGGAAGTGGCGGGGTCTTACGCACATTTGACCAGGTGCACGGAGCTATCCTTGCGCGTCTCGATCGCCTGCGGCCCAGTCATTGGGACCTGACCATGCACTATCCTACGCGCTGGGATCCCCGCTTCCGAACCGAAATGCGTCTCGAGGATCTGTTCCGATACCCAATCGCTCACCTGAAGCATCATCGCCATCAGATGCGTATCAGCTAACCATCATGTTAAGCCCATAGTTATGAGCCATAGTTCTGCTAACAAGTGTTTGGTTCGTAAGGTTAAGCAATTGTCGCTGCCGTGCGCAGTGGCGTTGCTAAGCTTTGGCTGCAGGGAGCCCGGTGAAGTGAAGTGTGCAGGCGTCGCTGACGCGACGCACCCGCCGGCGTCAGCGGACATGAGATATCGATCAATGAAGATGGTGCTCGTCGGATTGGTTTTGTTGGTGGTTATGAGCTCTTGTAGCTCCCAGAATACAACTACTCAACTTAGTTCCCAGGCCTGGCGCCAAGACCTTCGCTACCTCGCGCGCGAGTTACCCAGCCATCATACCAACGCCTTCCACACGGTTAGTCGCGAAACTTTCGACGCTGAAGTAGCGCGTCTTGACGCCGCCATCCCGAGCATGAATGGTGATGAAGTAACTGTCGGGTTCATGCGGATCGTTTCCCTGGTCGGCGATGGTCACACGCACCTGGATTTGCCCCCACCGTTGTTGCGCTACCCGATTGAAGTGGAATGGTTCGGTGAGGAGTTGCGTATAGTCGCAGCGAAGGAGCCTGATCACGCTGCTGTTGGTGCGCGCGTTGTCGCGATCGGCTCCACGTCAATAGGTGAGGTGCTGGAACGCGCCACGCAACTCGTTCCTCGCGGCGAGAATGAAGGCCGGACTCGTTTCGCCGCCACGATGCACTTAACTTCACCCGAAGTCTTGCACGGTCTAGCTGTGATTACCGATCGAGGTAGTGCGCCTTTTGCTCTAGAGCTTACCTCTGGTGAACTTGCCACCGTCACGTTTTCACCTGCTCCGTTTGGAGAGTTTTCCGCGTGGCGTTTAGCAACAGGAGACAAGCCACCGCTTTATTTGCAGCGATTGACGGAGCGGTGGTGGACGGAGTTCCTGCCGGCTACTAAGACGGTTTACTTTTCGTTTACTCGTTATCCGTCAGACGCGGAATTCCAAGAACGTGCGGTGGCGCTTGGCCGAATGATTGACGAATCCCAAGCGCGTCGACTTGTGATCGATTTGAGGCGCAACGGGGGTGGAAACCTGGACCAATTCCGCCGGCTACTACTGCCAATCATCAAATCTCGACCGACGATCAACAGACACGGCGGGTTGTTTGTGATTACCGGGCCGGGTACGTTTTCGGCAGCGACAGTTAATGCGCTCGACATGCGTAACGAAGCGAACGCGATTCTTGTAGGCGCCGCGACAGGAATGAGACCGACTCACTACGGCGAACATGGAGAGTTTCGTTTGCCCAATTCGGGTTTTCGAATTTCATATTCGACCCGTCACTATCGCTTTGGAGCTGAGAACGATTCTGCGGTCCTGCCGGATCGGCGCATCGAGCCCACCTGGGCAGAATTCCGGGCCGGACGCGATCCCGTGATGGAGTGGATTCTTTCAACAACAAACGAATGAAAGCGGTTCGCGCGCCGCAGCTGAAGCGCAGGTGTTAGGCGCTAGCCTTATTCAGGAGGAGACTAGGAAATGCTCAAAGCTAAAGGGATTTGCTTGTGTGTATTTCTATTAGCTGCTCAAGCTTTAAAGGCGTCGGTGGAAAGCCGACCCTTGCGGTCGAATCGAGAACAGTTTGTGCTAAGTCAGGCGCAGGCATCTCACTTTGCCCGACTCGCCCTCAAATGCGCGCGGAAGGAGTTTCCCAATAAGGTAGACCATGTGATGAACGACGAGACGCAGGTGAGGGCGCCCAAAAATCTCCATCCATCTTTTTACGGCTGCTATGACTGGCACTCATCCGTGCACGGACACTGGCTGCTCGCGCGTCTCTTACGGCTCTACCCGGCCCTCCCGGAGGCGCGAGATATCCGGGAGAACCTGAACGCTAATCTGACCTCGAATAATATCGAGGTTGAGAACGATTATTTTAAGGCCACTGGCCGGGCATCGTTCGAGCGTCCCTACGGGTGGGCATGGCTTTTGAAGCTTCACGAAGAGCTTTACGCTTGGAATGACGTGGATGCCCAAAGATGGTTTGCGGCATTGCAGCCGCTGGCCGATACCATCATGAAAAAGTATGTTGATTTTTTCGAGAAGCAGACCTACCCGATCCGCGTCGGGACACACTTCAACACTGCTTTCGGACTGTCGTTCGCCTTGGACTACGCGAACACAGTTAAGAGCACTAACCCTGAGAGACAGCAAGCACTCATGAAATTAAGGGAAAGAATCGTTGAGACCAGTCGAAGATATTACATGTCGGATGTAAATTACCCGGTGGCATGGGAACCCGGCGGGGACGACTTCTTGTCTGGGAGCTTGATCGAAGCTGATCTGATGCGGCGTGTTTTGAGGCCAGGAGAGTTAAGGCGCTGGTTCCATCGCTTTCTCCCAGGAATCGCGAATGGGCGTCCCAGCAACTTACTAATTCCGGCCATAGTCTCAGACAGGTCTGACCCCAAAATTGTTCATCTGGACGGGCTCAATCTGAGTCGGGCTTGGTGCATGCGGAGTATAGCCGCATCCCTGCCCCGCACCGACCGCGCCAGAGGAGTTCTTTCACGGTCTGCTAACCTGCACGCCGAGGCCACACTGAAGCAAGTGGCCAGTGGTAACTATGAAGGCGAACATTGGTTAGCATCCTTCGCTGTATACATGCTCACCACTCCTAACCCGGAGCAGTGACTCTTAATCCTGAGGAAAGCCTGACAGCTCTTAGAGTCTTATCGACATCACTGCCGCCATCGTCTCTATCCCATCCCAGAGGTTCTGCAAACGAAGGTTCTCATTTTCAGCGTGCTGGTTGTTGTCATAGTTAGCAATGGGAACGGTTACTGTGACCGTGCGGAGATGGCTGGTGATAACTGAGAGGGGCAGACTGCCGCCGAGAGTTGGGAGCTTGACGATGGGTTGCGCGGAAGTGGATTGCACGGCAGCAATCAAAGCCAACGAGATGGGCAGATCCATCCTCGTGCGCTCCGCGTTATAGCCGCCAGTGCGAACGATCACTTTGGCGATTAGCGCGTGTTGTTTCCGTTCGGCATCAGTCGGGTCGCGATCGATGACATAGAAACCCTGCTTACGAATATGTGCCTGAAGTAACTCAACTTGTTTGCGATAGTCGCTTCCTTTAACGAGTCTTAGATCGAGGGCGGCGGTGGCCGTAGTGGGAATGACGTTGCGAGCCAGCGCGCCCACGTCGCCGCTACCGATGCCATTAATGTTGAGCGAGGGGAGGTTGATTAGCTCGAGTAGACTCTTGCCTGCGCCTTCCCCGTGTGCGAAACCCAGTTGTGATTGCAGCTCCTTGTCATAGGCCGGGGCCTCCGCGATTGCGCGTTGCTCGGCTTCACCTAGTGGCTCGATACCGTCATACCATCCGGCAATTAATACGCGTCCGGCATCATCTTTCATCGAGGAAAGGAGACGCGAAAGGATCATTGCTGGATTGGGCGCCCAGTTTCCATAGTGCCCGCTGTGCAGCGGCCGCTTGGCGCCATAGACCGTAAGGTCAACGTTCTGGTCGCCACGAACACCAAAGACCACTTGCTTACGGCCCGACTGATGGACCGGGCCATCGCAGATGATCCACGCGTCGGCGGCCAGCAACTCCTTGTGCAGATCGATGATCTCTCCGAGGTGTGGAGAACCGGCTTCCTCCTCGCCGTCGAAAAAGAACTTGAGGTTGACCGAGGGAGTGACGCCGTGGGCTCGCAAGGCGTCGAAGGCGGTCAAGATCGCCACTACGCCTGCTTTGTCGTCTGCGGCTGAGCGCGCATAGAGGCGCCATTCAGGATCGATCGGTTCGTGTGCGGCAGGCAGCGACACAACCTTTCCGCCTGATTCCAGAGCGGCAGATCGCCAGGTCGGTTGCCACGGTAAAGTTCCGCTCCACTGGCTTGGATCCGTAGGCTGACCGTCGTAGTGCGCATACAAGATGATCGAATGAGTTGCACCCGGTGTTTTCCATTCTCCGTAGACTGCGGGTGGCCCTGACTTGGAAGCTGTTTCGAGCAGGCGAGGCCTCAGCCCGCGCCTTTGCATCAGCTCGCGAATGAACTCGGCGTTGCGCCGGATGTTTGGCAAATCAGAAGCTACGTTGGGAATCTCAAGTAGGCGCGCGAAGTCCGCGATGATTTGTCGTTCATGAGCACGGCGATACTGCTCTGTACGAGAAACAGATTGCGCCGCGACTGAGACCGTAAGCAAAGACGTAATCAAAACTGAAATAAGTTGCTTCAATCTTTTTCTCCGAAGAAACCAATAACAGAACTGACGGAGCGCCGCACAAGTTACCATTGATTTGCCTAAGTGGGAGCTGCGAGAGAGTCCGACGCTACCCGTCGATTACTTTTATTCGACTCTTTAAGGAGTGTCTTGCGAGCCTAGTCCGGCGTATAATCTCGCCGCCGCCGTTTTTGAACTCCCCTAATGAAGGGACTCAGACCTTCAACGTCTTGCCGCAGAGTTTTTGGAGGCCCCATGAAGTTGATTCGAACTACATTGCACCGCCCAATCGGCGTCCTCACCCTTATGGTCGCGGCTGCGTTGGTTGCCAACCTTTCAGCGCCCCGGGTGCGCGCGCAACAGCCTACCTCTACGGGGCAGTGGATTGATCTCATGAAGATGCGGCAGGAAGTGTCGAGCCGCGCCATTGAGGAGAACAGGAGACGCCGCTTCGAGGACGGAAAGTCGGACAGCGCCTTCCCCTCGGACAGTCTTAACAAGAAGGGGGGAGTTGTACCTGCCCTCACACCGGAGCAGCAAAAGGCACTCCGGCACAACGAGCGCGGGCTCGAACTCTTCTCGAAGGGGAAGCTTGACCCCGCTATGAAGGAGTACCAGGAGGCCATTCGCTCCGACGCGAAGCTCGCTGCGGCGCATAATAACTTGGGCAGCGCATACTTTGCCGCCGCGCGGTTCGAGGAAGCGGCGGCCGCGTTCCGCCTCGCGTGCGAGCTCGACAAGGACTATGGCCAGGCGTTCTTCAACCTCGCGCTCACCCAGATCAAGCTCGGGCACGAGAAGGAGGCCAACGAGATGCTGGACGCGGCTTTGCGTGCCTACATCTCGGCAGGTGGGGCGCATTTCAGTGCGGGCCGTTTTAAGGAGGCGGAAGAAGCTTTCCGCGGCATGCTCCAGATTGACCCCGAATATATACCTGCGCTACTGCGCCTGGGCCTCGTCTACAACGCTCAAGGACGCTTCGAAGAGGCCGCTCAGAACATCCGTCGCGTGACAGGGCGCCAACCTACCAATGCCTTAGCACACGAAATCCTCGCCGAAGCACTTTACGGCTCAAAGAACTACGAAGAGGCGGTCGCAGCGGCTGAACGTGCCCTCAAGCTGACTCCAGACTCGCCCGAGGCGCACTACTTCGCCGGACTCGCGCGGGCCTCTCTAGGTCAACGCGACGCCGCCCTCACCCACGTTGCTCGCCTTGAGGAGCTTAAGTCCACCGATCTGGCCCAACAACTGTCGGACTTCATAAACAAGAAAGCACCGCCTAAACAGTAGTTGTTGAAATTGCAGCAAGCTTTCCACAAAACAACTTACCCAACACCATCAAAACCTACTAGAAGAAAAATGAATCCACTTTGTCCCATGACTGTCCGCACATTTAGCAACCCTTACATTCTCCTGGCCGGACTCGCGTGCGCCCTGTTACTAGCGCCGCACGCCGTCGGCCAGGACATCGTCTGGCCACAATTCCGCGGGCCAGACTCGAATCCCGTGGCAGCGAACCCGAAGCTTGCCGATCGCTGGTCGAAGACCGAGAACGTCGAATGGTCGCTGGAGATTCCCGGGCGCGGCTGGTCGTCGCCGATTGTGACGGGCGGCAAGGTCTACGTGACCACCGTCACGACCGAGGGCAAGTCAAAGCCGCCGCAGATCGGGACGGAATACAGCAACGAGTACGTCGCGGAGATGATGAAACAGGGGCTGCCGATGGATAAAGTGATCGAGCGTGTGACTGAGCGCGACATCGAGCTGCCGAAAGAAGTGAAGCTCCACTACTTTCTCTATTGCCTGAATCTAAAAAGCGGCAAGGTGGATTGGACGAAGGAGTTCTACACGGGTCAGCCGCCGGGCGGACGGCACCGCAAGAACAGCTTCGTTTCCGAGAGCCCGGTGACGGACGGGAAGTTTGTTTACGTGTATGTGGCGAACCTTGGATTGTGGGCGTTTGACTTGAAAGGGAAGCCGGCGTGGTCGACGCCACTGGAAGCCAATCCGATCTACCTGGATTTTGGGACGGGGAGTTCACCGGCGCTGGCCGACAACCTGCTAGTGATCGTGAACGACAATGAGAAGCAGCAATTCATCGCCGCGTTCGACAAAAAGACAGGCAAGCAGGTCTGGCGCACGAATCGGGACCTGGGCGGCAAGGGACAGCCGGTGCAACGGTCCGGATGGTCGACACCGTTTGTTTGGCGACACGCGCAACGCACCGAAGTCGTGGCGATCGGGCCGGGCGAGGTAGTCAGCTACGACCTGGCAGGGAAAGAACTGTGGCGCATGTCGGGAATGTCGCCGACGCCCGTTCCGACGCCCTTCGCTTACAACGGCCTGCTCTACATCAACGGTGGGCGGGGACGGCCTCTATTCGCAATCCGTCCCGGTGCCGCGGGCGATATCTCGCTCGGAAAAGATCAGACCTCGAACGAGTATGTAGTTTGGTCTGCGGCGCGCGCCGGAACTTATCTGCCTTCCTCAGTGGCCCACGAAGGCGCCATCTATACGCTAACTGAGACGGGAATCTTGAGCCGCTTTGATGCGAAGACGGGAACGCAGACTTACAAGACACGGATCGACACGGCGGCAACGGCTTTTACAACTTCGCCCTGGATCTACAACGGCAAGTTGTTCTGCCTGAGCGAGGAGGGGCAGACGTTCGTGGTCTCAACGGGCGAAAATTTCAAGTTACTGCACGTGAATGAACTGGACGATATGGCGCAGGCGACGCCGGCACTCGTGGGTGATCGCCTGTTGCTCCGAACGGAGCACCGGCTGTACTCGATCCGCCGCCGCAGTTGAAGGTGATGTAGTTATCACCGAGCACTCTGAGGATTCAAACCAGTGAGGTTGGCGAAAGGATTAGGAAGCAAGTTTGAGACTTCTGACCGTCTTGAATCTATGGAGTTAAACGGACAAAAATGGTATAAGACTTCACCCACTGCAGTTAATTGTCATCGATCTCCCCCGCCCCATTGAGCTAGGTTAATGCCCACGCTCCAAAGCTCCGAGGGGTGACATTTCTGTTTGGTGCCTGCTCGACAGCCAAAATCATTGAGGTTTTCATGTTCACGGCGCGCATTTTCGCCATTTCGCATCACCGGAGCTCAGCTTTCCCTGTTGCCCCGAACGACCGCTCGCGTAATGGGGCTGAAGAAGCTGCCGC
>JBAPXA010000041.1:0-13567 GCA_049283975.1 Pyrinomonadaceae bacterium | reverse complement strand
TCTGAGTAACCTCTACCTGTCAATTCAGAGATTGCCTTAACTCCCCCTCGCAGAGCCCGGACTCAGGCGTCAGGTGAACGCGACTCCTCAAAAGTCCCAGAGTTCGCCGCGCACACAAGGAGGACACTAATGAAAAGAGAGGTACAGTTTTGTACTGGAGCTTCAAAGGGCGCCATTCGCCGCTGGATAAGGCCATGGCTGATCGCCGTGGGATTGATTCTGGCAGCGACTGGTCTGGTCTTTGCAGCTTTCTTTCAAGGTTTTGAAACAGACACGGCGGGATGGTTCGGCGCGCTTCGCGTGCCATCGGGTACTCACGGTGTGCCTTCGAAGGCCGGCGTGTTTCACGCCGAAGATGGGAGCGGTGCATTCACTCGTTGGGGCGGTTACAGCGCAACATTCCCCCCCGGTGGATACACAACATCGCTCGACATCTATCTCGATATTTCTTCACCCTACGGCAGCCCTACGACGCTGACCCCATATCCGAATGACACGCGGTTCGATTGGACGTCGGCAATCAACAACACCAATTGTCAGCACCGACGCGACTTTGCTTTCAACGCCGGCTTCTACACTGATACAGACACAACGGGATCCAGTCCTCGCTTTGTCATCAGTGCCAGCAACAACACCGGCCGGGCTAACTCTTTTCCGAAGAATCCCGGAAGGGATCCTTTCACCATTACGGTGGAAGGCTGGTACACGTTTGAGCATCGTTTTTACGGTGTGCCCGGCGGCCAGTTGTTTGTTGATCTAACAATCAAAAATGCGGCTGGGGTTCCACTTAAGACGTGGACGCTAACAACTGCGAGCGACATCATTGGCACAACCGTCGGTGGCAACCGCTATGGTTGGTTTCCTACTGATGAGTTTCCATTCCTCGCGTTCGATAACTCAGCGCTGATCGGCGATCAGGACTACTGCATCCCACCCAGCACGCCGGGAGCGAAGATCACCGGTGGCGGCTGGATAGACGTGCTGGGCGGCAAGGGAACATTTGGACTAACTGCCAGGGCTTCGAACAATGGGACAGACAGCGGCAATGTTACTTATCAGGATCACGGCATCCAGGATCGGACGGTCAAGAGCAGTTCGATCACGTCTGTGTCAATGACTGGAAACTGCGTCCAAATATTCGGAACGGCCACTGTCAATGGCAGCGGATCAGTCAATTTCCAGGTACAGGTTTGCGACAACGGCGAGCCCGGTACAAACGACACGTTTTCTATCACTATGAGCGACGGCTACATGGCGGGGGGCACTTTGCGCTCCGGTAACATTCAAATCCACTGACAAGGAGGAACCATGAAGAAACTGACTTATGTAATTTTGCTGGTGTTTGGAATCTCAGGAATGTTCTACACATCCAGTCCGACAGCAGCTGCGGAGGATGCGGCAACAGTCACGGGCGCTGCACGTGGAGTTTTCGGTGCTGGTACCGCGATCAATTCCGTCGCTGTTCAGAGCTTCGATCTCGGGACAGGTGTCTTCATAGAACCGGACGGCTCTGCATCGGGCACTTTCAATGCTGTGTTGAACGGACGTTCAGTTCTTGGACAAGCGCAGCAAATCACGATCGACGGAAAGGCTGACCGGGGCGCGGTTGCTCCCAACGGACGCGTGTTCTTCAGCGGCATCGCCACCATTAACTTTGGAAACGGTACGCCTTCGTTAGCGGGTGTTCCCTTTAGCGTTAGTGCCAGCCGCGACAGTCTGGTGTTGACGATCAACTCTACGGCGCTGTCCGCGGCCGGGCTGACCGCGGGTGTCATTTCTATTGAATGAACCAAACAGTCCCTTGAGGATCTTAGACAAGGCGGCGGGTTTTAAGCACCGCCGCCTTCCTGGTTGCCCGGCTTGGGATATGACTTGTCGTCCATACGTAATGCGTCCCCCGCTGCCTCAACTCGGGGCACGATCTTGAGCAGTCGTTTCGGAGCCAAACAGCAGCTTCAAAAACGGCGGAGCAATGAGGGTCGTCGCGACGGACATGAACAACACCACTCCAAAGAGCACGTCATTGATTACGGCGAGACTCAATCCGACCTGAGCGACCACGATTCCCACTTCGCCGCGTGGAATCATGCCGATCCCAACTTGTGCAGCTCGCCGCCAGCCTAAAGAAATCGCCCCCAGCCCGCACCCCAGCAACTTAGTCAGGGCCGCCACCAGGGTTACGATCAGCACCAGCCCAATCGCTCCTGGCGTGCGGAACACATCGAGTCGCAATTGCATTCCAATATTGACCAGAAAGAAGGGCACCAGGAATTCAGTGACGCCGTTCATCTGCTTGTGCAACGTCTCGTTGCCTTCGGTGGCATCCGCCAATGCCATGCCGGCGAGGAACGCGCCGATGATTGCCGCCACGCCGATGTAGGTTGCCGCGACAGATAAGCCCAGGCAAAGGAGCAAACCGAAGACAAACAGTGATTGCGAAACACGCAGAGCTTCAATGCGCGGCGCTAGTCGAGTTATCGCGGGGGCACCAACGAGCAGTACAAAGATCGTAAAGCCGATGGCGAGTGCGGCGGTGAGCCCTATTTCGAGATAGTCAATCTGGCCCGCCGCCACACTCGCCACGAGGGCCAGAATCAGTAGGCCGAGAATGTCGTCAATTACAGCGGCGCCAAGAATGATGCGACTGGCCGGCGCGTCAACCAGGCCCATTCCCGCCAACACGCAGGCGGTGATACCGACGGAGGTCGCAACCATTGCCGTACCGAGAAAGAGTGATTGCACGACGGTGCCGCCCCACGCTTGCAATAAGAGGTAACCCGCAACAAAAGGAGCCGTCACGCCCAACACGGCAACAAGCAGCGCCACCCTTCCCACGCGGAAAATTGCCACTGGCATGGTTTGCAAGCCGACAGTGAAGAGCAAAAAAATGACGCCGACTTCTGCGAGCGTATTGGTGATCTCGGAAGGTGCCACCCAACGCAACACACCAGGGCCAATCAAGACCCCGGCCAAAATCTCACCGACGATAGCGGGTTGCTGCAAACGCTCGAATATCTCAGCAAAGACTTTCGCCGCCGCGAGCATTACAAACAGTGTGAAGAGAATGTCCAGACTCTGTGTGGCGAAAAGAAGCATGAAAGTGAGATGAAGGTAAGTGATCGGGCTAGCAGTTGTCACCAAAAATAGTAATGGCCAGTGGTGTTGACGAGCATCCTGCGACGCTCGTTATCAACCACTGGCTACTGCTCATTTCAAGCGGCTCAACGGTCATCACCATTCGGTACGGAAGCGGGAGCGTTAGGGACCGCATTCAACTGAGCTGGCGACTAGGTCCAGGGCCTTGGCATCAACGCTCGTTAATGCGGTGGCTAACGCTCCCGCTTCTGTACAGCACTCAGCAACCAACAAAAGGCCCCGACGTTACCGCCGGGGCCAAGGAAGTTCGCACTCTTCTTGCTACCGATTACTGAAGGAACCTCCAAACGTACTTAAACGACAGCGCACCGACCGGTTGCAGTTTTGGTCCGATGATCGGCGCCGGAGGACTGGTCGCAAAGAAGCCACCGTCCGGAGCATCACCACCGCTTACTGGCCTGCTGTCGAAACCGCAGCTAATCGCAGGTCCCATGTTCTTCGGCACTCCTACGCGTAGAACCTTCAGTGAGCTGTTGTTGAATTGATCGGTCGCAGTAATGCGGATCAGATAGACCCGACCATCGCTGCCTCCCATGCGCTCGCGACGTAACTGGACGACGCGGTTCACGTGGGTGCCAGTGACAACTGCGTCAGGAGAGAAGTTGCCGTCGCCTTTGGTCATGACTTCCGGTTTTTCATCGCTTGTGATCTTCACATCAACGACTATGTTCGCCGCAGGGGTGCAGTTGTCTGCCACCGCGAGCGTTAAGCCCACGTTGTAGAGATCATGATTGGGTGGCCAGAGACAAGCCGTGGCCACTGCCGCGGTGATCACCGGTGGTTCCGTGTCATTAACCGTAATCGTCTGGTTACACGTGTCAGTGTTGTTACTGGCATCCGTTGCAGTCCAGGCGATGGTAGTCGTTCCGACTGGATACGGAGCATTGAGCGGCAGGCCATCACTGCGCACTCCCTGAACAGTAACGCCCGAACAGTTATCGGTGGCCGTAGCCGTACCGGGATCAACGACGGCGGAACACAATCCGGGGTCGTTGCTCACGGTGATATTGCTCGGACAGGTAACTACGGGATCTTCCGTATCGTTGACGGTAATTGTGAAATTGCATGCCGGTCCCGCCTGCGTGGTGCAATTAACCGGAGTGGTTCCGACCGGGAACACTGTTCCTGAAGCGGGTAAACACGTCACCGTGCCGCAACTAATGTCATTCGGATCGTAATTCACGACCGCGCCGCACTGTCCGGGATCATTGGACACCGAAATATTTGCCGGACAACTGATCGTGCAATTGGTCTGCACCCGGAAGAAAATCGGGTCATGATTTGCTGTGGGTCGTCCAAAGGGAACGCCGTTGCCGGTGAAGGTTCCAAAGAAAGTTGTGCCTACGGCTTTGACCTGCTGATAGTCACCCAGAACTCGTTGGCGGCAGGCGCCGTTATCGGTTGCTGACGACAGGAAGTTTTCCAGCACCAAATCCGTCGGGAAGGTCGCGCCTTGATCGATGCTCATCGCAAAGTGAACGGAGAACATCGGAATGTTGCTCATCGGCGACAAGCCGTCGAACTGCGTGTAGAGCACTCCCACAGTGCCATCAGAAGCGACCGCGACTGACGGCAACGCTGCCTGGACTTGTCCGGTAATGAAAACTTCTCCGCCAACGTTAAGTCCGCCCATCCCGTTGCTGGTGAGGCGGCGGATGGCGAGCCTATTGTTATTGGTCGCGGCGTCGCGAGTTCCATAGACGTAATACACGTCACTATTCGTTGGATCTACCGCCGCATGCAGAACACCACCGAGAAGTGCGTTGACGGTGCCAAACTTAAAAGTGTTGTTTGCGCAAGGTGCGGCGCAGCCTGCAACGCAAGCCTGATTACTGTCGCCAGTGGCGATCTGGATACCGGCAATGTTGCCATTCAGTGTCCAGGTCTGGCCGCCATCTGTTGAGCGGTTGAGCCGATAACTGATGTTGTGAGATCCGTCATCGCCGCCGCCGGTGCGCACCTGCCAGAGGCTATAGACCGCTCCGTTATTTCGATCGACTGCCAGCCGATGTCCCGGGTTAACGAAACCTCCGCCGGTATTTCCCGATAGATTGTCGCGAACAAAGTTGGGCGGATTTGTACCCAACGAAACAGCCACGCGCATGCTGTTTGAACCGAGCTCATCATAGGCAACGTAGACGTTGTCCTGGCTAGCGGTCGTTGGATCGCGATTCACGAGCAACCAGGGCTGATCGATATTCGCGGTTGTTACGTTGTTAGTGCGTTGAGCAATGCCCATCTGCACCAGCCAGTTCCAAACGTTCGACATCGTGGGATCGGTGGTAGTGCCGCTGAAAATATCCACACTCGTGAGGAAGGTGCCTGAGACTGCATTTGAGCGATCAAAATCAAACGCCTGATCGCAGGGACAGCCCGTAGCGCCGGGAATTCCAGGCGGAGCCGGTACGGTGTTTTGTTCGGTCCATGTGACTCCGCCATCGAGAGAATGCCAAATGGGAGTGTTTGCGCCCCAGCTGCCGGAGAAGGCAGAAATGACAATCTCGTTTGTGTTGTTGGGATCGATCGCGATTGAAGGCTCGCCATCATTGGCCGTGTCGGTGTTAATTAGGTTGGGATTGGTGTTGTCGACTACCACGTCACTGACGATGGCGGTGGGAAAGATCGCCGTCGGCAGACCGGGTTGAATTCTGGTTGGTAGAGCGGGCCGCCCCCCCGGCGCGAAGTCTTCGGGAATCGCGCGGCGAGTGTAGGGGAAAGTGTCCGGCGGCGAATCTTTCTCCATCTTTAATTCAGTGTCTTTGTTCTGACTTTGGCTGACGGGAGGAACCGCAGTCATAAATAGAGCAATTAAACACAACAACAGCAACAGTGAGAGGGAATTTCTTAAGTAGTACACGATGTCTCCTTTTCAAAAAGCTCGATGGGTGGTGCTTTCGAAGCGCTAAGGGCAAAATCTCGCGCGTGGATGAGGCTGAACTACTATCGTCGGTAGTTGGAGCGACGGCATTCTACTCCACGCACTATAGGTGTCAACAATTTTTAAACGCACTTGTTTCCCTATTTTAGAGTGAGAGGCCTGGTCGAGAATGCCGCATTTAGTGTGAGTGAAACTTTGACGAAAGAGTTCATTGGTGCAGCTTCGGCTTTGCCGCCGGATGTGAGGCTAAAGCGGAAACTGTTAATGCATATTAAAAGGGCCACCGTGGGGTTCGGGCGCTAAATCGGGTCGGGTTGAATCCTGCAACACCTCGTGCAACTCGAGAATATTAGTCTTAGCATAAGCGTCACGTGGCAATGTTGCCGACTGGGCGTGCCCTTTAACGAACTCATCCGAACGCACCCATTTGAGAAAATCCTGGCGACTGTTCCAGATGGTGAAAACGACGTAGGGATCACCATCGTTGACGGGACGTAACACTTGGTTTGATATAAAGCCTTCCATCTTGTCGACCAGTTCCGCGCGTTCGCGAAACACTTTTTCAAACGCGTCAGCAAACTCTGGTTTCACATAAAGACGATTAGCTACAGTGATCATCGCTACCTTTCCTTTGCTACTTTGTGATAGCCACATCATAGCATCGCGCTGAGGTGGATCGTTCTATAGCAATGAGAAATGTGACCGTCAAAAGAAAAACACGCGGATTGTTGACGCGTGATCCTTGCCAAACTATATTCCGAATGGCCTGAACCATTAGCTTGTAGCTGCTGATGAGGTCGGACCCGAACGGAGGAAGCCCTGCACGTATTCTAGATACGCGGGGTTTCTTCCGTTTCCTTTTTGCCTTAAGTCTTACTGGATCGCAGGCGTCCAATCGATACATTACGGGCGCGGTAACGACCGCATTCAGTGTGGCAAGACTCCTTCAACTGGCGCGGCAATTCGGTACAAGTACGGGAGCGTTAGCGACCGCACTCAATTGATCTAGCTTAGGTCCAGACCTTCTCATCAATGCTCGTTAATGCGGTCGCTACCGCTCCCCTCCTTTACCGAGTGGCGTCGACGGTGGGAAAGCCCCGCTTGATAAAGCAAGCCGCTTGCAAAAACGAGGGCGCAACTAACAGCTTGAGTATTACTGCCACAAAAACCCTTTGCCTTAAATTCGCACAAACACCAATTAGCGCTCCCGCTGGAGCGAACGGTTCTAATGCAGTGGGGAAAAACGGGAACCTGGCATCATCAGGAGTTCTGGCTAAAAACCTTTGAAAACAGCTGTGTTTTGGACCAAGCGGGCCGAGGATTGTGCTGGCATATGCATTGCTCAACTAAGCCTCAGTCACTTTGGGTTCAGCTTTGCGATTTTCGTTAAAGGAGATAGTAAAAAATGTTGTGGACAATTCTTGTGATTCTCTTGGTTCTTTGGCTTCTGGGTTTCATCGGCCATGTGGGTGGTAACTTGATTCACCTGATACTGCTGGTGGCGCTCGTCATTCTCATCATCAACCTGGTGTCTGGTCGCCGCGGACCGGTCGTTTAAGACCGGTAACGTTCTCAGTTTTGACACACGAGCTTGAAGTTGGGTCTTCGGATCCGGCTTCTTGCGGAGCCCTAGTGGCAACACTAGTGGTCCACAACAAGCAACGCTTCTTCAGCGATGGAGGAGCGTTGTTTTGTAAACATCACGGTAATGGCGGTTCGTTAAGAGGTAAATAAAAATGGCAAGTACTAAGGCGCGTAAGCGCTCGAGTTCGGCATCAGGTTCCGGCGCCAAAAAGGCTGCGGGGAAGAAAGCCGGTACCAAGAAGTCGGCTAAGAAAGCAGCGCCGTCGAGAGCGAAGAAGGCGGCAAGCAAGGCCCCTCGCGGCACGAGCAAGCAGGCGATTAAGAAGATGGCCGGGGGCAAAAAATTAACGCGCAAGAGTACCGGAGGACTCCTCTCCAAGGCGAAGACGGTACTCGGCGCCGTAGTAGCCGGAGCGGCCGCTGGTGCAGCTGCCGTGGCAGCCAAACGCGTCGCCGACGCTGCCCCTCAGGAAGCAACGGCGGCGACAACTAGCGAAACCGGCGGCGGCAATGAAACTAAATCCGAATGACCGTTTTGACGGTGCATTCTCAAACGCACTAATACACTAGGGGTGAGTTTTATGACACAGGTTTCCGAGCAGTGGCGACCGGGTGAGCGTCCCGATCAGCCAGCCACACATCCTTATGATCCTGACAACCCGGATCACCAGTCGGATCCAAAGCCGCTGCCCTTGCCGCCGGATGGCGAGCCGCAGCCGGCTCCGATTCGCGAGCCGCGCGAACCGATGCCGGCGATGGATCCTGAGCCAGTAACTCCACCTATCATTGCTTAAGCTCGCCGGTTCTTAACTGCCACCATGGGCCGCAGCTGCGCGCTTCGCGATCTCGTCGGGCGCGATGTCCTCGACGTGTGTGGCCACCGTCCAAACATGTCCAAACGGATCTCTCAGAGTTCCAGAACGATCCCCATAAAACTGATCCTGGAGCGGCTTCACTTCCTTCGCCCCCTTGCTGATAGCGCGCTGGAACATCGTATCGACGTCGTCTACATAAATCATCAGGCCGATCGGCGTTCCTCCCAGAGTTTGCGGACTAACAAATTCCATTTCCGGAAACTCATCTGCCAACATGATGGGTGAGTTACCAATCTTGATCTCAGCGTGGCCGATCTTGCCGTCGGGACCAGCCATGCGGAAGAGTTCGGTGGCACCAAACGCGTCCTTGTAGTAGTCGATTGCCGCAGCCGCACCTTTAATGCTCAAGTACGGCGTCACGGAATGGTAGCCTTCGGGGATTGGGTTTACCTTTGCCATTGTTTTTACTCCTTTGCTTAATCGTAGTCGTTTAGCTTCACTCAAACTGGGTTTGCAATATGCGTCGCCAGATACCAGGTATTGCCAAAAGGGTCGCTCACGGCGCTAACGCGATCGCCGTACGGTTGATCCTTCGGTTCATCGATCACCGTAGCGCCTCCAGCCACGGCCCGTTGATGCCAGGCATCAACGTCGTCCACATAAAGAAAGAGCATAGAGGGCAGCGCTTGATAGGGTCCGTGGGCCTCGCCCATCTCCAGGACAGAGTCGCCAATTCTTATCTTCGCGTGTAGCACTGGACCGTCAGGAGTCTCCCGGTGACTGATGATCTCCTCGGCGCCAAAACTGAGCTTCAAGAAGTCGATCATTTTTGCCGCTCCGACTGGATGCAGATAAACGTTGACGCTTCGCAGGCCTTCATCGGTATGCGAGCCCGACAACCGTTTGGCCAGGTACCACTCATTCCCGGCCAGATCCCGCACGCCGGCAACTCGTTCTCCGTGCGCTTCGATCGGTTCATTGATTGCTTTCGCCCCGGCAGCAAGTGCGCGCGCGTAGCTGGCGTCGACGTCATCGACGTAGAGGTGAAGCGCTGTCAGCTTTTGCTCGCCTTTCCAAGCACCGCCTCCGCCGATCATTACAAAAGAATCACCGATCTTGTACTCCGAATGATATCCGCCCTGAGAGCCGATCCCGTAAACAGCGCCTTCGGCGTCGAATGCCTGTTTAACGAACTCGATCAGTCCCATCACGTCGTGAACCGCGATGTAAGGCGTAATCGTGTGAAAGCCCTCGCGAATGTAGTTTACTGACCTAGCCGTTGCGGTACCTTCATCACTCATCGAAACACTCCTTAGCAATTGCCCTCTTAGACGAGACTTAAATTCATCACGTGGCAAACCTCGCAATTCCCTTGCGACATCGAGCAGCGACTCGACGTCGGCCGTTACCACCGGCCGCGCGTCGGGGTTGGCCAGCAAAACAGCCAATGCTTGATCGAGTTGTTCGCTAAAATTCTCAGCCATGCTTACTCACCGCTTTGCCTGCAATTCTGCGCGCAGGGTTTGCAGACCGCGGAATTGCAACTGCTTCACTGCGCCTTCGCTACGACCCAGTTGTGCTGCAATTTCGCGAATACTCTTCTCCTCAGCAAAGCGCCACACGATTACGCGCCGCTGGTCCTCTGGAAGACGGTCTACTAGGCGAAACAATCGCGCCCGTTCCTCAACCTCCTCGAGACTGAAGTGATTGATTTCAGTTGCGTCCTCCTGGTCAGCCAAAGGCCGCTCACGCGCTGCTTGCCTCGTCCGATCAACGACAATGTTGGTGGCGATTCGCAGCAGCCAGGCGCCAAATGGAACACCACGCCAAACAAATTTGGGCAAATATTCCAACGCTTTCTGAAAGACTTCTGACGTGAGGTCCTCGGCAGTGGCGCGATCGCCCACGCGACGCGCAGTGTACGCATAAACCAGGCAGAAGTACTTGTCGTAGAGATCGCCAAACTTGCTTTGGTCCTGCTGGGCAGACTCCACCAGCAGGCGGTCTACCGCCAGTTCTGCCGCGTTCGTCGATGCTGGTTTTCCGACGACCATTGTTCTCTACTTGTATAAACTGGCTCAGGCCGAAAAGGTTACGCAGGATTTTGAGCCTTGATGAGAATCCGGTCAAACTCTGAGAAGACAGGAGTGATTTACCAAATTGTAGAGGCGTCACACCGTGGACACTCCCAATTTCAAAGAAAAAGGCACCTGCAAGATCATGCACCTCCGACTCGGTTCCCGCCAGTTTAGGGGGTTAGACTCTTAGCAAGCCTATGAGAATAAAACGATCGACCTTAACAAGGCTCTTCTGCGTATTGAGCTTTACAAGTTTCCTGGCGCCGCCAGGGTTCGGACAACTGGGGATTGGTGATCCTTTAGAGTTTCGCGCCTACCGCGATCGTGAGTTTCGTGATCCCGAACGCTCGCCCTTAGAAACCTGGGAAGTGTCTCGGTTCAAGGGGTTGAACTATTTCAATATCAACCCGGCTTTTAAAGTGAGGGCTGCATTCGCGCGAACGCCAAACGAAAAGAGATTCAATATGCCGACCTCAAGTGGTACCACGGAAGTCTATGTAAAATATGGCACGCTGAGCTTTCGGCTCGGGGATTACCCTTACGTTCTCGGCGTCTATCAAAGTGAGGCGCTTTCACAAACAGACGAGTACAAGGACTACCTGCTGATTCCCTTTACCGATGCTACGAACGGCAAGGAAACTTATGGCGGCGGCCGTTACATCGATTTTGCAATCCCAGCCTCCGAAATGGTTACGCTCGATTTCAATCTAGCCTACAATCCGTCATGTGCTTACAGCAGTCGCTATAGCTGTCCGATTCCGCCACGTGAGAACCGGCTCAAGGCAGAGATCAGGGCCGGAGAAAAGACGTACAAGTCTCATGGCAAGGCCCGGTCTAATTAATCTTTGATGATTCGCCCAACTCTTTACCGCCTTCAGGCGTCAAAAGGCCTTAACTCTCCCGCAGCGCTGGCCAGCGTTACAGCTTCACAAATGGAGTAGCAATGATGATGAAAGCCCGAATTACGAGCATGTTTCTGCCCCTGCTGATGCTTGCCGCGATGAACGCCGCCGCGCAGGAAGTAGCACCCTCGCCCACCGCTGAAGAGCAACAGCAGGAAAAAGCCGAAAAGCAGAAGCGCGCTTTCGTCTTACTGGAGCAGGTAGTCGAGGAGGCGCAACTGTTACGCTTGCCGGAAAACCGCATTCGCATGCAGCTAGGGGCAGCGGAAATGTTGTGGCAAAGCAACGAAGGTCGGGCGCGCTCTCTGTTTTCGCAAGCTGCCGAAGGCGTCGCAGAAATGATGCGAGCGACAAACATCGCTGCTGGTTCTAATCAGAGGCGGAACTCCAACCAATCAAGAACGCCGATGCAGTTGCGCCAGGAGCTTGTTCTCACAGTCGCGCGCTACGACGCTCCGCTCGCTTACCAGTTGCTTGCAGCGACCCGCCCGCCGGCGGGCGATCTTGTCGCTAACGGTTTCAACTTCGAGGACGATTTGGAACAGCGACTGCTCGCGCAGGTTGCGGCCCTCGATCCAAAACTCGCATTACAGACCGCCGAAGATTTGTTAGCTAAAGGCAAGTATCCGATTTCGCTGCTTGATGTGCTTAATCAACTGCGAACGAAAGACAAAGAGGCTGCTGCAAAACTCGAAGACAAATTATTGAAACGGCTCGTTGCCGCCAACATGTTGGCCACCACCGATGCGGGCAGTTTGGCACTTGGTCTGCTGCAAACAGGCCCACGCACAGCTGGTGCTCCCGCGGCCGAAGCTGCGCCTTCTAAGATTCAACCGTATTTGGCAGCGAATAATTACGCTGACTTGATGGGTTCGGTAATCGACGCCGCGCTAAGGGCCACGCCGCAATCTGCCACTGCGCAACCGCGTCAGAATCGCGGTCGCGGGCGAGGTTCCGTCGGCTCTGGCAACCAGGGCAACGCAAGCAGCCCTTTAACTTCCGCCGAACTCGAACAAATGAATGCGCGTCGCTTACTCAGCGGGCTACAGGCACTGCTACCACGAGTTGAACAAACCCTTCCGACGCGGGCCCAGGCTGTGCGTCAGAAAATCTCTGAGATCGGCCTGAACAATAATCAGCGAGCGAACATCAACCAGCTGCTCAGTAATTTGGATCAGCAAAACTCTACAGGCCTGCTGGCTTCGGCAGCTGCAGCGCCTGCCGGAATGCAGTCGCGTATCTACCGGCGCGCGGCGCTCAAAGCTCTCGACGAAGGCAATCCCGATCTAGCGCGGCAGATTGCGGCCGACCATCTTGAGGGCAATACCAGAGACTCGTTCCTACAAGAGATGGAACTTCAACAACTGACAAAGAAAGCCGAGGGCGAAGCAATTGACGAAGCGCGACGTCTTGTCGCCAGCCTGTCCAGCGATAGTCAGCGCGTAGACATGCTGTTGCAATTGGCCGGCAGGACCAATCCGACGAACCCGAAACTCGCGCTACAGCTTCTCGAAGAAGCGCGACAAGTTACTAACAAACGTGCCACCAGCTACGAACAACTGGAGTTGCAATTGCGAGTGGCGGATGCTTTCAAAGATATCGAGCCTGAGCGCAGCTTTGAAATCATCGAGCCGGGAATCATGCAGCTCAACGAGCTATTCGCGGCAGCCTCAACTCTCAGCGGATTTGAAGTGAACGTGTTCCGTGATGGTGAGATGCCGCTACAGGGTGGCAGCGGCTTGAGCGCGATGGTGGCGCGCTATGGTCAGCGACTCGGAGCTCTCGCGAACAAGGATTTCGAACGAGCCCAAAGCCTGGCCAACAGATTTCAATTCGCAGAGCCACGCATCATCGCGCGCCTCGCGATCGTGCGCGGCTTGCTGGGAATAGAACCCGCGGTGAACGTTGGCGGACGACGCTTTCGCCAGGAGGCGTTTACGCGCCGCGGTCAGTGAGGCCAAACTACAAGCGCGCCAGTTGCTCAATGCGCATGCGTAGCGAGCGCACATAACCTTCTCGAATCTCTTTGTCATAGTTCGCGGCGCGAAAGGCATCGTGTAGTTGTTCGTCTGTTAGTTGATTCAACAGCTCGCCGATCCAGCGCGCGTGTTCAACTGGAATACCGCGCATCGACTTCTCCTTCTTCACCTGGCC
>JBAPXA010000040.1:0-8420 GCA_049283975.1 Pyrinomonadaceae bacterium | reverse complement strand
AAGCGCACTCGAAAAAATCGGACTGACGGGGAGAGACACGTTGCCGGCTCGTTTGCTTTCCGAAGGCCAGCGACGTCGCCTGGCGTTGGCCCGCCTGATTACTTCGGGAGCAAAATTGTGGATCCTCGATGAAGTGTTGACATCGCTGGACCGCTCCGCAGTCGCAATTATCAAGACATTAATAGGAGAGCATTTGCAGAACGGCGGAATGGCAATTATTGCTACACACCAGGAACTGGATCTTTCCGCAGGTTCGTTACAGCGACTCGAACTTGCATCGTGAACGCTTCTTCTCCCCTTTCGATGTTTCGCTGGATCGTGGTCCGCGATCTGACTTTGGAATGGCGCCGGCGTACCGACGTCTTATCGACACTTTTTTTCTTTATCATTGTCGTCAGTCTTTTCCCTTTGGGAATCGGTCCCGAACTAGCGTTGTTGAGAACCATCGCGCCTGGCGTTGTCTGGGTAGCAGCATTGCTGGCGTCGATGTTGGCTTTGGGCAGGCTGTTTACAAATGACTTTCAGGACGGAACACTTGAGCAACTGCTGCTGACGCCACAACCGTTGTATCTAATCGTGCTGGGAAAGGTTCTGGGATTGTGGTTATTTAGCGGCTTGCCGCTCGCTCTGCTCGCCCCGGTGCTGGGAATTCAGTTCGGATTGACGCCCAACACCCTGGTTGTTTTAGTCGTGTCCTTATTAATAGGAACACCGGTACTGGGCTTGATTGGTTCGATTGGCGCCGCTTTAACGCTCGGACTCCGCAGTGGCGGCGTGCTCATCTCATTGCTAATTTTGCCGCTCTACATTCCGGTGTTGATTTTTGGCGCCGGCGCTGTCGACGCGAGTATCGCGGGATTGAGTCCCCAGGCGAACTTGTCGCTGTTGGGTGCGCTACTTGCTATAACGCTGGTGTTCGCTCCCTGGGCAACTGCGGCTGCCCTTAGGATATCTCTAGAATGAAGAACGAACTTTGTACTTTGTGCTTGGTGCTTTGTCCGTTTTTGATAGGTGATTCAAACTTTAAGGTTTCAGGGGACGAACACATCGAACGACAAGTTATCAGATTCGCAAAGTACTAAGTTCAAAGTTTGACTTATGAATCTCTATAAATACGCAGCCCCTGCGAATTTTTACCCGCTTGCTGGCAAACTCATTCCCTGGTTCGCTATTCCTGCGGCGATTCTTTTCGTCGTTGGCTTGTACATCGGTTTCTTTGTCGCGCCGACTGATGCCCAGCAAGGCGACGCCTATCGCATCATCTTTATTCATGTTCCCGCAGCCTGGCTGGGAATGTTCCTCTACGTGTTGCTGGCGATCTATGCGGCGGTCGGTTGGGCCTTCAACGCGCGGCTCGCTTCAATGATGGCAACTTCACTTTCCATTACTGGCGCGATGTTTACTTTCATTTCGCTTGTAACTGGAGCTCTGTGGGGCAAACCAACCTGGGGCACATGGTGGGTTTGGGATGCGCGCCTAACCTCATCGTTGATTCTGTTTTTCCTCTATGTTGGATTCATTTCCTTACAATCAGCGATTGAAGATCAGCGCCGTGCAGATCGCGCCGGGGCATTGTTGGCAATTGTAGGTGTCATCAATATTCCTATTATTTATTTTTCCGTGGAGTGGTGGAACACTCTGCATCAAGGCGCCACAATTAGAATACTTAACAAGCCAACGATGGCGCCGCCAATGCTCGCGGCAATGCTAATCATGCTCGCGGCCTGTTGGCTTTATTCAATTGCCATTGTGCTTGCGCGGGTTCGCTGTATTATCCGAGAGCGAGAGCAAAACGTAGCCCGGCTGGCGGAAGTGAGTGCATAAGAAAATGAGTTGGTCAGAATTCATCTACATGGGCGATTACGGCTTTTACGTGTGGGGTTCTTATATAGTTAGCTTCATCGCCATTGGAGGCGAGATCTTGTTTCTTTGGAAGCGGAAAAGGCGCTTGCAGGAACGCGCCAGGGACTAGGATGGGGGTAAAAAATGAAACGCCGTCATAAACGACTTGGATTCATTGTTGCGGGCCTTGCCGGATTGGGAATCGCTGCGGCACTTGTGCTCAGCGCTTTTCAGGAGAATCTTGTTTTCTTCTTCTCACCATCACAGGTCGCAGCTAAGGAAGCACCGCTTGACCGGACTTTTAGAGTGGGTGGATTGGTGCAAGCGGGAACAGTGCAACGCGACAGCGATGGCCTGACCGTGCGCTTCGTTGTAACTGATACCGCACAGAGCATTCCGGTGGTGTACAAAGGCATCCTTCCCGACCTATTCAAGGAAGGCAAGGGTTGCGTGGCGCAAGGTAAGATTGGCGCCGATGGAGTGTTTTATGCGGATCAGGTGCTGGCCAAGCACGACGAGAACTACATGCCTCCCGAAGCGGGACACGCAATCGACAAAGCGAAACACGCACGCGAAGCCGCCAAAACCGTAGTCAATCAATAACAAAATGATCCCTGAAGTTGGACAGTTCGCATTGATTATGGCCTTACTGCTGGCCCTCACGCAGGCGACGATTCCGATGATCGGAGCTGCGCGCGGCATTCGTTCCTGGATGGCGGTGGCAGCCCCTACCGGTCAGGCGCAGTTTCTCTTCATTGCGATTGCCTTCTGTTGCCTGGGCTATTCTTTCATCACTAACGACTTCACGGTTCTCAACGTAGCCACGAATTCCAATTCGCAATTGCCACTGCACTATCGCCTGGCCGCCACATGGGGTTCACACGAAGGTTCGTTGCTACTCTGGGCTTTGATGCTGGGGCTGTGGACCGTGGCAGTAACACTCTTCAGCCGCCATCTGCCGGAAGCGATGATCGCGCGCGTACTCAGCGTGATGGGATCAATCAGCGTTGGTTTTCTCCTCTTCATGCTGCTGACCTCGAATCCTTTCGATCGTCTGTTTCCCGCCGCGGCTGACGGGCGCGACCTTAATCCCCTGCTCCAGGATCCGGCGATGGTGATCCATCCACCGATGCTCTACATGGGTTATGTCGGCTTCTCGGTGGCATTCGCTTTTGCGCTTTCAGCCTTGATTAGTGGCCGGCTCGACGCAACCTGGGCGCGCTGGTCACGGCCGTGGACTACTGTCGCCTGGATGTTCCTAACCTGCGGCATCGCGCTTGGCAGTTGGTGGGCTTACTACGAGCTCGGCTGGGGCGGCTGGTGGTTTTGGGATCCAGTCGAGAATGCTTCCTTCATGCCCTGGCTCGTAGGCACAGCCCTGATTCACTCTCTCGCGGTGACAGAAAAGCGCGGCGGTTTTAAGAGCTGGACTGTCCTCCTGGCCATCGCCGCATTTTCTTTGAGCCTGCTGGGAACTTTTCTGGTGCGCTCCGGCGTGCTCACTTCGGTGCACGCGTTCGCGACCGATCCCAAGCGCGGCGTCTTCATTCTCGCATTTCTTACTTTGGTAATTGGCGGTTCACTGCTGCTTTATGCCTGGCGCGCCAAACAAGTCGGGCTAGGCGGCAAGTTTGAAATTGTCTCACGCGAGTCTTTTCTACTTGCCAACAATGTGCTGCTCAGTGTGGCTGCGGCTTCGGTTCTCCTGGGCACGCTCTATCCGCTGATCATCGACGCGCTCGGCATGGGCAAACTTTCAGTAGGGCCGCCTTACTTCAACACCGTGTTCGTAGCCTTGATGGTGCCGGCAATATTTCTGATGGGCGTCGGCCCAATCGCGCGCTGGCGTAAGGCAAGTCTGCCGGAGTTGGCTGTACGACTGCGCTGGGCGTTTGCGGCCAGCGTGGTTACCGCTCTGCTCCTGCCTTTGGTCTTGGGTAGCTGGAAACCGCTTGCCAGTCTCGGACTGCTACTCGCCATCTGGATCGTAGTAACGGCGCTTCTTAATCTGCGCGACCGCGTCAAGACAACCGCAGGTCAGTTGCCACTGCTGCGCAAGTTACGCATGCAGAGCCGTAGTTACTACGGAATGCAACTCGCCCACGTTGGAGTCGCCGTTTTCATACTCGGAGTGACTGTGGTTACCGCGTATCAGGCTGAGCAGGACGTGAAGATGTCAACGGGCGATATGGTAAGCGTTGGCGGTTACGATTTTCGCCTGAAAGGAATCCGCGAAGTTCCGGGACCAAACTATCGCGCCGTGCGAGCAGAGATCGACATCTCGAAAAACGGCAACGTGATGCGCACCATGTATCCGGAAAAGCGTTCCTATCTCGCTTCCGGAAACGCGATGACCGAAACGGCAATCGACACGGGCATCTTTCGAGATCTTTACATTTCTCTCGGCGAACCTGTGGGCAACACCGCCTGGAGCGTGCGTGTGCACTACAAACCCTTTGTCAGTTGGATCTGGGGCGGTGCGCTCTTGATGGCCCTGGGCGGCGGACTGGCAGTGAGCGATCGACGCTATGCTCTGGCGGCGCGCAAGGAACGGTTAGCGCAACAAGCGGCCCAACGCGAAGTTGTGCCGGCACTGGCTGCGGCGACAGCGGATAAATCATGACTCGTTTCCTACTTCCACTAGCACTCTTTGTTGGCCTCGTGATTTTTTTGGCGATTGGCCTCAGGCGAGACCCGCATGAAGTTCCTTCGCCGCTGATCAACAAACCGGCGCCAGCTTTCCAATTGCCGCAACTTCACGAGCAAGCAAAAACATTTTCGCCCCAGGAGATGCGCGGAAAAGTCTGGCTGCTCAACGTGTGGGCTTCATGGTGTATTTCCTGTCGTGAAGAGCACCCCGTGTTGCTTGCCCTGGCGCGTTCCGGCGAAGTGCCGCTTTATGGTCTTAACTATAAGGACCAACGTAACGATGCCATCGCCTGGCTGGATGAGCTTGGCAATCCTTATCTGTTAAGTGCGGCCGATCTTGATGGTCGAGTTGGTATTGATTGGGGAGTCTACGGCGCGCCGGAAACATATCTAATTGATCGCGACGGCGTAATTCGTTTCAAACACATAGGACCGCTAACGCCCGCCGTCATTCAGGGCCAACTCCTGCCACTTGTCCGCAACTTAAACAAATGAAGCGACTCGCGGTGCATTTGTTAGTCCTCTGTTCGCTGTCTGCTGCGGTCCTCGCGCAGACTGCGCAGCCGCTCGCAGAGGATCCTGAGGTCGAGAAGCGACTGCAGGTACTTTCGCAGGAACTGCGTTGTCTCGTTTGCCAGAATGAGACTCTCGCCGATTCGCGTGCAGGTTTAGCAGAAGATCTGCGTCGCGAGATTCGCGAACAAATTAAGGCCGGCAAGAGTGACAAAGAGATTATCGCCTTCCTGACAGCCCGCTACGGTGACTTTGTACTTTACCGTCCGCGCGTGACGCCGACTACTTATCTGCTCTGGTTCGGACCGTTTGTTTTACTGGCAGTGGGCTTGGTCGTTTTGTACCGGCAACTCAAGCAACGACGCATTCAGATTAAGCAACAACCACTCACCGATCAGGATCGCCGCCGACTTGATGAGTTGTTGGAAGCCAACAACGAGAAGGAGCCGGCATGATGCTCTTCTGGCTAATTTGTGCAGCTTTCGTAGGCATCGGGTTGGCGTTTGTGTTGCCGCCGCTGCTGCAGCGTTCGGAAAAAGAAACGGAAAGCGCCGACACCTCCAGCAAAGAAGCTAACGTCGAGGTCTACCGCGATCAGCTTGCGGAGTTAACGGCCGATCTAAACAATGGTCTGATCAGCGAAGAGCAATACCAACAGGACCGTCAGGAATTTGAGCAACGATTGCTGGAAGATGTCGCCGCAACCGATCAACCGGCTGTCGCGAAGCGGAGCAACAGTCGTAAGCTTGCGTACCTGCTGGCATTCGCGCTGCCAGTCGCGGCAGTTGTTTTCTATTTGCGAGTAGGTCATCCCAGTGCATTTTCCGCAACACCGGCGCCCGCTGGTAGATCAAAAGAAGCGCCTCCGGAAATGGCAGAAGGAGCAAACGCAACGGACGAAGGTGGTTTTTCTCCACAACGCATCGAGGCTAACGTTGCCGCACTCGCAAAGAAACTCGAAGAAAACCCAAACGATGTCGCGGGTTGGATCATGCTGGGAAGATCCTATAGCTCGCTCGAGAAATTCTCAGAAGCCAGCGCCGCGTATAAAAAAGCAGCGGATTTAAAGCCGAACGACGCCGACTTGTTGGCTGACTACGCCTTTGTGCTGGCGATGGCGAACGGGAAAAAGCTTTCAGGCGAGCCGACGGAGATACTTAAGCAGGCGCTCAAGATCGATTCCGAGAATCCGAAAGCCCTGGAGTTAGCCGGCGCCGCCGCATTCGAAGCTGATGATTTTCAACTTGCGATCAAGCACTGGCAAAAACTGCTTAACAAGACTTCTCCCGATTCTGAGATTGGCCGCTCCTTGACCGAAAGGATTGAAGAAGCGAAGAAGCGCCTCTCCCAATAACCAAGCTCCCAACTAACTTCGCGTTTACATGCTGCTCGCACACTGACTCCTAACATCTGACATCTGACATCTGCCTTCATCATGAATAGAGAAAACTTAATGTTCGCGATCATCGGGCTATTGCTCGGTTTCATCGTCGGTTTCATTTTTTCCAGCACCATGAGCCAGCGTGCTGCGCAGAGTCCAGCAGCAGCTACCGGCAACTCCGCTCTTCCGGCCGACCACCCGCAGATACAGGGGACAGGCAATCAGGATCCGCAGCAAGTCTTTGCGGACGTACAGGCAGCGATCACCAAGGCGCGCAGCGAACCCAACAACTTTGACGCGCAAATGAAAGCGGCGGAGCTCTATTACAAGATTCAACGTTTTGATCAGGCGATCGAGTACTTGCTCAAAGCGAATCAGCTAAATCCTGGAAGTTTCGAAGCCACTGTCGCGCTCGGTCAGGTTAATCTTGACGCAGCGCATTTTGATCAGGCGGAGAAATGGTTCAAGGCAGCGGCGTTACAGAAGCCGGATGATCTGGGTGTAATGGCAAGTCTGGCTTTTACCCAATTACAAAAGGGCGATGCCAGCGAAGCTGAAAAGTCTATTGCGAAACTTGAAAAAGCGGATCCAACGAATGAAGACCTGCCTCAGTTCAGAGACAAGCTGGCCACGTTGAAGACTGGGAAGAGTAGACAGTAGGTCGTAGGCCGTGGAAAGAAATTTATCATTGGTCACTAGTGATGGTGAATCGCGAATTCAACTCGGAAGTGCAACTCAATAGCTCGCCGTTTCATGAGCGCCGAAGGCGCGAAATAAGTTAGCCAGGGGCGAGCGCGAAGCGCGTAGCCCCTGGTGCTGTTCGCCTATGTGCTGAGCTCTGAAAGAGCGACATAGCATTCAGACGCAGCAGTTGTATGTCGCACTTTCAGCGCTCAAGGTTCTGCTCTAATAAATCCAGGGGCAACGTGCTTCGCTGGGCTCAGCACTTGCCCTGGCTAATTTATTTCGCACCTTCGGCGCTGCACCGGCCTCCTTACTCCTCCCTATTTGCCCCTACCCCAGCTAGGGTTCGATCGTCATACGCAAGACTTCACTCATACGCGTGCGATCAATCTTTCCGTCCTTGGCAGTGACCACAATTTGATTGTTCTCGATCGTGACGCGCCGGATGGTACTCATGAAGCGCTCAGTGCGTGTGCCATCGAGCATCTCCAGGACCAGCCGCGGGCCACTGGGAGGTTCGGGCTCAACGGGCGGTGTCACAGGGGCACGCGCTCCACGCCTTCCGGTTCGCCTTACAGGTCTAGCTGGCTCTGGTTCTGCCGTTGCCATCTTCTCTGGTTCTTTGACTTCGGCCGGCGGAGTCTTTTTCTTCTCCACAGCGGTGACGTCAGGCTGAGGCGGTGATGTACGCCGCGGCGGTGCACGTCCGCGCCCGCGGCGGCTCGGGGGTGCTCTCGTCGGCGCTGGCTCCGTACGTTCTGCTGGTGACGCCTCCGGTGATGGAGTGGGCGCAGGAGGGGCAACAGCCACTGCTTCGGGCGGCGGTGGTGGTTCGTTGATGCGCGCGCCCGCCGAGGTTACGCGCCGACCCGTCTTAGCCGCACGAGCGGACAAATCGAGCGTCGGTTCGGTTTTCTCACCCTCTGCCACTAACGGCGCCACGCTGGCTTCAAACGTTCCTCCAAAACGAATCTCATAAGTACCTAAGTCGTCGTTCGGGCTACGCGCCTCGACACGCAGGATTAAATCCTCGTGCCGGCGCAGATAGATGCCCTTGGTTATCGGAGCAGAACTCTCGGCATACAAACTGAACTTTAACAAGGGCCGTAGTGTTCCAGCAGTGAAAATGTCAACGTCACCATTGAGATTCTTGCTCTGCACGGTGATAAGCACGTCGCCGGGATTTCCGCTAAAGGCGTAGTAGTGCCGCGTAAAACGAGAATCGCCAATATCGCGCGCAGCAATGCTGCCACTAAGATCCCTGGCACTGATGGGCGTCGGCGTGCCTGCTTCTAACGATTGTGCGTTCGCAACAGGGAGGGCCAAACACAAAAGTGCAGCGACGCAAAAC
>JBAPXA010000039.1:0-3601 GCA_049283975.1 Pyrinomonadaceae bacterium | reverse complement strand
AAGCTGAAGACCGCGGGCCGTTCGCGCGGCAACTTGCTCGTCTATAAGAAGGTGCGACGCTGCCTTTTCGATGGAGATTTTGTATCGCTGCGGGGCTGCAGGATTCAGGTGATACCCGGCAGGCAATTCGATATTGATCACAAGAGCAGCGTCAGCGCCCACACGCAAACGCTGCTTCGCGATTGTGACTTCCGCCAGATTTGGTCCAGTGGCCTCTGTATCAGCGGTCGGTGTAGTTCCCGCCGGCGGTTCGAGGCCCTTGATATGCAAAGTTGACGTTGCTTTCGTCTTAAGGTCCACCACTCGAATCGCATGGTTGTTTGCGTCGGCGACATAGAGTTTGCCGTTAGCGATACTCAGCCCGGCCGGTTCGTAAAAGGAAGCTGCACTGCCGTCCCTCTGCCCGGGTTTGCCCGTACCGAGCAACGTCTTGACTGTTCTTTTTCGCGGATCGAGTTCTTTGATCTTGTGATTGTAAGTGTCGGCAATCAGGATCTTGTCGTTTAAAGCAACGACGCCCAGGGGATGTTGCAAGCGCGCCGCGCCACCTTGGCCATCCTTGTCGCCGAACTCATACCGAAGAGATCCAACGAGGGTGCTCACCTCGCCTTTTTCCGGATCAATGGCGCGTATTACGTTTCCCTCGCTATCGGCACTGTAAAGCGTCTTGCCGTCGGTAGTAATTCCCGAAGGTTGTCCAAAGCGCGCTTCCATTAGTGAGGCATCAAGAGTTCCCTCTATTCCCGAACCCGCAAACGTTGCTACCTCATGCTTGTCGAGATCGAGCTTCCAGATCTGTTGCAGGCCAGCCATCGCGATGTAGAGCGTGCGACCGATGAGCTGCAAATCCCAGGGCGAACTCAAAGCCACTGATCGAGCACTGCCGGCTTTCAACAGGTCGAACCCTTGAGTTCCAGTGCCGGCGATCGTTTCCACAGCTTGCGCCTGGAGATCGACGCGCCGGATTAGGTGATTTGCAGTGTCGGCAATGTAAAGGGAATTACCATCCAACGCCATCCCTTGCGGCCGGAAGAAACTCGCCTTCGCGAACGAACCATCGGTTGCTCCGGATTCGCCGGATCCGATCGTCGCCACTAAAGTGCCGTCAAGCTGCGTAATCACAATGCGATTGTGACTCGAGTCAGCGATGAAAAGCCGATCGCTCTTCGCGTCTGCTACCACCTTACCGGGAAACGCCAGGGGCAAATCGCCGACACTGGCGCGCTCAAGCGCAAGCTTGAGAGGTTCCTCGTTCAACTCGCCGCGCTGGCGATAGTCTGCTGCTATTCGGCCGATTACTCGATCAAACTGTTCGTAGTTTCCTTCACCTTCCGCACGGCCTACGATATTGCCCGCCGGATCGATCAAAACTCGAGTGGGCCAGGATTTAACTTTGTACGCGTCCAAAACAACAAAGTCAGCGTCGTTATAGACCGGATGTTCGACTTCGTAGCGCAGGATAATGCGCCGAATGTTCTCCATCTCTCTTTCGTTTTCATACCTGCCGGAATGAACGCCGATCACTACTAGTTGATTCGCGTATTTCTGCTCCAGCTGTTTCAGGTGCGGAATGATGTGAATGCAGTTAATGCATCCATAGGTCCAGAAATCGAGAAGGACAATTTTGCCTTTGAGGGCCGCAAGCGAAAGCGGCTTTGCGGTATTCAACCAACCGCGTCCACCCTTCAATTCGGGGGCCTGCGAGCGGGGTTGTGCTTGTGTGACAAGCGGAAGACTGCGCGAGGTTTTCTCGGAGAAGGATTGGGCGTAGGTGTTCCTGACTGATATCCCTGTGGCTGAGAGGAAGATCGCGGCGAGCAAAGCGGCGGTAATATATATGGATCCCAAGGTAACGCACTCCTATCGATTAATAACCAAATAGCCCATCCGGGGTTAACCGGATGGGCTGTCAAAAACAAACTTCGAAAAGTTTGCTTAGAAGATCAAACGGAAACCAAACCGAATTTCACGTGGGGTCTGGAAACCATTTGCCAGGTTGAAGGTAGTCTGACGACGATCAGGTCGCGTCGGAGCGTTGATGAAGTTAAGGACGGCGTCACGGATACCGCCATTAAATATTTGATTGATCATCGCAACCTCTCCCGTGCAAGCGGAACATCCGGTTGTAAGGAAGTTGGGTGCGCTCATGTTATTCGGGCTGATCGTTGTTTGCCGCTGCAACTCGTTCTGCTCGTTGAACAAGTTGAGGAAGTCCATCTCTGCGACGAAGGTGTATTTCTCAGCGAAACGAATCTTGTGACGGACTGCGAAGTCAGTCTGGGTAAACGTTTCGGTGCGGCCCAGGTCGCCCAAGCCATTAACGATGGTTGGATTGAGACTGTAAAGAGTGACGACTGAGGTCAGCGGGGTTCCCGAAGCGGCAGTGGTGAAGCCGGAGAACTCAGTTGACTGTTTGCCACCCCAATTTGCAGTGTAAGCACCGTAGAACTTAAACACGTGCGGACGATCCGTCGGCAGCCGGCCATCGATCGGGTCACCGTCAAGGTTGAAAGCTTGCCACGGCAGGTCAAACAAGCGACTTACGTTCGGACTGGTACGTCCAAACTCGAGCGAACTTGCCAAGCCTGAATAGTTACCTTTCAGACGACTAAAGGTGTAGTTCGCATTGAAGTAGTAGTTCTTCGCGAACCGCTTATCAAGCTGGAGTTCCATCGCGTCGTATTTGCGGACGGCTTTGACCGAAGGATATCCAAAATCAGTGGCAGTCTTATCGGCAAGTCCGAAACCTGGGTTACCGATAATGTAAGCCTCACTGCCTGCTGGCGTTGGAATGCCGATGTCTTCAATAGCACGGTCGACATTCTTGTGGGTGTAACGGCCCCTAAAGAGCAAGCCATGTCCCAATTCACGCTCGATACCAGCCGTGAACTCTGACTGACGAGCCGCCTTGAGGTCTGGATCGACAGCACCGCTGCTGAACAGATTGTCGCCCACCAGATTTGATGGGATCCGGAAGTCAGCCTGGCAACGGGAGCGAGCACCAGCCGCAATGCGGACTGACGGATCGTCGCTGATGCAGCCAGCACCAAAAGGAGCGTCATTGAAACTTCCAATGATCTGAGACAGCGTGATCGAGTTCCACGTGTCACCGGGGAACAGATCAAACCAGTCACGACGGAAAAAGTCGCCACCGAAGGAACCGCGCGGCAACTCATACTTGAAGCGATCGTAGAACCAGCCATAGCTTGCGAAGAGCTTCGTCTTGCCGTCGCCGGTCAAGTCATAAGCAAATCCCAAACGTGGAGCTGGCTTCGAGCCCCAACCGAAGGTGATGCCGGGGTTGCCGGCCGAGAAACTCGGAACTGTCTCGTGCTCGAGACGGAGACCCAGGTTCAACGACAAGCGCGACGTCGGCTGCCAGCTATCCTGGAAGTAAATGCCGTTGTTCGCACTGCTCGCCTGTCCAATCGTTCCAAAGCGAGTAAGGATGCCGACGCCTACTGCAGCTGGTGCTGCAGCCTGACCAGTCTGGTCAACAATCGTCTGCGTACCCCAGATCATGGTCAGCTGACCAATGTTGGCATAGCCCTGTTCGGTCGTGTTGGAGATACCGTTGTACTGGAAGCCGCCCTTAAAAGCG
>JBAPXA010000038.1:0-17209 GCA_049283975.1 Pyrinomonadaceae bacterium | reverse complement strand
ACGCGACATCTGGTTGAGCTGCATGGCGGGGCAGTTAAAGCAGAAAACAGAAAGGACGGCAAAGGCGCCGTCCTCACAGTTACTGTTCCAGCCTATTGAATTTTCCCGAGCCGGTTATTCGTTTGTTAGCTTGCGTCGCAGTACTGGTGTCTGGGCAGTGTTTTGTGAGTTGACTGTGCCGTCCTGCCCAAATACATAACTGTCGCGTGAGCGCACAGCAAGGTTAGGTTGGTTAACACGAACCCGCACTTGCCGGCGTTCACCAGGTTGCGGCGGGCGAATCGGGTAATAGCCAAGGCTGTATTGACGTCGCAGCTCTTCAGCGATGTTGCGGAAAGCGTACGAAAGATTATTTGTATTGTCGGCCTGGTACTGCCGCGCTCCAGTCTTCTCTGCCAACTCGCGAAGATAGCGATCGGCGCGTTCGTAGTCGCTGCGATTTGCACCGACACCGCCGCCGCGGCCACCGCCTATCGGTCCCGACCCGCCGCCGCGCCGGCCAAGAATGTCGATCAGGATGCCGATTGGAGAAGTTGAACGCGAGCTGCCGGGCCAGCCGCCGCCACCACCGCCAACATCACGAAACGTGTCGTACTGCACGGGATAGATCAGAGCATCAAGCTCTTCTGCATCCCGAACATTGCCGGCATATGATGCTTGCCGGCTGGCAGTATCAACGCCGTCAGTGAAAAGCACCACCGCCTTGCGGCCATCGACCTGATTCAGTCGCTGATTAATTACGAGGTCTACTGCGTCGTACAGCCGCGTGCCATTTCCGGTGCGCGTTCGCCGGATAGCATCGCGCATCCGGTTACGGTCGCCTGTGAATTCCGTCAACACACGAATATCGTCATCGAAGGAGATGATCATAACGCGATCATCCGCGCGCAACTGGTTAACAAAGGCAATTGCAGCGTCTTGAATTTCTTCGATTTTGAATCGGGTGGAGCCACTGGTGTCCAGCACCAGCACAACCGAAAACGGCTTATCGACTGAAGTGAAAAACGCTACCTGCTGTTCGACGCCATCTTCCCAAAGACGAAAGTCTGACTTTGTTAAGTTAGGAATATAACGACCATCGCGATCAGTGACGCTGACGGGTAGGGTTACAAGAGTAGTGTCGACTTTAATGACGTCCCCAGCGTCGACTTCTTCCGGGCCGGTCTCGGGAGCTCGCTGCGTACCGCCGGTTTGATTGCCGGCTGTGTTAGTGCCGCCGAGTACGGGAGGGCGGTTGGGGGTTGAGCTAGTCGAACTATTGGGCGCTGTGGTCGAAGTCGTCTGTCCCACTCGTCGCGGGCGTGATTGGGCAACCGCCGAAAAAGCAGACAGCATGAACAGGGAGAGGAGCACCAAGATCGCAAAACTCTTTTTCATAGCAGAAGCTCCTTCTTTCCGCAGCAATAGCTGCGGGGACAACGTTGGATGCCCAGCGTCAGAAATAGATGCTTAGTCGTTTACCTGAAGGGGAAAAGGGAGAGGCAGGTCGACAGGAGAAAGATAACCCCCTGGGCGCAGCATGGCAAGGGGTACGCGTTATCAGGTCATTTCCGATAATTCAAAAACTCTGCAGGGGCGTCCCTTCGTGACGCCCCATCTCTCGCAAATGTCCCAACCCCGAATTTAGCGGGAAATTGAAGCGGAAGATAAAGCGTTCCAGATGAAAGGAAATGTGCCCCAGGTTTGCCCCCGGTGCTGGGGGCGAAAGGCAAATAGGATTACCTGACCCTTCCCCATTTGCACTTGGGCGAGCGCGATCTTGCCCCTTAGTCTGGCTTCGCCCAGAAGCCATCCCGATCGCAACACATTCTCTTTGGCGTAGCGCGCGACGATCCGCACGCTCCCTGACGTTTGGCCTTCGACCAGCTCAAATGCTGAACTATTGATGAAGTAAGCATCAGTAGCTGGACTCAATCCTCGGCCCAGGAGCTGCGACCTCTCTACATCCAAAGCGACGACGGAGCCCGGACAATAAAAGTCAGATGATCTGATGCCGTCAAGCGCATTGCGCAGAGGTAGGTTGAATTGCCTGATTGCCAGTTCGCAGGAAGCATCAAAGCAAATCAGCGTGCCGCCGTCTGTGACAAAGGCTTTAAGCTTTGCCACTCCCGCTGGGCCAATCCCTCCGGCAAATTCCCCGGGATGAGTACTGGTGGGATTACCCTCAACAATTTCGCGCGCTCGTTGAGACGGCAGCACGATCACATTGTACTTCGCGAGCAGATCCTCCTGTTGTATTTCCTTATTGGTCACTGAAGCGTAGGCCACGTTGTGAGTATCAAAGACGAAACGAGTCCACCCCTCATCCATATTCGCAGTCCACGATTTGTAAAGGGCAATACGCACCGGGTTCTGCAACGGGTTTGCGATCGGTGAGGCGTCGCCGGTTTTCAGCGGCAGCGCGAGATCTTTGCGGACCTCATTGGGATCGCGCATCAATGTAAGGCGCCGTTCAGTGGAGGCTTCCCTAATCGCCATGACGGCGGCTGCCTCAACGCCCATTTGCATCGGCAGAGTCCATCCGGCCACATCGTAAGGCTGTTCCACCTGCCCCGAGCTATCGATGCGATTTGGATAGATTTGGGGTTCGAACAAGGCCAAGACATTTTGTCGCTGCGGTTGATTGAGAAAAATGATGTAACTGCCAAGCGGTACCTCATGCATGCCGGTGGTGTGGTTCATGATGCGGCGATAAGTGCCAATTTTTTCGGCACTTGAATTTGTCCGCTGCAGCACTTGAGGACCAAACGAAGCGTGTAGCTCGTGATCGAGCCGGTAAACTTCCATCCCCTGGCTAATTAATGCGTCGAGCAGTTTTGCAACTGCTTCATCGCGGCCTTGACCTGCTTGCACAATGTAGGCGAGGGGATCGTTCGGTGTCCCGGCCATCGTCGCCGCCCGTCCCAGTTCAAAGAAATTCTTTAAGTAGTCGGCGCGGAATTTTGCCGCAAGCGAGAGAACCGCCCGTGAGGAAATCATTTCAAGGGTCATGATGTCCCGAGCGCGCCACTGCCCGCCCGGCCAGGGATCGGGAAAGTTTGTGCTCGCCTCCAGAGCATTGCGCAAGCCGCGCCGGTTTGCCCGCTTCAGTTGTTCGCTGGTCACTGTCGTGGGGGTCATTAACCTCGCGCTGGCGGCCTCCGAAAGGATTCCGATTGAATTATGAAAGTAAGGAGCGGTGCGAAATCCGCCGTGCCACCAGGTGTCGTAAGTGGAATTCGTGACCACTCCCTTGATGCCGGCAGCCTGCAAATCGGCGGCGATCTTGTGCCCGATTAACCCCACTTGGCGCAGCAGCAAAGGCGGAATGTTCGGATTCGCTGGATCGAAAAACGGGGGAATGAAAAACCTCGAGCCGTTGGGCCCTTGTTGATGAATGTCGAAAACAATCTGCGGAAACCACTCTTGCCAAAACAGACGCGAGATTGCTCGAGTCTCCTGCAAATCCAACATAAACCAATCACGATTGTCATCATGTCCGGCGTAATGATGATAAAGCTCGGGAGGATCTTGCCCTTCGTATTTAGTGCCCAGTGTCTTGCGATACCAGTTAGCAACTATGTCAACCCCGTCTGGATTCGCAGAAGGGATCAGGATCAAAATCGTGTTCTGTAGGATCTCGCGAGTGGCTTGATCCTGAGCGGAAGCTAACTCGTAAGCGAGTTGCATCGACATCTGCGAGGCAACTATCTCCGTCGAATGAATCGAGCAGGAAATCGCGACCACTACCTTGCCGCTATTAATTAAGGCGTCGCGGACGGCGTTGCTTTGAACTGTCCGGGGATCGGCCAATCGTTGTTGAATGTCTCGATACTTATTGAGGGCCAGGATATTTTCGCGAGCGCTGATGAAGGCGGCGATCAACGGGCGGCCCTTGGTCGTGGGGCCTAGGTTCTTCACTAACACTCGATCAGAAGCCTTGTCCAATCGCGCAAAATAGTCTGTAATCTGACGCCAATCAGCGATGGTCCGATCATCTCCCGGTGTAAACCCAAGCAATGAACTGGGCGTGGGTAATCCGACTTTGGAAAGACTGCGCCGGGATGTCTGCGCCCTCGTGACGCTCGAGCTGGACAGAAGCAAAGCGCTCAGCCAGACAATCGTTAAGAGATGCTTTAGTAAGGCGCGTCGAGTTGGTCTAATTCGCAGCAGGAAAGTTGTGGCTCCGGAGTCTGAATTTGGGCGAGTCTAACACAGTTCATAAGTTCCAATCGGGCAGTCGACTGCTCTATTGGTGGTCTCTTTTTGTGGCTGGCGCCCTCCTCGTAATCTTTGGCATACCTGTTCTTCTGGTCGCCTGGCTCGCGGCGAAACCAGACCTGGTTTATCCCTGGGCACTCTTTGGCGGACGTAATTGGCTCCGCCTCAGCGGCATGCAAGTGTCAGTTAAGGGCAGTGAACATCTAGACGCGAAACAGACCTACGTTTTCATTTCCAATCATCGCTCTTATCTCGACACAGCTACCCTGTTTGTTTACACCGGACGACGAATGGGTTTATTGGCGAAGAAGGAATTATTGAAAGTACCCATCCTTGGGGTAGGAATGGGCTTCGTTAACGTAATGGCGATTGATAGGTCAAACAGTGAGCGCGCACGAGAAACTGTGGCCAGCGCTACGGCAAGGATTCGCTCAGGCATTTCCTTTGGGGTATTTGCCGAAGGCACCCGGGCCAAACCAGGAGAATTCCTGCCTTTCAAGAAGGGCGCCTTCTACATGGCTGTCGCCGCCGCAGTCCCCATCGTGCCGGTAGCAATCAAAAATACCGACGTGTTGATGGGAAAGGGAACTGGCCGGGCTCGTCGCGGGACAATAGAGGTGGTCATGCTGCCACCAGTTCCGACGGAGGGACTCTCGTCTGACGCAGATGTGCAACAGCTGGTTAAGAGAGTCCACAGCCTAATCGGACGTGAACTGGGCTTGCCTGAGAACTAACTCGACGCCCTAGGGCTTGGGCGTAGGAGTGGGCTTCGGAGCAGATGGCTTCGCGTTCTCGTTTTGCAATTCGCCGCCAGTCTCAACATCAACCACCCTCACATCGGCTCGTGCTGGTGCAAAGTCGCTATACCGGACTTGCATGCGTATATGAAGGGTTGAACCATTCTCGAAGACGAGTTCCTCGTCCGCGTAAGAGTAAGTAGGAAACCAGAACCGGCCGCCAAACTGCTCACGATAGGTTTCGACGATCGGAAATCTGTTAATTTTGGTTTCCGGGACGCCCTTGCCCTTGGTCTTCACAATCTGGAGCTCCTGATCGTCGACCCAGACGCGGCCGACAAACAGCCGCTCCTTTATCTTCTTCGGATCCGGAATAACCTTTGGACTAATGTCGAAAACGTAGAGGTTTAACTCGTCAATCTTCTCTTTGCCCGAGTACTTGAAGTTGTATCGGTCGATTTTGGATGGCTCGAGGGCGAAGGGATTTATCCCGCCTAAGTCGTCAAGGTCTTCCGCTGTTACACCGCCAAACGAAGGCATAGGAAAGAAACTGATTTTCTCAAAACGAGCACCCTGGTCGTCGAACGTAAAGGAAGAAACCCGGTGATACTCGCCGATCACCTGGCCGCCCATCCCCAGACTCTGAATGACAGCGTCGCGCTTAAACGAGTATTGGTTCAGCGCTTGCCGAAACTGTGCTTCCTTGGCGGTGAAAGCCGCAATAATCCTATTTATTTCTGCCGGACTTAGCTCGCCTCCTGAGGCTTGCTGCGCGAGCACAAATGGGGCCGCCAAAAGTGAGATGGACAGTGCCGTCACGAGAACTGCAACTCTTCGAAAATTCGTCTTTCGCATCTTCTAATTCCAGAACCTGAAGGATTGACCAAAGGCAGTCCGAACTTACTAACTCCAAGCCCGGGGTCTACTAAGCACCAACTTCAGATGCCAGCACTGCGGCCGCTGTTGCCAGATTTGGGCGGAGCTTGAGGCATGATTTAGCTGCCATTGATTTTGTTTGCAATAAACGTTGCTGCTAGTGTAAAGTGCCACCCGTTGAATAGGTTATCCGCAGCCGTGTCCAGTGGGCGCCAATAACATTGGCGGACATCCTCAGCGAACGGGATAGCCATGAGGACCAACAACGAAATCTTAAGTCCTCACGTCGGTAATATGGCTACGTCACTAGTTCCGGTGAACCTAAACGGCGCGCAAGCGTAGTGGCAAACCGGCACCCCGGGTTCGCACTCGGGAGGGGCGTAAGTTCAAGTTTCGGGAGGAGCTTGATATCGCCAGAGACCGACGATGTGCGTGGCGACTTTCCCGCTCCTTCTGGGCGGAGTGGGGGGAAAGGTCGTCACGCACACCCCAGCAACCGCACTTCCTAATTACGATTCCACAAATTCCACGGCAACGCGGTTGGGAATGATGCCGTGTTCGAAGCCCTCGTCCAACAGTCGTTGCACGGCGGAGCGACCGCGCTCGGTGTAGTCAAGCGTCAGATCGTTAACCCACATCGCCACAAAGCGGTCCGCGAGTTCGAGGTTCATGTCTCGAGCAAACTGCATCGCATACTGCAGGGCATCATCGCGATTATCGAGCGAGTAACGAATGCTTTCGCGGAGGAGTCTCGAGACCTCTTTAATGGTTGCCGCACCTAAGTCACGCCGAATCACGTTGCCACCCATTGGTAAGGGCAAACCAGTCTTCTCGTGCCACCATTCGCCCAGGTCGAGCACTTTGTGAAGTCCGATGGATTCGTAGAACAATTGGCCCTCATGAATCAACAACCCGGCATCGCACCGTTTACTTTGTACGGTCTCGATGATCTTATCGAAGGGAACGACTTCATATTTAAAATCCGGATTGTAGATTTTGAGAGCCAGGAACGCGCTGGTGAGCGTGCCCGGAATCGCAATTTTCAGATTCGACAATTCGTCAGCTTTGACTGGCTCATGTGAGACGACGATGGGGCCGTACTTGTCTCCGATTGAGGCTCCATGAGGCAATAGCGCGTACTTGTCGGCTATGTATGCGTAGACATGGAAACTCACCGCGGTTACGTCATAGGTTCCCCGCATTGCTTCTTCGTTTAGAGTTTGAATGTCATTGAGTATGTGCGTGAAGTTGATAGTGCCGGTGTCGAGCTTGTTTGTCGCCAGCCCATAAAACATGAAGGCATCATCGGAGTCGGGAGAATGCGCCACACTAATTTTTCGAACAGCTTTTTTCGGTTGCATAGAGCTATATTTAAGTCCTTCGATAAAAGATTTAGGAATCAGGAAATCAGACGAGGCTGACGTTGCTCGGGGCCACGCGGTTGTAGACCGTATCGCGCTCGACCGCGGCAAAGCCCGCGTCTTCAATCAGTGCGACGAGATCCGCTTTCGACATTTTTACTTCATTATTGGTTTCGACTGAGTAACTTTCCGAAAGTTCGCCACCTTTAGTGATCGTGCCGTCGATATCATTGGCGCCGTAATGCAAGGCGACCTGGGCGAGACGCCGGCCCAGCATCACCCAATAGGCTTTGATGTGGTCGAAGTTGTCGAGCATTAAACGGGAGACAGCCATGGTCTTTAGCGAATCGACACCGGAAGGACCGGGCAAATGCGCCAGTTGCGTTCCCGGAGGATAGAAAGCAAGGGGAATAAAGCACTGAAAGCCTTGTGACTTGTCCTGTTGCTCACGCAGGCGCACAAAATGGTCGACACGATCTTCAATCGACTCAATGTGTCCGTAAAGCATCGTCGCGTTTGTTTTCAAACCGGCCGCATGTACCTTCGCCGATAGCTCCAGCCAACGATCCGCATCACATTTATGGGCGCAGATCATCGACCGCGTCGGTTCGCGAAAAATCTCCGCGCCACCGCCAGGGCACGAGTCCATCCCGGCTTCGATCAGCTTTTGAATAACTTCTTCATCGCTCATTTTGTAGAAGTGAGCAAAATGATCGAGCTCCACCATCGTAAAGGCCTTCAAGTGCAGTTGCGGATACTGGCGCTTCAGGGACGTTAACAAATCCGTGTAATAGCTAAACGGCAATTTAGTGTTCAAACCGCCGACGATGTGCAGTTCGGTAGCACCTTCTGCGACTGCCTCACCGGCAATCCGGAGGGACTCGTCGATGTTGTGCGTGTAGGCGTCTGGTTGCCGCGGAGTGCGGTAAAAGCCGCAAAACTTGCAGTCCGCATAACAGACATTCGTGTGATTGAAATGACGGTTGACGTTGAAGTAAGTAGTCAGTCCATGTTTCTGACGCCTTACCTTGTCTGCCAGCTTGCCCAGGGCGAGGAGGTCATTGGTCTCGTAGAGAGCGAGGCCGTCAGCGAACGAGAGCCGTTCCCCAGTCTCAACCTTGCCCGCTATTTCTACCAATTTGGAATCGTCTGAAAAGTTCATGAAAACATCCTAATGATTACTGCGGCGCCAAACGTGAGGCAAAGAATGACGCTCACAAAGGCGTTGGTGGTAAAGAATGCAGCGTTGAGCCGGCTGAGATCGTCTGCCTTAACTAAACGATGCTGATAGATCAAGAGTATTCCTGTCGCAATTACGCCCGCGAGTGCTAGTCCGCCCAATCTCGTCGTCAAGTATAACGCAATCAACGCGGCGAACGCTGCTGCGTGCAAGCCGCGAGCGATCCAAAGCGAACCCGCAATGCCAAAGCGTCGAGGAATCGAGTGCAATCCTTCAATAATATCGAAATCGTAATCCTGACAAGCGTAGAGCACATCAAAGCCAGCAGTCCAAAGTAGCACTACCAGCGAGAGCAAAAAGGGAATGGCACTATCCAATGACCCGCGGACAGCGACCCACGCGCCTGCGGGTGCGATCGCGAGACACCAGCCCAGCACAAAGTGCGAGAGCAATGTCCAGCGTTTGGTGAACGAATAGAGCAGTACACTCGCGAGTGCCACCGGCGCGAGAATTAGCGACAGGCGATTAAGCATCGCGGCGGCCAGGAGAAAGAGTGCCGCTGCTACAAACGTAAACATCCAGACGAAACTGACTGAAAGCAAGCCCGCGGGAATTGCGCGTGTACGAGTGCGCGGATTGCGAGCGTCGTATTCGCGGTCGACGATCCGATTGAACGCCATGGCCGTCGAGCGGGCGCCCACCATCGCTACTATTATCCACAGCAGTTGTCGCAGTGTGGGTAGTGCGTTAGCTGCCAAGATTGCGCCCAATAACGCAAAGGGCAAGGCGAAAAGAGTATGCTCGATCTTAATCATTTCGAGCGTGGTGCGCACGTTGTATGAAAGTGGCGGCACTGAATAAATCTTAGGTGGCTTCGTTTACGGTTGCGAGGTCGATTGCGTTTTCAGTTTTACCTTGCCAGCGGGTTGTTTGTGAGTGCGGAACGCCGAGGTGGTCAAGAATGCGGAACACCAGATGATCCACGAGTGCTTCAATAGTAGCGGGTCGATGATAGAACCCCGGGCTTGCCGGAATGATATGGGCGCCGGCGCGCGCCAGGCGCAGCATGTTTTCCAGATGAATCGCGTTGTAAGGCGTCTCGCGCGGAACCAGGATCAGCTTGCGACTCTCCTTCAACGTGACATCGGCGGCTCGATGAATAAGGTTAGTGCCGGCGCCGGAAGCGATTGCTCCCAGGGTGCCCATTGAACAGGGCACGACGACCATGCCCTCCTGCGGATGGGAACCGGACGACGGTCGGGCTGCCATGTTGTCCAACCTCTGCAGGCGGATTAGTTTCGAATCCTTGGGAAGGCCAATCCACGCGTTAATCTTCTCTGCGGTGGCGCCGCGCAAATCGACACCCAGTTCGACCTGGGCGACAGTTTCGGCCGCGGCAGACATGATCAGATTAATCCGTTCAACCAGGCCACTAGCGGCAAGATGAACGAGAGTCCGCTGCGCATAAATCGAACCTGAGGCGCCTGTGATTGCAACTGTAAATTCCATGAAGCGGTGAGGGAAGTGTACTTGGCGTGGTGGTCAGGCGGCAAGCTACGGAAGAACGATGAATGATGATCGATGAATGATGAATTCGGGTTCGTTGATTGGGAGCGTCCAATGATGAGTGTTCGACTGTAAACGTTTGCAGCCGGGAAGGGTGGTTTACGCGCGCCTTCTGTATTCATCATTCATCATTCAGAATTCATCATTCCTTCCATTTGCGGTTTATCAAGCTGGCGACAAAGCCGGCGCCGAATCCGTTATCGATGTTGACGACCGTCACATTCGAAGCGCAGGAATTGAGCATGCCCAGCAGTGCGGCGACGCCACCAAACGACGCTCCGTAGCCGATGCTGGTCGGAATTGCGACCACCGGAACGCTGACGAGCCCGCCCACGACTGAGGGCAGCGCTCCTTCCATTCCTGCCGCAACGATTATCACGCGGGCTCTTTGGAGTAATTCACGTTCAGCCAACACCCGATGAATTCCGGCGACACCAACATCCCAAACTCGTTCGACCCGGTTGCCCATCGCCTCCGCTGTCAAGGCGGCTTCTTCAGCCACAGGAATGTCGCTGGTTCCCGCGGTGACCACGGCGATGGTGCCGATTCCTAATTCGGTCGAATCTCTTTGAATCCGAATCAAGCGCGCCGATTCATGCCATTCCGCCGCCGTGATCACATTCCGAACCTCACCGAAAGTTTCCGCGTTCGTATGGGTAACGAGGACGTTGGGAGAACGTGCGGCAAGTTTTTCCACAATGCCGACAACTTGCGCCCTGCTCTTGCCAGATCCAAATACGACTTCAGGAAACCCCTGCCGCGTGGAGCGCGCGTGATCAACGCGTGCGTAGCCGATGTCTTCAAAGTGAAGATTCTTGATCTGCTGCGCCGCGTCCTCAGCAGACAACTCGTCATTTTTGAAGCTGCGCAGCAGTCGTTCTAGCTCACGTGCATCCATTTGGTTCGTGGTCAAGTGGTCAGTTGTTCGTGATCAGTCGTCCGTACGCGGCAAGCCCCCAACTGACCACTGACCACTGACAACCGCCTTTAGGGATTGATCAGATTCCCCAGCTTTTCCGCCCAATCCTGATCGAGGTTTTGCAGGATATTGTATTGCTCCAAAGCAGCGTCGCGATTTCCCATCGCCAGGAGGCACTTTCCCAGGTTGAAATACGCTCGCCCGTAATCTGGCTTCAAACGAATCGCCTGACGAAAATTGTCGTGCGCCTCGGTGAACTTGTTCATCTCCAGATAAGTCTCACCAAGACTATTAATCGCGGTTGCATCGCCAGGTTTCAACGACGCCAACTGCTTATAGATCTCCACCGCCTCTGCATATTTTTTGGAGCGAAAGTAACGGCTGCCCAGTCTTTCATACGCGCTCGTGTAATCAGGCCGTAGTTTGATGGCTTGCTTATAAGCCTGGATCTCGTCGTCTGCCTTGCCCCAATCGCGATAGACGAGTCCGAGGGCGTAATAGGCGTCAGCGGCGTTGTAGGGATCAAGACGAATCGCCGCGCGATATGCCTCTGCTGATTCGCGATATTGTTTCAGATAGTAATTTGCCAGACCGATATTAAAATACGACTCGGCCGCCGGACGCAGGCTGACTGCCTTCTTTGAAGCCTCGATCGCCTCCGCATGCCGCCCGAGTTTTTCTTTGCAAAAGCCGCTCTGGGCCCAGGCTTCAGCATAATTGCTGTCGGAATCAACTGCCTTCTCAAAATAAACAAGCGCTCGCTCGCAGTCATCGCGAGAGAGAAAACTCAATCCGTCGCGAAAAAACTGCACGGCTTTGGCGCGCTTGTTGCGGCCCGACGAGGCCACCAAGTCCGGCAAGGAAATCAACGAAGTGGTTTGCAGTTGCGAGATGCGCTCGGAAGGGATAGCGAAGTTGACGCTTTGTCCTCCAGTGATCTGGAGAGTTGCGACGCCGATCACTTGTCCCTGCATGTTCACCACCGGACTACCGCTTGAGCCCGGTGAAATAGGCGCCGTGATCTGAATGATTCTGCCGAAAGTGGGAATATCGCGGACCGCGGAAACTATGCCATTCGTAACGCTGCCTTCGAGACCGAAAGGGTTTCCGATGACCACCACGCTTTCACCCTCTTGCGGAGAGGTTCGATCGAGAGAAAGTGGCCGCACCTGGTTCGGCGGCGCTTCGACTTTCAGAAGCGCCAAATCGCCCTCTGCGTCAACAGCGAGCACGCCCTTAACGCTCATTACAATTCCCGTGTAGGAGTGAACCTCGGCGCGATAGGCCGCCTCGATGACGTGACGGTTGGTTACCACGCGATCGAAATCGATGAAGAAGCCGCTGCCGCGTGCGATTTTTTCGCCACGCGCGTCAAACGTCTCGATCGCCACCGCCGACGGTTTAATGCGACGCACCAAATCCGGCAGTAGCTCCTGAGCAGTGCAGGGAAGGACGCTGGTGATTAGGAGAACTAACGAGAGCCAGAGGGATTTCATTTCTAAGTCTTAAAAACTACAAACCGGCAAGCGCGAGTTTCTGGAGTCGGCCAATAATGTCAGCCATTTTTACTTCTTCAGTAGTCTTCGCTCTGCGGTCAAACAACTCAACCAGTCCTTCGGAGACTTTTTTGCCAACAGTGACGCGATAGGGAATGCCGATCAGATCGGCATCCTTGAATTTGACGCCCGCGCGCTCGTCGCGATCATCAAGCAATACGTCAAGACCGGCGCGGTGCAGATCCTTGTAGAGATTCTCCCCAGCATTGCGCACTTCATCCTGCTTCATGTTCGTAATTGTGACGATGACATCGAACGGCGCGATCGACTTAGGCCAGATGATTCCGTCGTTATCATGATGTAGTTCGATCGCCGAGGCCATGATTCGTTCGACCCCGATTCCGTAACAGCCCATCACAAGTGGGACTTGTTTGCCTTCCTGGGTCAGGACGTTAGCACCCATCGACTCGGAATACTTGGTGCCCAGCTTAAAGATATGACCGATCTCCAGCGCTTTGGCCACTCCGAGCGTGCCGTTCTCACATTGGGGACACTTCTCTCCGGAATTAACTGTGCGCAAATCAGCCCACTGATCGACTTTGATATCACGACCAACATCAATCCCGCGCAAATGGTAGTCATCAATATTGGCGCCTGTCGTCATGTTGCGCCGGCTGCGTAATGCCAGGTCAGCGATGATGCGAATGGTAGCGCGCGGCTGCAATTCGGAAGCTTTCTTCTTGGCTCCCACCGCGCCCAGGCTGCCGGGGTTAGCCCCTAACACAGATTGGATTTCCTCAGACGTTGCCGCGCGAGCATTCACCGCGCCGAGGATGTCAGCTAGTTTTGTTTCGTGGAGTTGATGATCGCCGCGCAACAGGGCGAGATAGTAAGTCATCGTTCCGGAGTCAACATAAACCAGCGTCTTGATTTGCGATTCGGCCGCGGCGCCGCCGGCAAAGTTTGCCAGATCGTCGATCGTGCGCACCCCCGGCGTGGGAAATTCTGACGGAAAATCGAGGCCGGCGCCGTCGCGAACTTCATCAAGACGCGAAGTAGCCTTCTCGAGATTCGCCGCGTAGCCGCAGCTTGCGCAGGTGGCAATCATGTCTTCGCCAGCATCCGACTTCACCATGAACTCATTCGATGCCGAGCCTCCCATTGAGCCGGACGAAGCTTGGACGATTACATATTGCAGGCCACAGCGATTGAAGATCCGCTGGTAGGCTCCATGTTGATCGTTGAACGACTTATCGAGACCGCTCATGTCTATGTCGAAGGAGTAGGCATCTTTCATGATGAACTGCCGCACGCGCAGCACACCCGATTTGGGTCGCGCTTCGTCACGAAACTTGACCTGGATTTGATACCAAACCTGGGGCAGTTGTTTGTAGGAATTCAGGTCGGTGCGCGCGATAGAAGTGACGACTTCTTCATGCGTCATTCCCAGACACAGGTCGGCGCCCTTCCGATCCTTAAGGCGAAACATGTTGTCGCCCATGATGTCCCAGCGACCAGATTCATCCCAAATCTCACGGGGGTTCAGAGCCGGTAAGTAAAACTCCTGCGCGCCGATACCATTCATCTCCTCACGCAGGATGTCGATGATCTTAAGGGCGACGCGTTGTCCGAGAGGCAGAAGGGAGTAGAGTCCCGCGGCAAGCTGCCGCACCAGACCAGCACGCAGCAAGAGCTTATGTGATACGACCTCCGCATCCGCAGGTTCTTCGCGAAGCGTAGGAATAAAATACTGTGACCAGCGCATATTCGAAATGAATCCTAATGATATCGGGGCTGATTGAACTTGAGGCCATTCTCGCTTAGCGAATTCAGTAACGCAACCAGAGAAAATTGTGGGCTCGATGGAGTTGGTCGAAGTGGGATTCTAAGATGGTTCGACGAACTATGTTAATAACCTCGCAGGTGAGGAAGGGGGCCTGCCCCTGCTCATGAACGGGTATCTCGAACTGAGACGATTGAAAGTAGAGGGAGTTCGAAGCAAAAGCAGGCCGAGGGCGTCGACGCTGGCTAACACTATAAAGAGCTAGAATGCGGGGGCAGGCCCCCTTCCTCACCCGCGAGATAAGGTAAGTTGAGTCACCCTTCCTTCACCGCCCAATGTAAGCCGCGGGTTCGGCGAGCATTTCTTCCAGGCGATTGAAATAGCGTCCCACATGCAAGCCATCCATCATGGCGTGATGCACTTCGACCGAGACGGGGAGGAACGTGCGTTCGTTCTGTCGTATGAATTTTCCGAAGGCGATTTTCGGCACTGAGACCGCGCGCGTCTTGTTCCGGGCGTGAGCAAAACTTGTGAACGAGACCCAGGGCAGCACCGTGAAGTGAATTCGATCATCGCCGTCGAGCGGTTCAAAAGGTCCGGATCCTGTGCGTACTTCGTTCACCGCCGCCTGGGCATCGCGCATGAACTTGTCGAATTCCTGTTGGTAATCGAAGTAGGCAAAAGTAAAACTTTCATTGGGAAGGAGGACAGTGGTGCCCCCATGAATAACGTCGTGAACCAGCACCTGATCATCGCGCAGGCGGTACTTGAAGGGCTCGATTTCGTTAGCCACGCGCATTGCGAAGTAATGATAGGTCAATGAGGCACTGACTCCGGGCAGTGCTTTTAGCAACTCCAGCACTTTTGTGATTTCAAGCTGGGCGCAGATGTTGAAATAAGGATTTTCGTAAGTGCGAAAAAACTCGAAAAGATCGCGCCGCGCCCAGGTTGAGACATCGAGATACTTTGGCATGCGGAGATTGTAACGTAGACCAGCAATCTCGAGGCAATAGTCTAACAACCTCCTTATTTGTCCAACGTCTAATGTCCAAAGTCCAAAGTCTGGTTTGCTGCGAAGACATTGGACCTTGGACATTGGACTTTGGACACGATCCCGACCGATCACCCAGCCGAGCTTGAACGTCAAACTCGAAACTTCTTCCGCCATGTTGTAACATCGTCGCCTCTTCGACTAATTCTTTTCCAGAGGATGAAAACGTGAAGATTGCGCTTGCAAGTGACCACGCAGGCTTTTCCGAAAAGGAAAAACTAAAGACACTGCTGAGTGAGTTAGGACTCGAAGTGGCAGACCTGGGGACGATTTCGGAAGCGTCTGTAGATTATCCCGATTACGCTCGGAAGGTCGCTGAGGAGGTTGCCAACGGCCGCGTCGATCAGGGAGTGCTGGTCTGCGGATCGGGAACGGGGATGGCAATAACTGCTAATAAAGTTCCGGGCGTGCGCGCCGCGGTGGCCTGGTCAGAAGAAACGGCGCGGCTCGCTCGGCAGCACAACGATGCAAACGTGCTGGCAATCGGTGCCCGCACCACGCCCCCGGGAGAGATTCCTAAAATTGTCCGCGCGTGGTTTAGTTCAGACTTTGAAGGCGGCCGTCATGCGGAGCGGGTGAAGAAGATCGAGGACGGTAGGCAGTAGGCAACTAGGCAGAAAGAAGTAGGCTCGAGCAGTAGGCAGCAGCAAAGAAAAAAGCAAAGTTCAAAGTACAAAGTTCAAAGCACAAAGCTCAAAGTACAAAGTTCAGAAAGTTCAACGTTCGAAGACGGATTCAAGATTAGATACCAGAGGAATCTATGGACGACCTTAAAAACGCTCCCCTCGCCGCAGTGGATCCCCTAATCGCCGATGCGATTGATAAAGAAGTTGCGCGCCAGGCGCACGGACTTGAACTGATTGCTTCAGAAAACTTTGTCAGCGAAGCGGTGCTCGAAGCGATGGGCTCAGTCTTTACTAATAAGTACGCCGAGGGCTATCCGAAAAAGCGCTATTACGGCGGTTGTGAGTGGAGCGATGTAGTCGAACAGGCAGCAATCGATCGCGCCAAAGAACTGTTTGGCGCTGACCACGCCAACGTGCAACCGCACAGCGGCGCCCAGGCAAACATGTCGGTTTATCTCGCGGCCATCCAGTATGGCGATCAGATCCTCGGAATGAACCTATCTCATGGTGGGCATCTCACTCATGGTCACCCGATGAACTTTTCCGGCATCAGCTACAAGGTTGCCGATTACGGGGTTTCTCGCGATACCGAGCAGATTGATTACGACGAGCTGCAACGCATTGCCGAGGAACATAAACCGAAGTTGATCGTCTGCGGCGCCTCGGCCTACCCGCGCATCATCGATTTCCAACGTATTGGCGAGATTGCCCGAAGTATCGGTGCGCGGATGTTCGCCGACATTGCTCACATCGCCGGACCAGTTGCCGCTGATCTGCATCCGTCCCCCGTACCACATGCCGATTACGTGACGACGACAACGCATAAGACTTTACGAGGCCCGCGTGGTGGCTTAATTCTCTGTAAAGGAGAACACGCAAAAGAAATCGATCGAAAATTGTTTCCCGGTGTTCAGGGCGGGCCTCTCGTTCACATCATCGCCGCGAAAGCTGTCGCCTTTGGCGAAGCATTGCGAGATGACTTTAAGGAGTATCAACGGCAGGTTCTGGCGAATGCCAAAGCGCTCGCCGGCGAACTACAGGAGCAGGGCCTGCGGCTCGTTTCCGGCGGTACCGACAATCACCTGATGCTCGTGGATGTTTGGATGGACGGGAAGGGAACTACCGGAAAAGATGCCGAGAAGGCGCTGGAAGCGGCGTATATCACCGTCAACAAAAACACAATTCCCTTTGATCAAAACAAACCCTTCGTTGCGTCCGGGTTGCGCATCGGCACTCCAGCGGTGACGACGCGAGGGATGAAAGAACCTGAGATGCGAGAGATCGGCCGACTGATCGCGGCTATCATTCATGAACCTGAATCGGCTGCGGTGCAGGCAAAAGTGCAGCAGGGCGTGGCTGAGTTAACGGCGAGGTTTCCGCTCTATCCGAAGCGCCTCAAACAATCGTCGGAAAC
>JBAPXA010000037.1:0-7806 GCA_049283975.1 Pyrinomonadaceae bacterium | reverse complement strand
TCACAGGACAACCCTGATGTCACTCCGCTCCCGTTTTGTCGTTTCGATTGGTGCGTAAAAGTGCCGGCGGACTGGAAGGCTGACGACAACGTGGATGTTACGGATTTTCCGGCTTGCCGTGTAGCGGCCATTCGATGTGTCGGCGACCTCGGCCATGCGAACAAGGTTATTCAATATCTTTTTCGCTATTGGCTGCCGCGTAGTCGTTATCAACCCGCAAATCTTCCGGGTATGGAAATATATCGGCGACAACCAGCGGAAATGGGATGGGAAGAATTTGATATCGACTGCGCGGTGCCGGTCGTACCTCTATAACGGAGCTGATTCTTGGTGAAGACCTTTCAAAAAATAACTAGGAGAAAACTATGGTACGAATCGTTTTGGGTGCCATTGCCGGATTTTTTGCCTGGTCGATAGTGTGGATCGGAAGCGAGAAGATTTTTTCGGCCATTTGGCCGGCGTGGTATGGCGCTCATCAAACCGCGTTCGAGGCGGCAATTCAAAATGGCGGTCAGTTCACACCGGACACGACGATCCTTCTCATGAATATTGTCCGCGGTGCAATTGTCTCGGCGATGGCGGGATTTCTGGCCGCACTGATCGCCGGTGAAAACAAACGCTCGCCGCTACTCCTCGGCTTTATGCTGCTGGCCTTTGATTTAATCATCGTCGTGCTGTCCTGGAAGCATGTTCCCATTTGGTATGGGGTTATCTTTACGGCGATGCTAATTCCAATGACGATTCTGGGTGGTAGATTGAAAACCACCGCTTAGGAAAAAAGAAGTGAGAATAATTCGTTTTGCGAACCCTCAACGGCAGCGGTTCGGCTTCGGGGAATGCGCTCTTTGTGAGATCTATTCATGACAAACGAAAGAGTTTTCGCGATGAGTTTTGCGAGTGTTTATCCGCACTACGTGAAGAAGGCCGAAACAAAAGGCCGCACGAAGAAGGAACTTGACGAAGTTATTCGCTGGCTGACCGGATACACGAAGGCCGGTCTCGCAAAACAGATCGAGAAGCGAACCAGTTTCCGCGAATTCTTCGAAAAGGCTCCGAAGTTTAATCCGAACGCTTCTATGATCAAAGGTGTGGTTTGTGGGATCCGTGTGGAAGAGATCGAAGACCCGTTGATGCAAAAGATTCGGTACCTGGACAAATTGATTGACGAACTGGCAAAAGGCAAAAAGATGGAGAAAATCTTACGAAGTCCGGAATAGTCCGCGAAAGTTGTTGCCCAACTCGCCCACGTTCAACCTCATTCTTCTAACGTAGGAATATGAGAAAACTAATTGCAGCAACCAATATGACTCTTGACGGGTTTTGCGACCACTATGTTATTGGAAGCGTTATGAATAAGCAGATGGATATGCCGTGGCGAGGGAATGCTGGGTGAAGTTCAGGCGAAAGAGATCGGTTAAAATACAAACAAATCAGGAGAAAGTGTATGGCGAAGGTTACGGGAATCGGCGGGGTATTTTTTAAGAGTCGGACCAAGGGCTCCGAACTGGCGTCGTGGTATCAGAAGAATCTCGGCCTCAATCTTGAGAGTTGGGGCGGTGCGATATTGAGATGGCCTGCCGATAAGGTTGTGGACGGCGGCCTCACGGTATGGAGCGCAGCGGACAACGATACCGAATGGTTCAGCCCGAGCGAGTCTTCCTTTATGATCAACTACCGAGTGGATAATTTGGACGAATTGCTCGATCAGCTAAAGCAGAACGGCGTCGAAATCGTATCGGGGCCGGAATCGCACGAAGACGGAAAATTTGCATGGATCATGGATCCGGACAAGAACAAGGTCGAGCTTTGGGAGCCGATGATCTCAGATGAGAAGAATAAGGCGTGAAAATCAACGACTTCTAAATTCGCCGCAAAACTCCCCGAGATCGACAGCCAGTCAAAAAGGATTCGCGAGCTTCTCTCTGCGGCTCCGAATGAGTTCGGCAATGGAGTTACGCTCTCCCGTGACGACCGTCAGATCTATTTTAGTCTAGTCACCACCGAAGCGGACATCTGGCTAATGAACTTCGAATAAGAATACGAAAAGTGAGATCATTCGACCTAGACCTGGATCGTCACGTTGAACGCTGCCAACGAATTGCGGAAGAATTATTATTCATTACAAGGGTGACTGAATGTTCTCTCCTGGTGGGCCATTCTCTAGTCAACACACTCCTGTTCCATTGAATTACAATAGGTCGCTTCTCCTTCCCGGCGGCGACACGGGTTCGACTCCCGTACGGGGCGCCAATACTTCAATAACCTACGCGATCGAGGACCTCTAGTATTCAACTTCAATGAGCGAGGCATTAGAATCACCAACGCAATAAAATGTTTGAAACCCGCTCGGGCTTTCGACAACTGAGAGACTGGGGTAAAAACATCATGCGACATACCCGCAATTTCTTGATTAGTGGTTTATCGTTCGCGTTCATATTTTTCGCTCTCGCCTTCGCTGGCAGCAAAGTGGCGAACGCGCAGAACGATTGGACTGAGCCTTTTCCTGCTTTCCGCATTGCCGGCAACCTTTACTATGTTGGCAGCAAGGGACTAGCGAATTACCTGATTACCACTCCCCAGGGTCACATCCTCATCAACAGCGACCTCGAAGCTAACGTTCCCTTGATTCGAGCCAGTATAGAATCGCTGGGGTTTAAGTTCACCGACGTCAAGATTCTCCTAATAAGTCATGCGCATTACGATCACAATGCCGGAAGCGACATGATCAAGAAACTCACTGGCGCGAAATACATGGTGCTGGAAGGCGATGTGCCCGTGGTTGAATCCGGCGGGAAAAGCGATTTTCAATATGGCAACGATCCGACAAATCTTTACCCACCGACAAAGGTTGATCGGGTATTGCGGGATGGGGATCAGGTGAAACTTGGAGATGCGGTACTCACTGCGCGTCTGACGCCCGGGCACACCAAAGGTTGCACGACGTGGACGATGAAAGTGAAAGATGGCGGCAAGACTCGCGACGTTGTGATCATTGGTAGCCCAAATGTTAATCCTGGATACAAACTGGTAGGAAATTCAGTCTATCCCGGGATAGCCGAAGATTTCGAAAAAACATTCAAGGTTCTGAACTCATTGCCTTGCGACTATTTTCTCGGCGCTCATGGAAGTTACTTCGACATGGAAACCAAATACGCGCAACTGAAGGCAGGTAGCACGACCGCGTTTATCGATCCGGTTGGTTACAAGAATTATGTGGCGGACAGGGAGCGCGCGTTTCGCGAAAAGTTAGCGAAGCAAAAGGGCAGATGAACTAATCCACGATTCTTGCCGACTTTCGCATCCGGGGTGTGTTGCCCAGCTCAAACTAGTGTTCCAATCCACTATGGGAGGAAAACTCAATCAATCAGAACTCCCGCCTACAAGGCTCAAAGATATTAAGCGGGGACTTGTGCTATGGTTTCCGTTTCTTTCAGCCCGGAGATGATCTGGTTCCAACCCGGGATGCTTTGGGACGCCAAGTTTCTATTCTCGCTCGCACTTTCCGGCAAGTAACTTAAAGCAACTCTCAAATAAAATAAGAGAATCCGCACTTAGAGTTCGACGCACGAGGTATCGCCACACGTAATCAACAGACTTGTTTGCCCTCGATTATGACTAAAACAAGTAGAAGCACCTCAGTGTGGCGCGCCCGTGTTGCGGGCGCGGCGTTAATTTCAATCGTCTTTATTCTGATTGCGACTAAGACTCCGTTCGATCCGCTTGCCGCGGCGCAGAATGCCGCGGGATATCGTGTTGACTCCAGGTCTGCCAACGGACTCTACAGCACGACCTTCACAACACCGCACGGCGTGATCAAAGTGAATCTTCCGGACGATATGGCCGCCGGCGATACGATCTCCGGTACCGTGACAGCCGAACCTACCGGCCAGAATGAGTCAGAGCGGGCCCAGAACCTCGCTGAACTCAAAAGCCATGTGCTTGTATTGGAAGGACAGCAGACGCCGGTCGGAGCCGGGACATTCAGCTGGAGCATACCTCGTCCCCTCAACCCGAACTCAAAGAGTATTTCCCTTTTGCAACGGGGTCAGAACGCAGCCACTACATCTATTCCGATATCCGCAACACCGCCACCAAGTCCCTCAGGATTCACGCTGCCCACCGGCGGTCAGCAGGGCCGCTTGATTCAAATCAAGGGCCTTAACAACGGCATCTTCTCGCCGCAGGATTATGTGAAGGTTGGTGGAAAAATAATGCCGCCCCTGGCTGAATCGCCCAGAAGTTTGATCCTGCGAAATGCGAGCGACTCTCTGGGACCAACTAATATCGAAGGTCATGAAAACGGCGTGGGAATGCAGTGCCCATTTCGAAACATTGGCATCAATTTGTCGGCGCCCAAGCTGAACCTGATTCGGGGAGAGACAACAACACTGCGCGTGGTTGTCCTCGGGCTGGGAGGCGTTGCCGGAGACCAGTCTTTAGATCTGGAGAATAATTCGCCAAGCGTGATCAGAATGGACGGAGGTGATCGACAACACATCAACATCCGTGCTTCGGAAGTGCGACCGGACGGGACCTATTCCATGGATCGCACGCTGACCGGAATTATGGCCGGCAGTTTTGGCGTGACGGCCACGGTCACGTGGGCAGACATGTGCAACCCGCCCACCCAGGTTGTTGGTCCTGTCACCCAACCCACGCCAAGCGATTCCAGCGATCAAGGATCTGCCAGGGACAAACTTAATCAAGGACGGAACCTGCTCGCTCACTTCAATTTTTACGCTGCCCTGGCCCCTTTGTCTGAGGCCCTCAAGTCATACAAGAGTGGCGGCGATATGAATGGAATCGGTGTTACCAGCGATGCCCTCGGCGATTTGTATTTGCAGGAAGGGCAATACGAGGTTGCACTTGATTACTTCCAAAGTGCGCGTCAGGCATTTGTTGCAAACAAAGAAATGGTTAATGCGAGTTTGATGATAAGCAAGATCGGTGAAACCTATTTGCTGCTGGATAACTTCGCAGAGGCCAAAGCAGTTTTCTCACAGTTCGGATCACAAGCAGCTCCACCCTTTCCCACAGACATGGTTCGTCACAAAACATTCTTTGCCTATTCGAAAAACAAACTCGGAGAAGGCCGAGCTGATTATCTGTTGGGCCAACACGACGCTGCTGAAGCAGACTTCAAAGATTTGCTGGCTGCTGCATCCTCGCCAACTGCGCGAGGTCAGGAAGCCACGCGTTTGCGTGTCGCAGCAGTCACCAACCTGGGCGACGTATTATCCCGCAAAGGAGATCTTGCCGCCGCGCGCATTCGATATAACGAAGCAATTCAACTCGCGCGTCGCGATCGTCGAACTGATCTAGAGTGGGCCGCGAAGGTCGGTTTGGGCAAGACTCTTTGGGCCTTGTCTCAGCGCGCTCCGACAACGCGATTGCGAACACACACTGATCCCTCCGATCGACGCGCGGCTCATGCCTCCCATCAAACACAAGAAAGCGCTGTAAAGCTACAAACTGACGCACAAAATGCTTATCGCGACGCCCTGGTGGGCATCGAAGCGGTCGTGGAAGGAAGTATCCGCGGCCATGAAGCACGAACGACTTTTCTCTCAACTACCACTCAGGTTTTTGAGGAAGCTGCAGCGCTGAACGCCGAAATGGCGTTGGCCGCACAGGGAAATGACCCAACGGCTGCAACAGGAAGTTCATTACGATTCACCGCTGAAGGCTTTCGAATCGCGGAACAGGGGCGAGTGCGTTCGCTACTTGACGTGTTGGCTGACGGCCACGCAGTGATTTCGGCCGGAGTGCCGCCCGACCTTATCAAGCGCCGCAGCGAAAATCTCGCGAACCAGCAACTGATCGGAGCGCAACTCACTGGTGTTTCGCTCGCTGGTGAAACGCCGCAACAAAGCTTAACTGAATTGGAAGCTGAGTTGGAACGACTGGCCGCTGAGTTTGAGAGTCTTGAGAACCAGATAAAGGCCACCAGTCCGCGCCTTAACTCTTTGGTCCATACGCGTGCCTTAACACTCGACGAAGTTCAGCGACGAGTTCTGGATGATGAAACAGCGCTGCTCGAGTACAGCCTTGGTGAGCAGAGTTCTTACCTGTGGGTTATTACTCGCCAGAACGCTGCTCTCTTCAAGCTACCTGCTGGTTCGACCATGGACCAGTTGGCAATGGATCTTCGCGCCCAGTTGATTCCTCCGAGATTGCAAAGACGTAACGTCGGGATTGACGTGCCGATAGCCGACCAACAGAGAGGACTGGGCCTTAGCACCGCGGCCCCGGGCACAGACACAGCAGCCTTCTCCCGGGCTGCACACGCGCTCTATAAAGTGGCTTTGGCCCCGGCCGCGTCCATGATTGGCAACCGGCGCTTAGTTATTGTGGCCGATGGCGCGCTGAACTTCGTTCCGTTCGAAGCGTTAGTCACAACTGATCGCGCTGGCGACTACAGCTCGCTTGATTACCTGATCAAAACGAACAAAGTAAGTTACGCCCCGTCGGCATCAGTTACAGCCGCCGTGAGAGACCAAAAACGCCCCGTTGGGCGGAATATTTTGTTGGTGGCAGATCCCGTATTCAGTGCGAACGATCCGCGATTGCAAACGGGATCTACCGCCAATCGGGCAGAAGTGACCCGCGGTCTAGGGCTCGATAGCGCCGTGAAGGATGCGACTGGTCTGGCGCCGCAGTCTGGTAGTCCCCTCACCCTGCCGCGCTTAACCGGAACCCGGATCGAAGCCGAACAGATTGGGCGGTTGGCAAAAGCGTCCGGCGCGCAGGGAGACTTGTGGCTCGACCTCGGTGCCAATGAGGAGGATCTAAAGCACCGCGACATTCAAAACTATCGCGCGGTGCACGTCGCTACTCACGGCGTACTCGATGCAATGCGACCACAGTTTAGTGGTTTGGTGTTGTCGCTGGTGGGAAACAAGAGCGACGACGACGGCTTTTTGCGGACGGGTGAGGTCTTCAATCTTAAGCTTGGCGCCCCACTCGTTATGCTTTCGGCATGCGAGACGGGACTGGGTAAGGTAAAGCGTGGCGAAGGAGTGATTGGTTTGAGCCAGGCCTTCATGTACTCGGGCGCGACCACGGTCGGCGTCACCCTGTGGTCGGTCGCGGATAAACCGACAGCTGAATTGATGACCGACTTCTACCAGCGCCTGCTTGGGCCAAACCCGTCGCCGTCCGCCGCGATTCGGGAAGCACAGCTCGCAATGATCTCCGGCAAGAAATATAGCGCGCCCTACTACTGGGCGCCGTTTGTGCTCGTGGGTGAGTGGAAGTAACAACTGCAATTCTGCGATTAACCAGAGCTGGTCACGTGTTTTGTCAACATGGCTCTTGAATTCGCGTGACAGGTCGGGTACAAGAGCCTTAGTAGATTTCTTACTGTTCCCAACGCGCGGGTTGCTCGAATTACGCGGGTCCGTCCTCGCAATCCAGCTTCACTCCACCCGAAAGGACTTCATCTCTTCATGTTAAGAGCAATTTCCCTCCTGTTTCTTCTCTTGATTCTCAGTGGTTCATTAACGCAAGCCCAACCAGGCCGAAATATGGAAAAAGAGAAGGCAATTTGGGCAGAACTTGAAAAGTCAGCACCGAAGAGTGTTGCCGATTTCAAGGCAGGTACCGAGGCGATGGATGCTCAGGAATTCGATAAGGCTGCGGAGCTTTTCCTGAAGGTTCAACAAGAAGCACCTGGGTTTGACGCTGCTCTTCGGCGTCTGGGAGGCTGTCTGGTTTTGGCTGGAAAGACAGAGGCCGGATTTGACTTTATGGAACAGGCCCTAGCAATCAGACGCTCTCCTGAGAATCTGATCAGTCTCGCTCAAT
>JBAPXA010000036.1:0-4348 GCA_049283975.1 Pyrinomonadaceae bacterium | reverse complement strand
GACGGTCGCGTGATGGCTACGATCACGGCGGTTACCAACGAGGCCTACAACCAGCGCTGGAAAGAACGACTGGGCCATCTGGTTTTCTTTGAAGCGCTGCCTGACCAAAACGAAGCAGTCGAAATGTTGCTGCGTGCGGCCGCCGATTGGTTTCGCGCGCGCGCTTGCCAGGCGGTGCGAATGTCTTTATTGCCCGGGATGCAGTTAGCGATCACAATCGACGCCTACAACTACGTTCCCACTGTTTTTCACAGTTACAATCCGCCCTACTATCACAGCTACATTAAGAACGGCGGTTTCAGAACCGAATGTGGCGTGGTGCAATATCAGGTTAAGTTTACGCCCGAACTTGCCGAGCGTTACCGAGGAATGGTGAAGCGGGCCGAGCAGGCGGACGTCTCGCTGCGAACCTGGGACTTCGAGCATATGGAAACGGAGAACTTAACCTTCACCACGCTCTTCAACGAAACCTTTGCGAACCACTTCGGTTTTATGCCCTTGCCGCCAGCCGTAATGAGCGGGCTTACTGTTGGGTTGAAAGACTTCTTGATTCCAGACTTCACACTCTTCGCAGAGGCGGAGGGAGAGACGGTGGGGTTTGTTTACTCGTTGCCGGATCTGAATCAGGCTTTCCACGCGCTGAAAGGAAAAGATATCGAGGAAAACTTTGCGGAGTTTCAACGGCTACTCCAGGCGATCGATCACGGTGTGCTCTTGATAATCGGTGTGAAGCAGACTCAACGAGGACGCGGCGTCAACCTGGCTCTGGCTGCGCGCAGTTACCTCGCGATGATTGAGCGCGGTTACAAGTCTGCGAGTTACACCGTAGTAATGGATGAAAACTGGCCCTCGCGTCGCACCGCCGAAAAGCTGGGTGCGCGCGTCACGAGAAATTTCAACGTCTATCGAAAAGAGCTAGAGCAATAGTCGTATCAGTCTCACCGGGCTAGCCCGGTGCCAGGGTCGTTTTAGGAAAGGAAACCGTTTAAACGGTTTCCGATGATTGTTGCTACTGGGCCGCCGGGCTGAAGCCCGGCGAGAATGAAAGGTTTCTATTGGTTCACGTGTGGAGAATTCGACGAGCACAAAGCCGTAAGCCTGGTGAGGGAAATTTTCCGCCTTTCTGATTTCCAGTCCGCAATCTTCTAAACCTCGAATCGTAATGAAGCGACTTCGGCAAAGCTGAGGGGAGGGTAGCAATGAAAAGAGAAGTTCTTAGCTTGATCTTCCTGACAGCACTGGCGTTACCGGCCCTCGGTCAAAAAACTGGGCCGCAGCGCGCTCCAATAATTGACGTTCACATGCACTGTTACGCACAGGATGACCGTTGGACTCACAAGGTGCCCAACCCTCTGACTGGGCAGCCAATGACCGCCACCACTGAAAAGGCTCACATGGAAGCAACCTTCGCCGAGATGAGGAAGTACAACATCGTCAAGGGCGTCGTAAGTAACGACTATAACGCGGCTCTGCGTTGGAAAACGGCGGCGCCTGAGGCCATCATACCGTCGTACGGCTTTGATGATCCTGCTTTACCTGATTTGAAATTTCTGCGTAGCGAGCACGCGGCCGGTAGGTTAAAGGCACTGGGTGAAATCGGAGCGCAGTATGAAGGCATCGCTCCAAACGATGCGAAGATGGAGATTATTTACGCCCTGGCTGAAGAGCTCGACATCCCCGTTGGCATCCACATCGGACTGAGCAAACCAGGAGTCGTATACGACGACTCACCAAAGTATCGTGCGGCGCTCAGTAATCCGATGCTTCTTGAGGAGGTGTTAATTCGACATCCAAAACTAAGACTCTACGTGATGCATGCAGGATGGCCAATGATCGATCAGATGATCGCGGTCCTGTGGGCGCACCCCCAAGTCTACGTGGATGTAGCAGTGATTAACTGGGCGCTCCCGCGCAAGGAATTCCATTCTTATCTACAGCGATTGGTGCAAGCGGGCTTTGGTAAGCGCATCATGTTTGGATCAGATCAAATGGTCTGGCCGGAAACGATCGGGATGGCTGTTGCTGGGATTTCATCAGCAACCTTTCTGACCGCTGAGCAGAAGCGAGACATTTTCTACAACAACGCTGCGAGGTTTTTTCGAGTGAACAAATAGGGTAATGCGGGCGGACGCCCGCGATCCCAAGCGTCAACACCTCAAACATAAGGAGACTGCAAAATGAAAAGGATCAAAAACCCACTGCTGCTCGTCACTTTTATTGCTCTACTGGTCGCGTCAGGATTTGCTGCTACAAGTTCGACGACAGACTCAAAGTACCGGGTCTTTTGCGCTAACAACAAAATTGAGGTCGAACAACGGACGCTCGAGCAACAAAAGAATGCGCGCGGCTCAAACGTATGCGTCTTAGGTGAATTCGATTACTTGTCTGATGCGGAGAAGCAGGCCGAGCAAAAAGGTGGCAAGGGCGCAGAGTGCACCTGTCCTTAAGTCCTCTTTCGCAATTCAGGAAGTTGAGGAGATTGATCGCATAGCGACGAATGAATTACATCCCCGTTCTGGCGTCGCTGACGCGACGCACGGCCGGCGTCGATCTTGATCCCGGTCTTGAAAGGCCGGGCTAAAATCCCTCCGACGCTACGCGTCGGACTTTCTCGCGGCTACTTTTGAGGCACAGCTCCCAATCCCGCCGGTGACTTGAGCGGCTACTTGAAGCGCCGCCTGTTACCGATGGGCGTCGCACGTCAACTTCCAGTTGTGAAATAGAAAGAGGTCTAATGCGAAAAGGGCGACTCGAAGCATTCAGCGATGGTGTAATTGCGATCCTGATCACCATCATGGTGTTGGAGCTGAAGATCCCGCATGGAACAGATTGGGAAGCGCTTCGGCCCCTGCTCCCCGTGTTCTTAACTTACGTGCTCAGCTTCGTCTACCTGGCGATCTACTGGAACAACCATCACCACATGCTCCACGCCACTGACCAGATCAATGGCAAGATTCTGTGGGCGAACATGCACCTCCTGTTTTGGCTATCGCTGATCCCTTTCGCGACTGGCTGGATGGGCGAAAATCATTTTGCGCCTTTGCCCACTGCAGCCTACGGCGCGGTGCTGCTTGCAGCGGCGATCGCTTACTACGTCCTGCAAAGCACGATCATCTCGCAACAAGGCGCTGACTCTAAACTGAAAGCCGCGATTGGTAACGATTTCAAGGGAAAGCTCTCGCCACTAATCTATCTCGCAGCGATACTCCTGGCTTTCGTCAATCATTGGATCTCCGAGGCGCTTTACGTGGCGGCGGCACTGATGTGGCTGGTTCCGGACAAAAGGATCGAGTCAAGCTTTAATAAGTCGGACTCATTAATCACTCATCCAGTTTCTTTAGATGACGATTGAAGTTACCGAACACGATCTGACCGACCTCACGGAGTACGCCACGATCACCATTGCCTTCGAGGTGCGCTCGCTTCTGGATGTCACTGAAGACTTCGAGACTCCCGGAACGTTCATTCTGTCAGAACGTCACCTCAGCGTCCCTTACGTGAAGGACTACGACGCAATCGCAGGCGAACGGCCAACGGACTGGGCCAGGCGCTTCGACTTATCAAACTGGCGCCTGTTTAGGGCGCTGCTGAACGATGTGTACGTTGGTGGTGCAATCGTTGCCGTGCGCACACCGGAGCTAACCATGTTGCAAGGACGGGATGATCTGGCAGTCATCTGGGACATTCGCGTCTTACCCGAAATTCGTGGTCGGGGCGTGGGCACAGCTTTATTGCGCCAGGCTGAAAACTGGGCGCGTGTGAAAAGCTGCCGGCACTTTAAAGTGGAGACGCAGAACATCAATGTTGGTGGCTGTAGATTCTATGCAGCTCTGGGATTCGAGCTGATCGAAGTCAACCGTCACGCGTATTCTGAATTCCCGGATGAAATTCAATTGATTTGGCAGAAGGTATTGGACGAAAGAGAATCGGCTGGCTGATTGTTCCCGCCTGTGCAAATGGATATGAGAACGATCTGCTTTTTCATTCTAGGTTTGCTTACCGGATTGGGCTCAGCAAACACGTCTGTCGCCAAAGAATGGCGAGGCATCAAACCACTTAGTTCCACTCGGGCTGATGTCGAGCGTTTGCTGGGTTCTCCTCAGCAGTCCACCTCTTATGCCTCTTTCTACAACTTGCATGATGAAATTGCCGTGGTGGGATTCCAAGCCGGTCCCTGCGACGAGTTTGGACTCGGCTGGAAGGTTCCCGTTGGCACTGTTATTAACGTGGGAGTAATTCCAAAAGCGAAGCGCCTTAAAGAGAAGTTTTTCAGCGGAAGCGATTTCCAAGCGTACAAAGCCGAAGCTGGGTTTCTTTATTACTCGGACCAGAATGGAATGTCAGTCGA